>JAAYKY010000062.1 GCA_012522185.1 Flavobacteriaceae bacterium | reverse complement strand
TAACGCCTACTTATTCCCGTCCGGGAGATATGGGTTATGCGTATAACTATGTATATAATTACACCGACCATTTAGGCAACATTCGGGTTTCTTATTCCAAAGACCCGCGAACTAATCAACTGAAAATATTAGAGGAGAATCATTATTATCCGTTTGGATTAAAGCATAGTGTGTATTCTGCGGGTAGATTGAGAGATTTTGAGGTAGATTCCTCAAATCCAGAAGGTGAGCATGTTTTCCTTAACAACGTTACCAAAACGGAGTACCACTACAAATATAACGGTCAGGAGTGGCAAGATGAGCTTGGTTTGAATATGTATGCTATGGATATGCGCCAATACGACCCTGCCATTGGTAGATGGGTAGCGCAAGACCCTGTCACCCATTTTGACTACTCGCCTTATAGTGCTTTTGACAATAACCCTGTTTTTTGGGCAGATCCGAGCGGGGCTGATGCTGTAGATATTGGTTATGATAGAATAGTAGATTCACAAGACCTTATGGGTAGCGTACACTGGTCAGGCGGATTTCAGGAAATTGAGAATGAGGGAGGGGATGATTGGTTTCTAAATTCAACCACTGGAGATATTATACATGCCCCGAATGAAACAAAAGGATATGAGAAGAAACTTGGGAAAGATTGGGAGCATCTAGCAGAAGAGAATGAATTAAAACCATTGCCATCAGAAGATGGGCAAGAAGTATCATACACAGAAACTGGACTAAGAGATTTCTTAGAGCTAAATAATTTAAAATTAGCACCCACAGAAATATTAAGAGATTATACTTTTAGAAATTTAATGAATAACAATGCTAATGGTATGAGTATAAATGTTACCCAAGAAAATATTGTAGAAGTTTGGCTAAGATTAACATATGTAAAAACGTCATCTGTAAGAGTAAGTGAAACTATTCAAGTGTTAGAAACAAAAGATAGACTGAATGGTTATAATTCTATACAAAGAGTTCAAACCAAATATTCCAACTCATTCATTAATAAAATTCTAGTTGGAATGAGGGACGTGAATGGAATAGGATCTACAAATAGTGGCGGAAGTTCTTATCAATCATATGTTGGCTGGAATAATTATCCATCTGATGGGTCTCTTTTGAAATTTAAATAAAATAATATTTCTCAATGAAAAAAATAGTAATTATCATCTTTATTTCATTTTTTATAACGACCTGCTCAAATGGAAAAATTTCTCATAAAAAACAATCCTTTCTTGATTTTAAAAATGTAGTTTCTAAGGAAGTCTTTACAAAATTCCCAATAACTGATAGTCTAGTAGATTTAAGTATTAGTCAAAAAATAATTTACCCCGAAGCAATGTACGCAAGTGGATATTGTGGGTTATTCATAGAATATGAATATAAGGAAAAGGAATATAAAAAGATTTATCAGAACCTAAAAGAGAGAAGTGTATTCACTTCTCAAATATATGACTCGTGTAATCTGAATATTCCCCTTTTAAATAACTCTAAATCTGTAGATTGTTATAATTATTCTTTCCCAGTACCAAATATAAATGATAAGTTTAATGATTTAGATGAATTAACTGAGGAGAAAGGGACTTTTTTAAATTTTAGCACAAAGAACGGTATTTTTATTAATGACCATAAATTATTGATTAACAATGTAAATGGTTATTCAAATGGGGCAATCGTTGATTATAAAGCTAACCATATCATATATTGGGTAATTATTTGGTAATATGGCGGTAGTGTTCCAGATGTGTTGGTGATAAAAGACGAAAATGCAGCAGGCCAAAAACTCAAGAAAACAGTGGTGTACAGTGATAGTATCAAGATAGTGGATTACTTAGATGGTTTCCAGTATGCTGGTGGAGAGCTGAACTTTTTCCCTCATCCTGAAGGTTATGTAAGTGTAAAGAGAGGAGGAAGAACGGCTCCCGACGGTAGCCAAGGCTATGTATTCAATTATGTCTTTAATTATACAGACCATTTGGACGAACGAAATCAAAGCATTGCTTTGATTGAAGTTTGCGAGCGAAGCTCTGTAAGGGTTTCTTATTCCAAAGACCCAAGAACTAATCAACTGAAAATATTAGAGGAGAATCATTATTATCCATTTGGATTAAAGCACAGTGTTTATGCTGCGGGTAGATTGAAAGATTTTGAGGTAGATTCCTCAAATCCGGAAGGTGAGCATGTTTTCCTTACTCCTGTTACCAAAACGGAGTATCAGTATAAGTACAACAGCTTCGAATATCAAGATGAATTAGGACTGAACTGGTATGATTATATGGCGAGAAATTATGATCCGGCACTTGGTAGATGGATGAATGTGGATCCGTTAGCGGAAGTTTCAAGGAGATGGTCTGCCTATACGTATGGTTTTAACAACCCTATTATTTATGTAGATCCAGATGGAATGGAAGTAATTAATGGAGATCAAGTAAAAATGGAAGAAGCTCAGGCTGAATTTGATCAAATAAGTGAAGACTTCAGTGGGAAATATGCCAGCACAAATTTAAAAAATAAGGATTTTTCAAATAAAGATGAGTTTAAACAGTATAAAAGTGATCGAAGTGAATTAAAACAAGCTGAAAAGAGTTTAAAAAGGGCAGAGTCAAATTTTCAAAACACAGAAAATGCAATAAATTATTTCAAAGCAGTAGATCCTAAAGGCTTCGAGCAAATGGATAATCTGACTTATAAAAACAAAGCAGGTGAAGAGAACACATTGGATATAATTGTAACAACAGGGGATGCTAGTAATTATGGAGGTGCTATGAATAGTTTTGCAGTTATTAGTACGACTGGAAATATAAGAAACAATGAGATAAACGTGACTATTAGTAGAGGGTATTCTATGGGTTCAGATAAACTTGCTCATGAATTTGGTCATGGTTTTGCTATTGCTCGGGATCCGATAACTTACAAGGAAGCTTCAAAAAACGCAAGTCATAGTTGCCAAGACCCTAAATATAGAAATCACCATATTACGGTAGACGCTATGGATTGGCAAGATAGGTACAACAGTCTGTATAAGCAATATAAAAAGGAAAATAAATGAAAAAAGTAATTATAATCTTAATAATAACTGTATGCCAAACACAAACATTTGCGCAAACAACTTTTGATGCTGAGTCTATATTTAAAATGCATCTTTTTCTTGATAAGCCATTAGCAAAATATAGAGGAATGGACTCTAAGATTATCAAAAATGATTCACTATATAGCATTTACAGTGATTTGATTGAGCTAAAAATTGATACTCTACAAATACATCTAAAAGGATGGAGTAAAGTATTGTTACCAGAATATGTTTTTTATCAACTAAATGCGAAAGATAATGTACGTTATAAAAGATTGCTAAAAAATAAAGAGGATCAGCTTTATGGCATATTTACGGGACATACAACCAGATATGTAATAGGAGTTCACAAAAAATCAGGGTTAAGTTATCGCATGTATGGTTTTTCTGGAAACGATTTTTTATCATTCTTGTCAGATTTTAAATCGCTTTATAAGGGCCAGATAGGAGAAAAATTGTCAACAAGAGTATTTTTGAAAAGATATCACGTAGAAACATTAGATTTCTCTTGTTTATACAAAGGATTAAGAGCAGAAAAGATAGATCCAATAAAATATCCTTGTTTAAGAAAAGCAAACGACCCAATAATTGTTAAGTAGTCTCAGCCCGGTAATACCGACCCTTTACTGGATGATTATGAATACGATGCCAATGGAAATATGATAAAGGATAGAAACAAAGGAATCTCCAGTATCACTTACAACCACCTGAACTTGCCTACCCAGATAGAATTTGAAGGAACAACCAATAAAATCACATATCTTTACAATGCAGCAGGACAAAAACTAAAGAAAACGGTGGTGTACAGTGACAGCATCAAAATATTGGATTACTTAGATGGATTTCAAACCGAGGAACGAGGTTCGCGAATGCCCGTTGGAGCTTTAGCGACACAACTAAGCAACAATGAGCAAAACCACACAGCTACGCTGGCAAGTTTCGACTTGAAAATTCTCAATTTCCAAAGTCTCACTCGTCCCTTTGGGTTGAAGCATAGTGTGTATTCTGTTTCGGTGATGTTTCAGAGAGGGACATTTCCTGAAATCCAAAATATAAGAATTTCACTTTCAATAGATTTCAGAAAATGTTTTATACATTCAAAATCAACCTCCAGGTTGGTTTTGTGATTTATAATTACTTAAAAAGCCTTAAAATTGTTTTTATTGAACCTAATGTTACCCCCACTGCCCCACTCCCGATCTCGATCTCGATAGCTTTTGGGACTTTTCGGGAGCCTCAGCGTAACCTGTGGCATAAAAAATCTTCTTAAATTTATCCTTGGAACATTGTTATAATAGCAAAGTAATTATGCCGGAGAAAAAGGAAGGATTGCTAATCCGACTATTTATATTCAGGCTTTAATTTGTCGTAGAATTTATTGTAAAACTTATCGATTTTCGGCTTTACAACGACTGTACAATACGGGTTTTGTCCGCCGTCGTTTTCATAATAATTTTGGTGATAATCTTCAGCTGTATAAAATTTCTCCAGCGGAACAACTTGGGTGGTAAAACTTCCGTCATAGATTTCCGAAGCTTCATATTCTTTAATGGAACGTTCTGCTTTTAGTTTTTGTTCTTCATTTTCGTATAAAATAATGGAACGATATTGCGTCCCGACATCATTTCCCTGACGATTTAGCTGCGTCGGATCGTGAACCGTCCAGAACACATCAAAAATTTCATCAAGCGAAATGATTTCCGGATCAAATGCCACCTGAATGACTTCGGCGTGACCAGTCGTTCCCGAACAAACTTCCTTGTACGTCGGATTTTCCGTATGTCCGCCGGCATAACCAGAAGTTACCGTTTCCACACCCAAAAGCTGGTCAAAAACCGCTTCCACACACCAAAAACAACCACCCCCAAAGGTGATTTTCTCTAAATTCCCGTTTGAACTCATTTCTGTATGATTTGATTTTTTTGACTTATCGGTTTGTCCCTTGCAGGAAAAAAGCACCGAGCTTAGAACGAAGATAAAGATAAGTCTCATTTTTTAATTAAATTGAATTTGTCTGTAGCTGAATTTCAGAAAGTTAAATCCTCCAAAATAAATGTCGAAAAATTCTATCAAAAATTATACCTATATAATTTACTCTTTGTTAAATATGACTATTTTTGTAAAACTAGAATTGATAAAATGAAAAATTATACAGTCAAAGAATTACTCGAGAAAGGCAAACAGGCAATTTTACAAGATATAACCATTCAAGGTTGGGTTCGTTCCTTCCGAAGCAATCGTTTCATTGCGCTGAATGATGGTTCAACAATCAAAAACATTCAGATTGTAGTTGATTTCGAGAAGTTCAATGAGGATATTCTGAAGAAAATTTCCACGGCAGCCTCTCTGAAAGTGTCGGGCGAAGTGGTGGAAAGCCAGGGAGCCGGACAGGAAATTGAAATCATTGCCAAAACCATTGAAGTTTTGGGTGAAGCCAATCCCGACGAACTTCAGTCCACCATTCTGCAACCCAAACAACACAGTCTGGAAAAGCTGCGCGAACAGGCGCATTTGCGTTTTCGAACCAATACTTTTTCGGCCATTATGCGTGTTCGAAACAGTCTGATGTTTGGCATTCATAAATATTTTAATGAAAATGGGTTTGTGTATGTCAATACGCCGATTATTACCGGATCAGATGCCGAAGGAGCGGGCGAAATGTTCAGCGTGACCAATTTTGATTTGGAAAAAGAATTACCGAGAAATGAAGAAGGAAAAGTAGATTTCACTCAGGATTTCTTTGGGAAACATACCAATCTGACGGTTTCCGGGCAGTTGGAAGGAGAAGTGGCAGCAATGGGATTGGGGAAAATTTACACCTTTGGACCAACTTTTCGTGCGGAAAATTCCAATACCACCCGTCACCTTGCTGAATTCTGGATGATCGAGCCCGAAATGGCTTTTTATAATCTGGATATGAATATGGATTTGGCCGAAGATATGTTGAAATATGTCATTCAATATGCTTTGGACAATTGCGCCGATGATATGAAATTTCTGGCGGAACGTTTTGACAAAGAACAAACTCAGAAACCACAGAATGAACGTTCGGATTTGAGTTTAATGGAGCGTTTGAACTATGTTTTGGAAAATAAATTCATTCGTTTGTCTTATACCGAAGCCATTGAAATTCTTCAGAAATCCAAACACAATCAAAAAGGGAAATTTAAATATCCGATTGAAGGTTGGGGAACCGATTTGCAGTCGGAACACGAAAGATATTTGGTTGAAAAACATTTCAAAACTCCGGTGATTTTGTTTGATTATCCAGCCAAAATCAAAGCTTTCTATATGCGTTTAAACGAAGACGGCGAAACCGTTCGTGCGATGGACATTCTTTTCCCGGGTATCGGCGAGATTGTCGGTGGCTCACAACGTGAAGAAAGACTGGATGTTTTGGATCAGAAAATTGAGCAATTCGGCATCGACAAAGAAGAACTTTGGTGGTACCGCGATACGCGAAGATTTGGAACTGTTCCGCACAGCGGATTTGGTTTGGGATTGGAAAGATTGGTATTATTTGTAACGGGAATGGGAAATATCCGCGATGTGATACCTTTCCCCCGCACGCCCAAAAGTGCAGAATTTTAATTAAATTTAAGCTATGTTAAAACAGGAACTCAGTTTAAAATTACAACAGAAACTTTCTCCTCAGCAAATTCAGTTGATGAAATTGGTTCAGTTGCCTACCATCGCATTTGAACAAAGGATCAAGCAGGAAATGGAAGAAAATCCGGCGCTGGAAGAAGGAAATGAATTGAATGATGAATTCTCCGAAAATGAAGACTGGGAAAATGATGAATATAATGAAGAAAATACCATCGACACGAGTGACATCAATATTGATGAATACCTGAGTGACGATGAAATTCCCAATTATAAAACTTATACCAATAATTACAGCGACGACGATGAAGAGCGAGCGATTCCCTATGCACAGGGAATCAGTTTTCTGGATTATTTGGAAAATCAGCTTTCCATGTACCGACTCGACGAAGAGGAATTTCAGATTGCAAGTTTCATCATCGGAAACATGGATGACGATGGATACATTCGCCGGGATTTGCAGGCAATCGTAGATGATTTGGCGTTTACTCAGAATATTTACACTGATAAAAATGAAGTGGAAAATCTTTTGGTGAATTACATTCAAAAACTTGATCCGGTGGGAGTTGGTGCTCGTGATTTACAAGAATGTTTAAAGGTTCAATTGGAAAATAAATCGCCTCAAACCGAAACAACTGAATTGGCATTGGATCTCATCACGAAGTCTTTTGAGTCCTTCACAAAGAAGCATTACAAACGTTTGATGCTAAAGCATGACGTTACGGAAGAACAGCTGAGGGACGCGATTACGGAAATCGAAAAATTAAATCCAAAACCCGGAAAATCCTTTGCCGGAAATACCAAAGAAATAGAACACATCACCCCAGATTTTACCATTCGGATTGTGGAAGGTGAACTCGAATTGACTTTAAACGGAAGAAATGTTCCTGAATTGAGGGTTTCAAATGCTTATGCGGAAATGCTCGACACCTATAAACATACCGAGAAAAAATCGACCGAACAAAAAGAAGCGGTTTTGTTTGTGAAACAGAAATTGGATGCGGCGAAATGGTTCATTGAAGCGGTTACCCAGCGCCGAAATACTTTGATGTACACCATGCAATCCATCATGGAATTTCAGGAAGAATATTTTCTAACGGGCGATGAAACCAAAATCAAACCGATGATTTTGAAAGATATTGCCGACCGAATCGGAATGGATATTTCGACGGTTTCCCGAGTAGCCAACAGTAAATATGTCAATACGCCTTATGGTACTTTCCTGATTAAAGATTTGTTTTCTGAAAGTCTGACCAATGAAGACGGTGAAGAAGTTTCGACGCGTGAAATCAAGCGAATTTTGCAAGATGTAATTGCGGAAGAAGACAAGAAAAAACCGCTCACTGACGAGAAGCTTACGGAAATCCTCAAAGAAAAAGGTTATCCGATAGCAAGACGAACTATCGCCAAATACCGCGAACAATTGAACATTCCGGTGGCGAGGTTGAGAAAGGAAATTTAATTTTTAGTTAAAATCGATAAAGAAATCACAGAGGATTTAAGGTATTTTAAAACATAAAAAAACTCCGAAACTTTAAAATTTCGGAGTTTTTTTTTACACGCATCAAGAATTTATGACTCTTTGAATTTAGAAAACGCCCTCCCTTTGGGAGACTGGGTAGGCTTACATATTTCTTCTGTACTTTCCCCCTACATTGAAAAGTGAATTGGTAATTTCTCCCAGTGAATTAAATTTCACTGCTTCCATAATTTCTTCAAAGAGGTTTCCATTGTTCAGCGCCACTTCATTAAGTCTTTTCAGGCATTTTTCTGAATGCTCTGCATTGGCATTTTGATAATTCTGAACGGCTTCGATTTGGTATTTCTTTTCCTCTTCGGTCGAACGGATGACTTCGTTGGGCAACATCGTCGGTGAACCGTCTGAACCCAAGAAAGTATTTACGCCGATGATCGGGAACTCTCCTGTATGTTTTAGATGTTCATAGTACATTGATTCATCTTGAATTTTCCCACGCTGGTACATAGTTTCCATCGCTCCTAAGACTCCTCCTCTATCGGTCAATCGATCGAATTCCGCATAAACGGCTTCTTCCACCAAATCGGTTAATTCTTCAATGATAAATGAGCCTTGGATTGGATTTTCATTTTTAGCCAGACCTAATTCTTTATTGATAATCAACTGAATCGCCATGGCTCGACGAACCGATTCTTCGGTCGGTGTTGTAATTGCCTCGTCATAGGCATTGGTATGCAGCGAATTACAATTATCATAAATCGCATAAAGTGCTTGTAAAGTCGTTCGAATGTCGTTGAACGCAATTTCTTGTGCATGAAGCGAACGACCTGATGTTTGAATGTGGTATTTCAACATTTGTGAACGTTCGTTTCCGCCGTATTTGTGCTTCATGGCTTTCGCCCAAATTCTTCTTGCCACTCGACCGATTACCGCATATTCCGGGTCGATTCCATTGGAGAAGAAGAAAGATAAATTCGGTGCGAAATCATCGATGTGCATTCCTCTTGACAGATAATATTCCACATATGTAAATCCGTTTGCCAAAGTAAACGCCAACTGCGAAATCGGATTGGCGCCGGCTTCTGCTATGTGGTATCCGGAAATTGAAACCGAATAAAAATTTCGGACTTTTTGTTCGATGAAATATTGCTGAACGTCGCCCATCAGTCGAAGAGCAAATTCAGTTGAGAAAATACAGGTGTTTTGTGCTTGATCTTCTTTCAGAATGTCGGCCTGAACCGTTCCACGAACGGTAGCCAGTGTTCGTGCTTTGATATCATTGTAAATATCGGAAGGTAAAACTTCATCGCCCGTTAATCCCAAAAGCATCAATCCCAAACCATCATTTCCTTCCGGCAAAGGACCATTGTATTCAGGTCGTTTTAAACCTTTGTCGTCAAATTTTTCTTTCAATCGGGCTTCCACTTTGGCTTCGAGTCCGTTTTCTTTGATGTATCGCTCGCATTGCTGATCAATCGCGGCGTTCATAAAAAATCCTAACAACATCGGAGCAGGTCCGTTGATGGTCATGGAAACCGAAGTGGTAGGTGCGCAAAGGTCAAATCCTGAATATAATTTTTTGGCATCGTCCAAAGTTGCAATGGAAACTCCGGCATTTCCGATTTTCCCGTAAATATCGGGACGGGTCGCGGGATCCTGACCGTACAAAGTCACGCTGTCAAAAGCCGTTGACAAACGCGCAGCCGGCATTCCCAAACTTACATAATGAAAACGTCGGTTGGTTCTTTCCGGTCCGCCTTCTCCTGCAAACATTCGCGTAGGATCTTCTCCGGTTCGTTTGAATGGATAAATTCCAGCGGTGTAAGGGAATTCGCCCGGCACATTTTCCTGCAAACTCCATTTCAGAATATCGCCCCAAGCTTCGTATCTTGGTAAGGAAACTTTTGGAATTTGAAGATGTGAAAGTGATTCGGTGTGCGTTTCGATTTTTATTTCTTTATCACGAACTTTGAACGAATAAATCTCGTCGGAATATTTCTTTTTCTTTTCTTCCCAATTCTCAATGAGTGCTTTATTTTCCGGCGTAATTCTTTCTAATTTTTTATTTTTAATTTCTTCTAAATCTGAAGACTTCCCCTCTTCGCTTAAAATTTTAGTTGAAATATCTAATGCATACACTTCTTGCGCCAATTTACTTTGCTCTTCGGCCCATTTATCATAATCTTGATTGTTTTCCACAATTTCAGAAAGATATCGAATTCGTTTGGGAGGTATAACGGCTGTGACCTGCTCTTTGGCTACTTTGTCAAACCCAAGATTGGATTCAAAATTCCCTTTAGAGAATTCGTTCAATTTGGCCATCAAAGCTTTGTAAAGTTGATTGGTTCCGGCATCGTTGAACTGAGAAGCACGTGTCGGATAAACCGGCATATTTTCAGGTGATTCGTTGAATCGTTCGTGGTTGCGCTGATAGGTTTTTTTGACGTCACGCAATGCATCTTCTGCTCCTTTTTTGTCAAATTTATTGATGGCTACGATGTCCGCAAAATCCAGCATATCAATCTTTTCCAATTGAGTTGCTGCTCCGTATTCGGGCGTCATCACGTACATAGGAACGTCGGCGTATTCCATCACTTCCGCTCCGGACTGTCCGATTCCTGAAGTTTCCAAGATGATCAAATCAAATCCGGCGGCTTTCAAAACTTCCAATGCCGGTGCAATGTGTTTGGAGATCGAGGAATTTTCCTGACGCGTCGCCATGGAGCGCATATAAACACGGGGGTTATTGATGGAATTCATTCGGATTCTATCGCCCAAAAGTGCGCCACCTGTTTTGCGTTTGGTGGGATCCACCGAAATAATTCCAATGGTTTTATCGGGGAAATCCAAAAGATATCTGCGCACCAATTCATCTACCAACGAAGATTTTCCGGCTCCTCCGGTTCCCGTCATTCCCAAAATCGGTGGGTTTTTCTGGTCGGCTTTCTTTTTTACTTCATTAAAGAATGATTCGTATACTTCAAAATTATTTTCAAATGCAGAAATGGTTTGCGCCAAATGGTGGTTGTCTTTTTTCTCAAGTGAATTAATCATTTCTTCGGTCATTTTATCACCTGTCGGGAAATCCGATTTCATCACCAAATCATTGATCATCCCTTGCAAACCCAAATCACGTCCGTCGTCGGGGGAATAAATGCGGCAAATTCCATACTCCATTAAATCTTTGATTTCGGAAGGAAGGATTACACCTCCACCGCCACCAAAAATCTTGATATGACCGGCTCCTTTTTCCTGAAGCAAATCATACATATATTTAAAATATTCGTTGTGTCCGCCTTGATAAGAAGTCATGGCAATCGCTTGCGCATCTTCCTGAATGGCGGTATCTACGACTTCTTCTACGCTTCGATCATGCCCAAGATGAATGACCTCCACTCCTGTTCGCTGGATCATTCGTCGCATGATATTGATAGCGGCATCGTGACCGTCAAAAAGGGAAGCGGCCGTAACGACCCGAATGGGATTTTTGGGTTTGTAAACGTCTTTACGGATATCGAATTCTTTTTTATCTATTGTTTCTGACATTTTATTGTGTTTTTGTGAATGCGTTTGGGTAAAACGCAAAGAGGTTTCAAAAATACGATAATATTCAGAAGTCTGAAATTTGAAAGTAGATTTTAGAAGTTCGCTTCTAAACTGATTTAATTCAAAAGTTAAATTATATTAATTCGAAGCAAAATCAGAAAGTCAGAAAATTTATTTTAAGTATTCAAATCCTTTTCTAATTAGTCATCTTTGGTCGGACTCTCCCAATACTCCGCATTTTTAATTCCCAATTCTTTGGGGTTGAATTGTGGGTCTTTTCCTTGTTTCTTTTGTGCCCGATAATCTTTGAGTGCTTTTAGGGCGGGTTTTCGAAGAATCAGAATCGCGATTAAGTTGAGCCATGCCATACTTCCTACTCCGATATCTCCCAAAGTCCAGGCAGCATCGGCTGTTTTGACTGCGCCATAATAAGTGGAAAAGAGAACCATGAAGGCTATCACCCATTTTCCGTATTTGAAATAGCGGTTCTTTTTGTCGAGGTAAGCGAAATTGGTTTCGGCCATATAATAATAGGCAATGATGGTGGTAAAGGCAAAACAGAACAAGGCAATCGCCACGAATGCCTTACCTAATGCGGGAAATACAGAAGCGATGGCATATTGGGTAAACGCGGTATAATCAACGCCCGGAATATTTTCCACAATCGTTTCGGCATCGGCCGGCGTGACGTTGTATTGACCTGTAATCAAAATCATAAAAGCCGTCGCGGTACAAACCAATAAAGTATCGACATAAACAGAAAAGGCCTGCACCAATCCTTGTTTGGCCGGATGCGTAACGGCAGCCGCTGCCGCTGCGTGGGGAGCTGTTCCCTGCCCTGCTTCGTTGGAATAAATTCCGCGTTTTACACCCCAAGAAATAGCTGCTCCGATGACTCCGGCAAAAGCCGATTCAAATCCGAATGCCGATTTGAAAATGAGTTGGAACATCGCAGGAATTTGTCCGATGTTGAGTCCGATGATAATCAAAGCCAATAAAATATATCCGCCACCCATCAGTGGAACGATGATTTCTGAGAATTTGGAAATTCGTTTGATTCCTCCGGAAATAATCAAAATAACCAAAATGACCAATACAATCCCGGTATAATGCGTGGGAATACTGAAAGCTGTTTGAACGCTATTGGAAATACTATTGCTCTGAACACTGGGCAAAAGAAGTCCGGTGGAAATGATGGTCACCAGCGCAAAAAGCATGGCGTACCACTTCACTCCTATTCCCTTTTCGATGTAATAAGCCGGGCCACCGCGGTATTCGCCGTCTTTTTTCTCTTTGTAAATCTGTCCGAGTGTAGCTTCGATATAAGCCGTTGCGGATCCTAAAATCGCAATCATCCACATCCAGAAAACCGCTCCGGGACCACCCATGGCGATGGCAGTTGCCACACCGATGATATTTCCGGTTCCAATTCGGCCACAAAGCGCAATGGCAAAAGCCTGAAAGGAAGAAACGCCTGAGTCGTCACTTGCTTTGACAAATAACAACTTGAGCATGTCCCGGAAATTGGTGATTTGGAGAAATTTGGTTGCGATGGAAAAATAGATTCCTGCGCCAATACAAAGAAGGATCATGGCATTACTCCAAATAATGCCGTTTATGGAATTTAAAATGTCTGTCATCAAGTGTGTTTAATGTGTTTAAGGCTTTTGCTTAGCTCAAAAATAGAATTTTTTTTGAGGTTTTCTGTAATTGCAGTGAAAAATTGGTTTTTTAGGGTGTGTATTTTTAAATTTAAATTCAAGTGATTAACTTTCATTCAAATAAAATTTCGGAAATGTCTACATCAATCAAGATATCATTTGAAGAGATTCTATAAATTATAAGTACTGAAAAAAAACATAAAATCTCAGATATTTTGAACAGTGAAATTATTTTAACTGGAAACATAAGGGCGAAGCTAATTCGAGAAAAAAAAATTGTTCCTTAGTTTCATATAAGAAAATATGATATTTTAGGGTTTTAACCTTAAAATATTATGGTATTTTGGGGTTGCAATCCTAATTTATTATATTTGTATTATGATAAAGCGAGAGTTATACACCCATATCAAAGAAGTTTGGGACAATAAAAAAGCCATTGTTCTTACGGGAGCAAGACAGGTAGGCAAAACTACTTTGGTTACTCATCTTGTGGAAAACAAAAATGTATTGGTGCTAAACGGCGATAATCCGCAAACTCGTTTAAATTTTTCCAATGCCGATTTTAATTATCTTAAAAATTCGACCGACAATTATGATGTCATCGTCATCGATGAAGCTCAACGCATTGAGAACACCGGTATCGCCGTAAAAATGCTTATTGATGCCAAACTGGATAAACAATTTATCCTTACAGGTTCGAGCTCACTAGAATTGGGCGACAGTCTAAACGAACCGCTTACAGGCAGAAAATGGGAGCATTTAATGTTTCCTTTGAGTTGGAAAGAAATCAGAGAACATTACGGTTTTGTGGAAGCAACCAATCGTCTGGAAGAATTTCTAATTTACGGAATGTATCCCGAAGTGGTTACGGAAAACCGAAAGCAGAAAATTCTGTTACAGCTTTCGGGAAGTTATCTTTATAAGGACGTTTTGGAATTGGTCAATATCAAAAAGCCCGATTTGCTACTTAAATTACTCAATGCGTTAGCTTTACAAGTAGGAAGCGAAGTTTCGTATAATGAGCTATCCAAAATTCTTGCAGTAGATAGAATGACGGTTATCAATTATATTGATTTACTAGAAAAAGCGTTTGTAATCTTTCGTCTGTATCCGTTTTCGACCAATCAGCGGAATGAAATCACCTCTAAACCAAAGGTCTATTTTTATGACAACGGAATCCGAAATGCGATTATAGGGCAATTTAATCCGTTGAAAAGCAGACTGGATACAGGTGCTTTGTTTGAAAACTTTATCATCAGCGAAAAAGTAAAACGACTTTCTTACGATGGATTTTACGGGAAAATTCATTTTTGGCGGAATACGCAAAAAGCGGAAATAGACTTTTTGGAAATCATCGAAAATGAAATTTCGGTTTATGAAATAAAATACAGTCCGAAAAAGAAAGTGATTTTCACCAAATCCTTTACCGAAAAATATCATCCGACAAAGCAAATAATTATCAATAAAGATAATTTTTGGGAATATCTGTAATTCTGAATCTAAAGAGTTATCTGTATGACCGATTATTTGATGTAAATTTGCACCCTCAATTTCAAATAAATCATGCGCACAAAATCCACGGGAAAGAAGAAAATCAATATTGTAACGCTTGGCTGTTCCAAAAATGTTTACGATTCGGAAGTTTTGATGGGGCAACTCAAAGCCAATGGCAAAGAGGTCGTTCATGAAAAACAAGGCGAAATTGTGGTGATCAATACCTGCGGATTTATCGACAATGCCAAGGAAGAAAGCGTGAACACAATTCTGGATTTCGTTCAGCGAAAAGAAGACGGATTGGTGGAAAAAGTTTTCGTAACCGGATGTCTTTCGGAGCGATACAAACCCGATTTGGAAAAGGAAATTCCCGATGTGGATCAATATTTCGGGACACGTGATTTACCTTTATTATTGAAAGCTTTGGGGGCAGATTACAAACATGAATTGGTGGGCGAGCGATTGACCACAACGCCTCGTCATTATGCTTATTTGAAAATTTCGGAAGGCTGTGATCGGCCTTGTTCCTTTTGTGCGATTCCTTTGATGCGTGGTGGACATAAATCCACGCCAATTGAAAACTTGGTGAAAGAAGCGCAAAATCTGGCCAAAAAAGGAACCAAAGAATTGATTTTGATCGCACAGGATTTGACGTATTATGGATTGGACATATACAAAAAAAGAGCTTTGGCCGATTTGCTGAAAGAATTGGTAAAAGTGGAAGGAATTCAGTGGATTCGTCTGCATTATGCTTTCCCAAGCGGATTTCCAGAAGATGTTTTGGACGTAATCAAAGCAGAACCGAAAATCTGTAATTACATCGATATTCCTTTGCAACATATTTCGACTGAAATTTTGAAATCGATGCGTCGCGGGACTACTTATGAAAAAACCAATGCTTTGCTAGACAAATTCAGAGAAAAAGTTCCGGGAATGGCGATCCGAACGACTTTGATTTGCGGATATCCGGGCGAGACCGAAGAACAATTTCTGGAAATGAAGGAATGGGTTCAGCAACAACGTTTTGACCGTTTGGGTTGTTTTACGTATTCGCACGAAGAAAATACGCACGCTTTTGGTTTGGTGGACAATGTTCCGGCCGAAGTGAAACAGCGTCGCGTAGATGAAATCATGGAAGTCCAATCGCAGATTTCATGGGAATTGAACCAGGAGAAAATCGGGAAGCAATTCAAAGTTTTGATCGACCGCAAAGAGGGAAATTATTTCGTAGGAAGAACTGAATTTGATTCGCCCGATGTGGACAATGAGGTTTTGATTCCGGCGGAAGATGTTTATTTGTCGATTGGAGAATTCGTCCATGTAGAAGTCGAGTCGGCGGAAGAATTTGATTTGTTTGGTAAACTGATTTAAGTACATTCTTCCTACTTAGAGTTTTGCACCACAAAGAACACCAAGATTCGCACTAAGCTCACAAAGATTTAATAAGTTGAACACAAAGTATTATTTGGCGGTTATGTCTGCCTTTATCATTTGGGGATTGTTCAGTTTACCGCTGAAAGCAATTGACCATTATGCTTCGTTGGATATACTTTTGTCGCGGGTTTTGATGGCGAGTGTTTTGATTTTGGCGATTAGTTTTATTTTCCGTCGCAAAGTGAGTTTTGAAAACATTCGAATTTTTAAAAGTTTCTCCAAAAGACATCAACGAAGGTTGATTTTACTGAATTTCATCAGTGCGATTTTGCTTGCGATTAACTGGTATTTGTTCATTTTTGTGATGAACCGAATCAGTGTCAATGCGACTTCGCTTGCTTATATGCTCTGCCCGATCATCACTACGGTTTTGGCTTATATTTTCCTGAAAGACCGACTTTCATCTGTACAGTGGATTGCTGTTTCGCTGAGTTTGATGAGTTGTGTTTTGCTGTCGATTGGACATTTTATGGATGTTTTTTACAGTTTTATCATTGCCCTTTCTTATGCGATTTATTTAATTCTACAAAAGAAAAATCATCAGCTTGATCGGTTTTTCACTTTGACTTTTCAAATTGTATTCGGAACGATTATTTTACTGCCGCTGTTTAGTCAGCAACAAGAATTGCCTGAAAAAGGAACTTACTTTTATGGAATTGTATTTCTGATAGCGGGTGTTTTCACGATACTTCCGATGTTTTTAAATGTTTTTTCGCTCAATAAATTGAATTCTTCCACGGCCGGAATTTTCATATACCTGAATCCTGTTTTCAGTTTTTTATTGGCTTTATTTTATTTCAAGGAAGAAATGGAACCGATGAAAATCATTGCTTATTCGGTTGTATTTTTCTCGGTAATTTTATTTAACTCGAGATTGATTTTGCAATTATTGGGTATAAAAAAAGCCTGACGAAATGAATCGTCAGGCCATCCGTAAATATTTGATAATGAATTTTACTGGACTGTAATTTTCTTTACGGATTCTTTTAATTCCTTTTGTTTTGGAAGTAAAACTTTAAGAATCCCATCCGCATAAGTTGCCTGCACATTTTCGGTATCCACCAAATCTTTTGGCAAGGCAAAACTTCTTTGGAAGTTGAAATAACTGAATTCCTTTCGGGTATAATTCTCTTTTTCCTCCAAGTTTTCAGCCGATTTGTTTACACTTAATTTCAAAACATTTTCTTCTACTTCAATATTGAAATCTTCTTTTTTCAAGCCGGGAGCGGCCAATTCGATTTCAAATTCATTCTCGCTATTTTTAATATTAACGGCCGGCATAGAGAATTTGGAAGTCAATTCAGGTTTGAACCAATTGGAATCATTCCATAAGTTTTCCATAAGTCCGCCAAATAAATCCTGGTTTCGTCTAATGATTGAATTCATATTCTAAAATTTTAAAGATTAATTTGTTACAGCTTTAATTTGTCAATTTATATTCCAAGCAAATTTCGAGGGTTCAAATACGTCATTTTGACTTAAAAAACTGATTCACAAGCCATTAAACTGCCAAATCGTCAGGTTTTGTCGAAATTTTCAAATTATTTATGAAGATTAAAAATTAAATACTAACTTTAGTAGCATAATTTCCAAATGAATTTAATATGAAAAAAGCTTTATTAGTTTGTAGTGTTTTTATGGTCGGATATGTTGCAAATGCTCAGGACATAGTAGCTGCGACTGGTTTGACCAAGGGTAAAATTGAGTTCAATGATTTTCGGACTCTTGATGTAAACAGTCCGACTGCTTCCTCAATTTTATTGACGAAAACCGATAAAATCAACTTTGAAACCGTAACGGCAGACGTTACGAAAGTTTGTAGTTGCGGAAAATACATTGCAGCTATGACAACTGCTCCGGACGGTTCTATTTTTTATATGCCCATGAATGGTGATAAAGTTTCCATCGTAAATCCTTCTTCAAAAGCTGGAAGTTTGGTTGAGATTCCGAACCGTGTTGTCAACAACAGAAATCAAGGAAGTTTTTACGCGCGTATGACCACCGGATCGGATGGATTTATTTATGCTTTAAATAATGAAGGTTCTGAATTGCTGAAAATTTCAACAAATGGTAGTATTCAGAATTTAGGTAGTGTAAGCGGAATCGCTGAATTTGCTAAAGCTTCGGGCGTTGAAACTTCAGTTTATGGTGGTGATATGATTGCGGACGCTTTCGGAAATCTTTATGTGGTTTCTGCTTCGGCTCATGTTTTCAAATTCAATCCGAACAAATTAAACGCAGAATACATCGGAAAGATAAATGGTTTGCCTGATGGCTATACCGTAAACGGTGTTGCCGTGATGAGAGATGGGAATGTACTTTTGGCAACCACTTCACACAATGGCTTGTACACACTGGATATGAACACATTGGAAGCTAGTTATAAATCGGATTATGCAGTTCCGGTTTATGATTTGTCGAGTCCATATTTCTTACATCAAAGTACTTTGGATGAATTTGCAAATGCCCAGTCCATGTACAGCTTGTATCCGACCATCGTGAAAAACAATGAATTAAATATCGTTTCAAAATCAACTGAGAATTCAAAATTAAATGTTACAGTTTGGAATCTGAATAACAAACAGATTTATTCTAAAAACCTGACTGTAAATTCAATCGGAGATTACAAAGTTAACCTTAGCGGTTCATTACAACCCGGAATCTATGTTTTGAAAGCGACTAACCAAGAAGGCGTTGAAGTAATCAATACCAAATTTACGTTGGTAAGATAATTCAAGGTTTTATAATCCAAACACAGCTCAGTCAGCGAAAACAGACAAAGCGTTCTGTGTAGTTGTCTGAGCTATTTCTTTTTCACTCAATCCGTAAATTTCCGAAAGCTTTTTAACCACATTTAGAACAAACGCTGATTCGTTTCGTTTTCCTCGATGAGGAACGGGTGCGAGATAAGGCGAATCGGTTTCCAAAACGATATGTTCCAAAGGAATTTCATGGAGAAACTGATCAATTTTACCATTTTTAAAGGTCACCACTCCTCCTATTCCTAGTTTCATTTGGAAGTCAATTGCGCGCTGGGCTTGTTCTTTCGTTCCGGTGAAACAATGAAAAATTCCGAAAAGTTTTTCGTCTTTTTCTTCTTCTAAAACTTCAAATATTTCGTCAAAACTTTCACGGCAATGAATTACAATCGGCAATCCTTTTTCTTTGGCCCAATGAATTTGCTTTTTGAATGCAATTTGCTGAATGTTTAAAGTCGTTTTGTCCCAATACAAATCAATCCCGATTTCGCCGACGGCAGAAAAACTGCGCTGATCCAACCATTTCTTAACTTCTTCGAGTTCAAATTCATAGGTTTCAGGCTTTACGTAGGTAGGATGTAACCCCATCATCAGGTGCATATTTGGATATTTCTTTTCCAAATCCAGCATCCTTTCGGTATAAGTTGAATCAATTGCGGGAATGTAAAACTTTTGGATTCCTGCTTCGCGAGCGCGTTGAATCATTTCATCTCGGTCGTTGTCAAATTCTTCGGAATATAAATGGGTGTGCGTATCAATCAGCATTTTTCATTAAATTTTGGAGTAATGATTTTTCGGGTTCAAAGCTATTTTTTGGAAATAAACTTTCAACCGATTCAATCTTCTTGCCGGTTTTGTATAAAAATTCTTTATAGGAAGTCGTCGATGCGTTCAGCGGTCGATGTGCAATCGCTTTTCCGATTTTTTCTGCTATTTTGATTTTCTCATTGGTTTCGGAATCGAAATAAGTGGATGAGAATTTCTCCCAGATATAATCCACCGCCATATCGGAAGGATGTACTAAATCTTTTTTGTAAAACCGATAATCTCGCAAATCGTCCATCATCAGTTCGTAGGCCGGAAAATATTCGACAGTTTCAAATTTCTGTGCGACATCGTATAAATTCGAAATCAGTTTGGATTTACTTAAACTGTTTTCCACGATTCCATCTTTGGTATGCCGTACCGGACTGACGGTTGCGATGATTTGGGCATTGGGATTGATATCCAGAATTAAATTGAAACAATTCTTGAGCGAAGCCTGAATTTGTTTGTCATCCAATAAATATTTATCGAAATTGGAATTGGGGACTTTATGGCAATTCGCTACAAAAATTCCCATTTCTTTGATCCGATACACCCAGGCAGTGCCAAATGTCAAAAGGAAAACATCGGCTTTTTGAATGAAATCATTGGCCAATTCCAGTTCGGAATTGATTTTATTCAAAGTCGCATCGAGTGAAATCTGACTAAAGGATGTATGGTGATCCCAACTGAAAAAGACCTCACCGAATTTAAAAATTTCATCCGGAGTATATTTTGTCAAGGAAAGAATTCTCGCCAATGCGTTTTCGATTGCCAAAGGATGAAATAAATTTCCGAAGGGATTAGTAATAACCTGAAATTTAGACTCTTTTAGTTTTTCACCCATCGACTCTACAAAACAAGAACCTATCCCAAAAACGGGTCGTGCATGCGTAATTTTTCGCTCAGTAGGCTGAATTTCTAAATCGGTTCTGAATTTCATTTTGTTAAACTTGTCGATCAATCAGAGAAGCTGCCAATTCACGTAGTTGAAGTTTCTTTTCATCGGCTACTTGAATTTTATCCAAATGACTCATTGCCAACTCGGTGTAATTTCCAATCAACGACATGACTTCAAAATCAACTTTGGCTATTCTATATATTTTTTCTACTGCATATACTTTGTCGATGTTGTCGGTTTTCATTCCGTACCAGAACTTCAACTCCGAAGCTTCTTTTTCTTCGGCAACTTCAAGTGCTTTGATATATAAAATGGTCTTTTTATTTTCGATGATATCGCCTGCATGAATTTTCCCAAAATCCTGTTGTCCAAAGACGTCCAGATAATCATCTTTCAATTGAAAAGCAATTCCGAGGTTTTTCCCGAATTCATACAAATGCTGACAATCTTCTTCGCTTGCATCGGCAATCATCGCTCCGATTTGCAAGGAAGCGCCCATCATCACACCGGTTTTCAGTGTGATCATTTGAATGTATTCTTCGTAAGAAACTTCTTTCTGCGTTTCGAAATTCATATCATATTGCTGACCTTCACAAAGTTCCACTGCAGTTTTGGAAAACAACTGAGTTACGGCTTTAAATTTCTCGGCCGGAAGATCTTCAAACATTCGGTAAGCCTGAATTAAAAGAGCATCACCGGAGAGAATTCCCGTATTGATATTGTATTTTAAATGAACGGTTTCTTTCCCTCTTCGCAAAGGTGCTTCGTCCATGATATCATCATGCATCAATGAGAAATTGTGAAAGTATTCAATCGCCAAAGCAGGTTTCAAGACCTCTTCTACTTTGCCGTCAAAAACATAGGATCCCAACATCACGATAACGGGTCTCAATCGTTTTCCACCTATGCTCAAAATATAATCACATGGTTCATACAATCCTTTTGGTTCTATGCCTAAAAAAGAATTTTTTTCTAATTCTTTACTGATTAACTCTTGGTAATGTTCAATGACACTCATACTTTAAATCTTAATGGCAACAAAGATAAGACTTGCCGATTAGTTGAAAAAACAATAAGTCCCCTTTATAATTGAACTCATCTTTTCAAGAAATCACCGATGGGCTTTTGAATCCGCAATCATTCATTATATTTGGGAATTGATTAAAAATTTATTCAATTATGAGAGTACGTAATCTAGTTTTAATTTTCCTTTTTTCATTCAGCCTCCATCTTTTTGCCCAAGAAAACATTAGTTTTCAAAAACCACCCAAAGAAATTTTGGATTTAGTAGAATACGAAAGGCCTCCGGGTGTTTTGATGGATTCCGACAAAAATTATATAATTTTAACTTATCGAAGCACTTATAAAACCCTCGATGATTTGAATCAGAAAGAATTGCGTTTGGGCGGACTTCGCATCAATCCCGATCATCATATATCGAGTACGATTACTTATTTGAATAATTTAAAAGTTCGAAAAATTAGCGATAAAAATGAAATTCAAGTCAAAGGGCTTCCCGAAAATCCAAGGATTGCTTATCTGACTTGGTCGCCGGATGAGTCCAAAATCGCCTTTACAAATACCGGTAAAAATGGTTTGGAGCTTTGGATTTTGGATATAAAATCAGCCACAGCAAAGAAAATCTCCACCCAACCGCTGAATGCGAACCTGGGAAATCCCATCACTTGGTTCCATGACAATCAGAATATACTCGTTACAACCGTTCAGGATAATTTGAAATTGATCGATCCCGAAAAAGAATTACCCGAAGGACCAATTGTTTCAAATTCGGACGGATCGGTTTCTCAAAACAGAACCTATCAGGATTTATTGAAAAATAAAACCGATGAACATAATTTCGAACAAATTACAACGACTCAGATTTACAAAGTCAATTTAAATGGCGAAGTAAAACTTTTTAAAGACAAGGATATGTACCGAAACATCAGTTTCTCTCCCGACGGCAAATATGTGATGATTTCGACCATTCAAAAACCTTTTTCTTATTTGGTTCCATTGAGCCGTTTTCCTTCTGAACAAACTGTTTATACATCGGAAGGAAATCTTGTAAAACAAGTAAATCAACTGGATTTGGCGGAAATAATGCCCAAAGGATTTATGGCCGTTCGTCAGGGAAAAAGATCGATGTATTGGAGATCTGACCTTCCATCAACTTTGGTTTATGTAGAAGCGCTTGACGAAGGCGACCCAGCCAAAGAAGTCGAATTCCGAGATGCGGTTTATACATGGAAAGCGCCTTTTGATTCTGCACCTGAGTTGCTTACCAAAACTGCACAGCGTTTTGCCGGAATTCAATGGGGAAATGAGAATTATGCAATTTTAATGGATCAATGGTACGATACCAGAAGTCGAAGAACCTATCTGCTCAATCCTTCACAACCCGGTTCTCAACCCAAATTAATTTCCGATAGGAATTATCAGGATATTTACAGTGATCCTGGAAGTTTCGAAACGCGCAAAAATGAATTTGGTCGTTATGTTCTAGCCATTGACGGCACTACAACTTATCTGATTGGTGAAGGATATACACCCGAAGGGCAATTTCCGTTCATTGACAAATTGGATTTGAAAACTTTAAAAACCACTCGTTGGTATCAGTCCACTTACAAAGACAAAATAGAAAACATTTTCACGATTACGGATTTCAAAAAAGGTACTGCTCTGGTCAGGATTGAGTCGGCAACGGACTATCCGAATTATTATTTCCGAAATCTAAATCGTAAAGAAAGCATCACTCAGCTGACGGACTTTAAAAATCCGTTTGAAAGCATCAAAGATGTTCACAAAGAAGTAATTAAATACCAAAGAAAAGATGGCGTTGAACTATCAGGAACGCTTTATTTGCCAGCCGGATATGATAAAAAAGAAAAACTGCCTTTGTTGATCTGGGCTTACCCTTCTGAATACAAAGACAAAAACAGCGCGGGGCAATCTAGTCACAATCCGAATGAATTTACCTTTCCTTATTATGGAAGTTTCGTGTATTGGGTAACGCGTGGCTACGCCGTTTTGGATGATGCCGCCTTTCCCATCATAGGTGAAGGAGATACCGAACCCAATGATACATTTGTGGAGCAATTGATCTGGAATGCAGAAGCAGCGATTGATGCTGTGGATAAATTGGGCTACATCGACCGAAAAAGAGTGGGTGTTGGTGGCCATTCGTATGGAGCCTTTATGACGGCCAATCTTTTGACGCACTCCGATTTATTTGCCTGTGGAATTGCAAGAAGTGGTGCATACAATCGTACGTTGACACCCTTTGGTTTCCAAAGAGAACAAAGAAATTACTGGGAAGTTCCTGAAGTTTACAATCGAATGTCGCCTTTTATGAATGCAGAAAAAATGAAAACGCCAATGCTTTTGACACACGGCGAGGCAGATAATAATCCGGGAACATTCACATTGCAAACCGAAAGATATTTTCAGGCATTGAAAGGATTGGGTGCACCTGTTCGAATGGTCATCTTACCCAAGGAAAGTCACGGATATGTAGCCAAAGAGAATATTTTGCATTTGCTTTGGGAACAAGACCAGTTTTTGGAAACTTATTTGAAATAATTGAAAATTATAATAACTTCTTCAATCAAACCTTCGGATTTCAACTAACCGAAGGTTTTTTTTGATTGGTTTACAAAAACCATTCAAAAATCCTTAATTTTGCCACTCAAAAATTGAACTTATGGGAAGAGCGTTTGAATTCAGAAAGGGCAGAAAAATGAAACGTTGGGCCACGATGTCCAAAACTTTTACTCGACTAGGCAAAGACATCGTAATGGCGGTGAAAGAAGGCGGTCCCAATCCGGAAACGAATTCCAGGTTGAGAGCAGTCATTCAAAATGCCAAGGCTGCCAATATGCCAAAGGAAAACGTAGAGCGTGCCATCAAAAAAGCAACCGATAAGGACACTGAGAATTTCAAAGAAGTTTTGTTTGAAGGATATGGCCCACACGGAATTGCCGTTTTGATTGAAACTGCGACCGATAATAATAATCGTACCGTTGCTAACATCCGTAGTTATTTCAACAAATGCAATGGGACGCTTGGAACGCAAGGTTCTGTAGAATTTATGTTTGACCATATCTGTAACTTTACCGTGAAAGGCGAAGGTCTGGACATCGAAGAATTGGAATTGGAGCTGATCGATTACGGCGCAGAAGAATTGTTTGAAGAAGAAGGAAATGTCGTGGTTTATGCGCCTTTTGAAAGTTTTGGTCAGATACAGAAATATTTCGAGGAAAATAATATTGAAATCATTTCGAGTGGATTTGACCGAATTCCACAAGTTACCAAAGAATTAACTGAAGAAGAACAAGCCGATTTGGACAAATTGCTGGAAAAAATCGAAGAAGATGACGACGTTCAAAACGTTTTCACAACCATCGCAAATAATTAATTACCCTTCGACAGGCTCAGGGTGATCACAAATCGTCTTAGTGAGTTTGTCGAACCATTCATATAACATTCAACATTTCAATAATGAATCTTAAGCAAAAAACAACTGAAATCCTCTCCCAAATTATAGAAGAACTTTATGATTATAGCCCGGATCGGCTTGAGATTCAAAATACCCGTAAAGAATTTGAAGGTCAATATACTTTGGTCACTTTTCCACTGATCAAAGCTTTGAAGAAGAAGCCTGAGGATTTGGGAAATGAAATCGGAAATGCGCTTTTGTCTAAAAATCTAATTTCGGGCTTTAATGTCGTAAAAGGCTTTTTGAATTTAAGTTTCCCAAGTGAATTTTGGTTGGAAAATCTGGTTGAAAATGCATCTCAGGCTAAATTTGGCTTTACAGAAAATCATCCCGAAGCGAAATCGGTGATGGTGGAATATTCTTCGCCCAATACCAATAAACCCATTCATTTGGGGCATATCCGAAACAATCTTTTGGGTTATTCGGTAGCCAATATTTTCAAAGCTGCCGGACATAAAGTTCAGAAAATCCAAATTATCAACGACCGCGGAATTCATATCTGCAAATCCATGATTGCCTGGGAAAAATTTGGAAACGGTGAAACACCCGAAAGTTCAGGAATAAAAGGCGATCATTTGGTGGGAAAATATTATGTGGAATTCGACAAACATTATCGGGAAGAAATCAAAGATTTAGTTTCTCAAGGTCAATCTGAAGATGAAGCCCAAAAGAATGCTCCGCTTTTCAAAGAAGCCCAAGAAATGCTGATAAAATGGGAAGCCGGCGATGAAAAAGTTCGGAATCTCTGGGCTAAAATGAATGGTTGGGTGTATGAAGGATTTGGTGAAACTTACAAAAGATTGGGCGTTGATTTTGACCATTATCAATACGAAAGCAACACCTATCTTTTGGGAAAAGATTTGATCCAAAAAGGAATAGAATCGGGCGTGTTTTATAAAAAAGAAGATGGTTCTGTTTGGATTGATTTGACGAAAGAAGGATTGGATGAAAAGCTAGTTTTGCGATCCGATGGAACTTCGGTTTATATGACGCAAGATTTGGGAACTGCCGTGGAAAGGTTTGAGACTTTTGATATCGACAAACTGATTTATGTCGTTGGAAATGAGCAAGATTATCATTTCAAGGTTTTATTTTTAATTCTAAAGAAATTAGGCTACAAATGGGCCGACTCTTTGGAACACCTTTCCTACGGAATGGTCAATCTTCCTGACGGAAAAATGAAATCCCGTGAAGGAACCGTTGTCGATGCTGATGAATTGATGGAAGATATGTTTTTGACGGCCAAAGAAATTTCGTCGGAATTGGGCAAATTGGACGGTTATTCGGAAGAAGAAAAAGATAGTTTGTACGAAATCATCGGAATGGGTGCTTTGAAATATTATATTTTAAAAGTAGATCCGAAGAAGGGAATTTTATTTGATCCGAAAGAAAGTGTGGATTTTAACGGAAATACCGGTCCGTTCATTCAATATACTTATGCGCGGATTCAGTCCATTTTGCGAAAAGAAAGTCCGGCTGAATTTGATCTGAATTCGATTGAAATCAATGAAGCAGAGATAGAAATCATTCGTCATTTGTATAATTTCGAAGAAACGATTCAAAAATCGGCTGAGGATTTGAGTCCGGCTTTGGTTGCGAATTATGTTTATGATTTGGTGAAGTTGTTTAACTCATTTTATCAGAATTATCCTATTCTTAAGACCGATAATCAGAATACCAAAAATTTCCGGTTAAGATTAAGCCAATGGGTTTCTCAGGTGATTTTCAACTCATTAGACCTTCTTGGAATAAATTCTCCTGAAAAAATGTAAGTTATTTTACTTAAATGTTTTTTTATTGAAAAAATAATTTTTATCTTTGTCAGATGAAAGCTTAATAGCTTTTTCATAGGTTTAGGTTGGTTAAGGTTAGCTCCTCATTCGTAAGATTGAGGAGTTACTTTTTTTACATAAACCTTACTTCGTTCAGTCATTCTTTCTTACATTTGTTAGCAATAAAAATAAAGATATGACGACAAAATACGAACAGATTTCTTCGAATTTGTTTATCAAAAACCGAAAGAAATTTGCAAATTCTTTAAAGCCAAACTCTTTGGCCGTTTTTAATTCCAACGATATTTATCCGGTTAGTGCCGATAGTACGCTTCCTTTTGCGCAGCATCGTGATATTTTTTATTTGAGCGGTGTAGATC
>JAAYKY010000061.1 GCA_012522185.1 Flavobacteriaceae bacterium | reverse complement strand
TGAATAATAGATTAGAAATCAAATCGAAATCTTCGATGATTTTGGAGTTGAAATAAAAATCAGCGTTTATCTGCGGGAAAATTATCTGCCCGCAGATTGCGCAGATTTTCGCAGAAGAATCAGGAGTAAAAAATAAAAAATTAGAAATCAAAGCAAAGGCTTCAATGATTTTGGAGTTGAAATAAAAATCGGCGTTTATCTCCGAAATCTGCGGGAAAATTATCTGCCCGCAGATTGCGCAGATTTTCGCAGAAGAATCAGGAGTAAAAAATAAAAAATTAGAAATCAAAGCAAAGGCTTCAATGATTTTGGAGTTGAAATAAAAATCAGCGTTTATCTCCGAAATCTGCGGGAAAATTATCTGCCTGCAGATTGCGCAGATTTTCGCAGAAGAATCAGGAGTAAAAAATAAAAAAAATGAAACTAAATAAAAAATTAATCATTGTAAGTCTGAGTTTATTCTTATTTGCGGTGGCTTGTAAACAAGAAAAAACCATAGAAGTGGATCAATTGGCGATGAAGGAATATTCGCCCGAAGAAATGGAAAACGCGGTCATTTACGAAGCGAACATCCGTCAATATTCGCCCGAAGGAACTTTCGAAGCTTTTACCCAAGACATTCCTGAGTTGAAAAAACTAGGTGTAAAAGTGCTTTGGGTGATGCCGGTTCAGCCGATTTCGATGGCCAAACGAAAAGCGACCGGCGATCAATCCATTGAAGATATTAGTGATCCGGAAGAGCGTAAAAAATATTTGGGAAGTTATTATGCGATTTCTGATTATACAGCGGTTCACGAGGGCTATGGAAGTCTTGAAGATTTCAAAAAACTGGTCGATACGGCACATGAAAACGGGATCTATGTGATTTTGGATTGGGTGGCCAATCATACCGGATGGGATCATAAATGGATTGAGGAGCGTCCTGAATTTTACCATAAAAATGCAGCGGGAGAAATTACCGATCCGCTCAATCCTGAAACCGGCGAAACCTGGGGTTGGACAGATGTTGCGCATTTGAATTATGAATCCGAAGGATTGTTTGAAGCAATGGCAAATGAAATGATTTATTGGGTAAAAGAAACCCATATCGACGGATTTCGTTGCGATGTGGCGGACAATGTGAAACTGGAATTCTGGGAATACGTGTATCCGAAATTGAACGAAATAAAACCGGTGTTTATGCTGATGGAGTCCAATAAACCAGAATTGCTGAAAAGCGTTTTTGATATGGGTTATAATTGGCCAATTCATCATTTGATGAATGAGATTGCGCAAGGAAAAAAGAAGGTTTCGGATTTTGATCAATTGATGAAAGAGCAGGATTCGATTTATCAGAAACAGGACATCCTGATGAATTTTACTTCCAATCATGATGAGAATTCATGGAACGGTACCGAATACGAACGTTTGGGTGATGCGGTAGAAACCTTTGCTGCATTGACCTATGCGATGCCTGGAATGCCCTTGATTTACAATGGTCAGGAGTATGATTTTGATAAACGGTTGAAGTTCTTTGAAAAAGATACGATTACGCATGTAAAAGGAAGAATGTTCCCGGTTTATGAGCAATTAGGGAAATTGAAAAATGAACATCCGGCTTTAAACGGCGGTGTGAATAAGGCTTCTTACGAAAGAATTCAAACTTCAGATGATGCCAGCATTCTCGCTTTCAAGCGTGAAAAAGATGGTGAAAAACTTTATTTCATAGCCAATCTTTCGTCTTCTCCTAAAGAATTTATGATTCCTATAAAAGGGGATTTCGAGAATTATATGAAGGGAGAGAATTTGAGTTTGGCCGAAGGGGAAAGTTTAGAATTCGGTGCTTGGGAATATTGGATTTTGGTGGATTAATTTGAGAAGTCAGTGTTCCTAAGTTTTTTGTTTCTTGTCTGCCGAAGCTCCTTGTCATCCAGACGATAGGAAGGATCTAAGGTTTTCTTGCTGTAGAATGTAGATTGTAGTGTTGTATATTGTATTTTGAGCTTCACCCTCCTATGTCCTACGCAAGTAGCTATGAACACTATGCTACGCTCACTAAAAAAACTACTGTAACTATCCATCTACGGCGGACACCTGTGGTTTAAAAAAATCAGCGAAGATCTGCGTCATCAGCGGGCTTTTCTGGCTGTAGAATGT
>JAAYKY010000060.1 GCA_012522185.1 Flavobacteriaceae bacterium | reverse complement strand
GACCGGTATTTTATTTAAACTTTCTCGACTTGCATAAAGGATAGTTCCAGTGGTGTTTTTCTACCAAAGATAAGCACCATCACTTCCAGTTTACGTTTGTCTTCGTTGATTTTCTCGATTGTACCATTGAATCCATTGAAAGGTCCGTCGATTACTTTTACGGTTTCTCCAACCACAAAGGGGATTGCTACCATTGCGTCATCGGACTCAGCTAATTCATCAACTCTTCCAAGCATTCTATTTACTTCAGATGGGCGCATTGGGACGGGATCTCCTCCTTTGGTTGCGCTCAAAAAGCTAATTACTCCTGGTATGCCTTTAATAATATGTGGTACTTCTCCTTGTAGATGTGCTTCGATCATTACATATCCGGGGTAATGTACTTTTTCTTTCTGAACTCTTTTTCCGTTTTTTATTTGAATTACCTTTTCCATAGGTACAACAATTTGCCCTATGTAATCTTGTAATTTATGGTACTCGATTTCATTTTCGATATAGGTTTTAATCTTTAGTTCTTGACCACTTACCGTTTTTAAAACGTACCATTTTTTATCACTCATAATTAATGTCTTAACTGATTCGCGTTCTTTACCTTAGTAATTCAAAAATGTTTTTGATAATAAAATTACCAAACAATGAATCCACTCCATAAAGGAACAAGGCGAGAATAGCAGTTGCGATTGCTACTACAATTGTGTCTTGCTGAAGGCTTGCCCAAGAAGGCCAAGTTACATGATCTTTGAATTCGTAAAAAGATTCTTTTATGTAGTTTATAGCTTTCATATATTTTTCTTTGCACGGGCACAAGGATTCGAACCCTGACCAGCGGTTTTGGAGACCGCGATACTAACCATTATACTATGCCCGTATTTTAAAGAAGGTGTTCCCGAATTCGAAAACCGAAAACACCTTTCTTTTTATAATTTAATCTAAAGATTATTCAATGATTTCAGTTACCTGACCAGCACCAACTGTTCTACCTCCTTCACGGATAGCGAAACGAAGTCCTTCGTTCAATGCAATTGGTTGGATCAAATCAACAGTAATTGTCAAGTTATCTCCAGGTAACACCATCTCAACTCCTTCTGGCAATTGGATTTCTCCAGTTACGTCAGTTGTACGTACGTAGAACTGTGGGCGATATTTGTTATGGAATGGAGTGTGACGACCACCTTCTTCTTTTGTCAAGATATACACCTCGGCTTTGAATTTTTTGTGTGGTTTAACGGATCCTTGTTTTGCGATAACCATTCCACGACGGATGTCGGTTTTCTCGATACCTCTCAACAATAGACCTACGTTATCTCCAGCTTCTCCTCTGTCAAGGATTTTACGGAACATTTCTACTCCGGTTACAGTTGAAGTAATCTTTTCTTCACCCATACCTACGATATCTACAGGATCACCTGAGTTGATAACACCTGCTTCGATACGTCCAGTTGCAACAGTACCACGTCCTGTAATTGAGAACACGTCTTCTACTGGCATCAAGAATGGTTTGTCTTGCTCACGAACTGGCTGTTCAACCCACTGGTCAACCGCTTCCATCAAAGACAAAACAGAGTCAACCCATTTTTGTTCACCGTTCAGAGCTCCTAAAGCAGAACCTTGGATTACAGGAGTGTTGTCGCCATCGTATTCATAAGAAGACAATAGATCTCTTACTTCCATTTCCACAAGCTCCAACAATTCAGCATCATCTACCATGTCAACTTTGTTCAGGAATACAACGATACGAGGAACGTTTACCTGACGACAAAGTAGGATGTGCTCACGGGTTTGTGGCATAGGGCCATCTGTTGCAGCAACAACCAAGATAGCACCGTCCATTTGCGCAGCACCCGTAACCATGTTTTTCACGTAGTCCGCGTGACCTGGACAGTCAACGTGTGCATAGTGACGATTTGCTGTTTCATACTCTACGTGAGAAGTGTTGATGGTAATTCCTCTTTCTTTCTCCTCTGGAGCATTGTCAATTTGATCATAAGCTTTTGCTTCTGAGAAGCCAGCATCAGCTAATACTTTTGTAATAGCTGCAGTCAAAGTAGTTTTCCCGTGGTCAACGTGACCAATGGTTCCGATATTCAAATGCGGCTTATTACGATTAAAGGTTTCCTTTGCCATTTTAAATAATTTCTATGTTATACTAATTCTAAATAATTTCAACACAAAAAGTGGTGAGCTTCTATGCCCAACACCTCATTAACTCCATCTGCATACTTCCAAATCCCCATTTTCAGAGTTTTCAACACTCTCCTTAGAGCCAATGACGGGATTTGAACCCGTGACCTCGTCCTTACCAAGGAAGCGCTCTACCCCTGAGCTACATCGGCCAAAGTTGAGCGGGAGACGGGGCTCGAACCCGCAACATTCAGCTTGGAAGGCTGAAGCTCTACCAATTGAGCTACTCCCGCTTATACTTTTTAAACCAACTAGGTTGGCACGTCCATCACTTAAATGAAGACTTGTGGGGAGAGCAGGATTCGAACCTGCGAAGACATAGTCAGCAGATTTACAGTCTGCCCTCGTTGGCCGCTTGAGTATCTCCCCATCCAATTAAATCGAGCCGGCAGAGGGATTCGAACCCACGACCCCGAGATTACAAATCACGTGCTCTGGCCAACTGAGCTATGCCGGCTTTTAATCTTCATTCTATGTAAAAGAACAGTCCGTTTTTGTGTAACGGACTGCAAATGTACGAAGTTTTACGAATTCTCCAAATTTTTGGAAAAAAATATTTTTCGTGATTATCTGTCTGAGATTTTTTCCTTTTTTCGAATGATTAACTTCTTTAAAGTATCTACCGATAAATCAATACATTCCTCAAATGATTGACCTGATTTTTTCACCACGATATCATCTCCCGGCACCTCTAATTTTATATCTACAAATTTGTTTTCTTTTTCTGAAACATTCTCTACTCGCATCGCAACTTGTACCGCTATGATTTTATCATAGTATTGCTCAAGTTTACTTAATTTTCTATTTACGTATTCTTCTAATCCGTCTTTGGCTGTGAAATTAACTGTCTGAAGATTGATTGTCATAATTTTTCTGTTTTTGCTCCCTTGGATGGGCTTGATTAAACACTTTTTTTAACTCATCAATGCTACCATGCGTATAAACTTGCGTGGATGCCAAACTTGAATGCCCCAAAAGCTCTTTGACCGTATTCAAATCTGCCCCACGATTCAACATATGAGTAGCAAAGCTGTGCCTCAAAATATGAGGACTTTTTTTATGCTTCGTACTAACTAGACTAAGGTAAGAATTTACAAGATTATATACAAGCTTATCGCTAAAAGCTTTGCCCTTTGCCGTGAGAAACAAGACATCAGTTTGCGCATTGTATTCCCGCTCACGACTGTCCATATAACTTTGAATTTCACTTAACAATTTATCGCTCAAAGGTATAATCCGCTCCTTATTGCGTTTACCCAAAACTTTCAAAGATTTTTGCGAAAAATCAACATCCTCTACCTTCAAACTAATTAACTCAGCCCTTCTCATTCCGGTCTGGTACAAAAGATCAAGCATCAGCTTGTCACGAAAACCGAGAAAATCATACTTGAAAATATTTTTACTTTCAAACAAAATTTTGGTTTCCTCTTCGGACAAAGGCAATTGAACTTCCTTATAATGTTTTAAGGATTTAATCCCAGCCAAAGGCGAAGTTTTAATTTCCCCGATTTTCAACAGAAATTTATAATAAGCTCGTAACGAGCTTAATTTTCGATTGATGGTTCTCTCGGAAAGGGATGATTTCGAAAGAAAAATCAGAAAACCTCTGATATGTGCTTTATCTGCTTTCTCTATTTCCTCCGATTCGGTTTCTTGAAAATAGTAATTTACAAAATCGGTCAAATCCTTCTCGTAGCTTTTGATTGTATGCAGAGAATAGTTTTTCTCAAATTCCAGATATTGTAAAAATTTGGATAGGGACATAAAAAAAACCTGTTCACCAAAGTTAAAGAACTTTTGCGAACAGGTCTAATTATATTTTAATAAAATCTTATGCTTCTTCCAAGCTCTGCATTCTTTGCTTGTAAGCCGCACGACTTCTTTGTTGTCTTTTTAAAACAGAAGGTTTATTATATTGCTGACGGCTTCTTAGTTGACGAACCACTCCGGTTCTGTCAAATTTACGCTTGTACTTTTTCAACGCTTTGTCGATTGATTCTCCGTCTTTTACTGGTATAATTAACATATTAACTCTTATTTTGAGGTTGCAAAGATAATAAAGTTTTCAATCTCTGCAAAAAAATCATTTTAATCTTTCAATATATTTCTTCCAATTACTAATTTTTGGATTTCTGTAGTCCCTTCTCCAATTGTACAAAGTTTGGAGTCACGGTAGAATTTCTCAGCCGGGAAGTCTTTGGTATATCCGTATCCGCCGAAAATCTGCACGGCATCATTTGCAATTCGGACACATGCTTCGGAAGCATAGTATTTTGCCATTGCTCCTTCGGTTGTCATAGGCAAATCTTTGTTTTTCAAGTAAGATGCTTTTTGAATTAGAAGTTCAGATGCTTCTATTTCAGTTGCCATTTCTGCTAATTTAAAATTGATGGCTTGGAAACTCGCAATTGCTTGTCCGAACTGATGTCTTTCTTTGGCGTATTTCAAAGCAGATTTATAAGCTCCCTTTGCGATTCCTAAACTTAAAGCTGCGATAGAAATTCGACCACCATCCAAAATCTTCAAAGCTTGTTTAAATCCTTCTCCGACTTCTCCTAAACGATGACTATCAGGCACACGTACATTATCGAAAATTAATTCTGCCGTTTCCGAGGCTCGCATTCCCAATTTATTTTCCTTTTTCCCAGAAGTAAATCCTGGCATTCCTTTTTCCAAAACAAATGCAGTTGCATTATTGGAAGCTCCCTTTTCGCCAGTTCGTGTCATCACTACAGCGATTTCACCACTAATCGCATGGGTAATGAAATTTTTGGCACCGTTGATAATCCAGTCATCTCCGTCTTTTTTGGCCGTTGTACTCATTCCGCCGGCATCCGATCCCGTATTATGTTCTGTCAAACCCCAAGCACCGATATGCTCACCCGACGCAAGCTTTGGGATCCATCTTTTCTTTTGTTCTTCATTTCCAAAAGTCAAAATATGATTGGTACAAAGTGAATTATGTGCTGCAATGGAAAGTCCTATCGAAGGGTCAATCTGTGAAATTTCATCAATAATTGAAACGTATTCATAATAAGAAAGCCCACTTCCACCCAAGTCTTCTGGCACCAAAATTCCCATAAAACCCATTTCACCAGCTTTCTTAAACACCTCTACCGGGAAATGCTGGCTTTCATCCCACTCCATCATATCAGGAGCAATATGCTGTTTGGCGAATTCGCGTGCGGATTCTGCTATAATTTTCTGATTTTCGGATAATTCAAAGTTCATAATCAATTTTTTGGGATTTGGAGAACCTACAAAGATTCTTCTTATATTTTCAAAAGCCCAAAATTAAGAAAATTTGACAGAATAAAAATTAAACCCTAATCAAATACCATATAAGGCTCCAACTCTGCAAACTTTTCTGCGCTCACTGCAAAACAGTTCTCAAAAGTCTTAGCATCTGGAAAACTACCGCCCAAAGATTTTTTATAATTAAGAATTGTATTTGCTTGTCTTTCAGAGAACCCCAAATCAACCCAGTCTTCTTTGGTCAAATGATTGGGGTTAAACTTTTGCAATAAATGTTTTTTTTCACTTTCTGCCCTTTCAGTTTCTTCCTCTTCTTCCAATAATCTAATCGTTCCTTCAGATTTTGGAGCCGATGGCAAAACAATGTAAGGTTTCATCTCCTCATACTTTTTTTCACTGATTACAAAGCAATTCTTAATCTGATCCAAAGAAGTGAATTTCCCACCCAAATATCTTTTGTATTTCAGAATAGAAGCTGCTTGATTTTCAGAAAAACCAATTCTTTCCCAATCTTTTTGAGAATACTCATTGGGATTGAATTTTATATACTGAATTTTAATTTCAGTTTTTTTGGAATAAGTATTGGAAAAATCAGAGTTTTTATAGG
>JAAYKY010000059.1 GCA_012522185.1 Flavobacteriaceae bacterium | reverse complement strand
TAATTCTTCTAAAATTAATTTGTAACTTGCTTCTAGGTTGCTCATAATTGTATTTGATTGTCAGTCAATACAATATACTAATTTTTAGTGATTTGGGCAACCTTTCTTATAATGCACTACGGGTTAAATGTATAAAGACCCTTTCCCAAATTCACGGTCTTCAATCGTTTCATTTCTTAATTTCACTAATTCCGGAAGGGTATTGATTAAAGTTGAATTATGAATTCGTTTGGGTAAGATTTCTTTTTCTGCATCGCGGTTACTTTGACATTGAAGTAAAAGAAAAATTAGTAAAATATAAAAGATTAAATTTTTCATAATTCATCTATTCAATAAATTTCTCTTTTGATTTTCTCTTCCGGCTCTGGTATGACCTTTCTAATATATGGACTTAAAAATACGGTATCTTGGTCTGAAAAAATTCTTTGTTTTGGATTTTTGTAAAAAGTTAAGACTTTTTCTAATTCCAATCCATCAGATGTTGAATACCTTGCCCAAAGACTCAAATAATCGTCGCAATAATAATCAGGATCATCCAAGTTTTGTCTTAAGTTTATATCGTTCAAATCAAAAAATCTTTGAGGCTCATGGCTGACAGCATTTACGTACATAGGAATTAAACGCCCGTCAAAATTTTCTTCGAAAAAATAATATTCTCCCGTCTTGCAATTCATTGACAAAATCTGCGGATAAATAAATTCCGGTGTGACCAAAATGCGAATGGAAATATCATCAGGAGATATTTGGCTTCTTTTCAAAAGAGGAATTAAATACGAAATTTCTTGTTTTAATTCATCTGATTTAAATCGAGAGTTTTGTTGAATTGAACTTTGGGAAGAAAAACAACCCACAAAGAAAAATGCCAGCACCGAACAAATTATTCCTGATTTCATAAATGAAAATTAACAAGAAAAATTGAAACGATATCAAACTTGACCTTGGAAAGGTCAAATATTTATAGATAAAGTAGATTTCATTTCCTATTTGATTCTGGAGGAGTTGCATCTCTTATTCCAAAAAAACTATCGGTATTTAAATCTTGGATTGAATTTTCGCAAATCTTCAATTGCGCTAAGGATGGAGGCTCTGTTTGACTTCGTCGAACCACTTCGTTAGGTTTGAGCTCTTTCTTTTTGCCTTCGACAGCCTCAGGCAACATCGAGAGCCTCAGGCCACAAAAAGAAAAGCGAGTGCCGAGAGCCTGACCCGCTGGGCTGGAATTTTGATTTTTTTCTATTCTTTTGAATCGCAGCGGGGAGCGCCCCAATAAAAAAGGCGCACTATGGCGCCTGCTATTTTAATATTCTGAATTTATTAAGAATACATTTCTGCTTTCAATTCTTTCACGCGTGAGTCTTCCAAGAATTCATCATAGGTCATGTAGCGGTCGATGATTCCATTTGGAGTCAGTTCGATGATTCGATCACAAGTTGTTTGGATCAGCTCGTGGTCATGTGAAGCCATCAAAATTGTTCCTTTGAAATTCTGCAAAGAGTTATTGAGTGCGGTGATCGACTCCAAGTCCAAGTGTCCGGTGGGTTCATCCATAATCAAAACATTGGCACGTAAGAGCATCATTCGAGAAAACATACAACGCATTTTTTCTCCTCCTGAAAGAACGGAAGATTTTTTCAGTGCTTCGTCACCTGAGAAAAGCATTTTCCCTAAAAACCCTCTCATATATTCTTCATGTCTTTCCTCATCCGATTCGGTGTATTGACGTAGCCAATCCACTAAATTTATGTCCTCTTTGAAAAAATCTGTATTATCCAAAGGAAGATAGGCTTGGGTGGTGGTAATTCCCCAATTGTATTCGCCGCTATCGGCTTGAGCATTTCCTGTGATGATTTCGAAGAACTGAGTAACTGCTTTTGAGTTTCTGGAGAAGACTCCAATTTTGTCGCCTTTTTTCAGGTTCAAATGCATGTCTTTAAATAAAACTTCTCCGTCCACAGAAGCAGAAAGGTTATTGATTTCCAAAATCTGATCTCCTGCCTCTCTGGATTGTTCCCAAATAATAGCCGGGTAACGACGTGAGGAAGGTTTGATTTCTTCGATGTTTAATTTATCAATCATCTTCTTACGTGCGGTGGCTTGTTTGGCTTTTGCTACGTTGGAACTAAATCGAGCGATGAATTCCTGAAGTTCTTTTTTCTTTTCTTCTGCTTTCTTGTTTTGCTGTGCTCTCTGCTTGGCCGCTAGTTGAGAGGATTGGTACCAGAAGGTATAATTTCCTGAATACAGATTCAATTTCCCAAAATCCAAATCGGCAATATGGGTACAAACGGCATCGAGAAAGTGTCGGTCGTGCGATACGACAATGACCGTGTTTTCATAATCCGCTAGGAAATCCTCCAACCATGAAATGGTATAAACGTCGAGCTCGTTGGTAGGCTCATCGAGAATAAGCACATCGGGGTTACCAAATAAAGCTTGTGCAAGCAAGATTCTCACTTTGGCTTTGTTATCAAGGTCACCCATCAAAGTATAATGCATATCGGAATCAATGCCCACGTTTGACAAAAGTGTAGATGCATCTGATTCTGCATTCCATCCTCCCATTTCTTCGTATTGAACTCCTAATTCTCCAGCTTTGATACCATCTTCTTCTGAGAAATCAGGTTTTGCATAGAGTGCGTCCATTTTCTCTTTGATTTCATAAAGGGTTTTATTTCCTCTCAAAACGGTATCGAGAACGGTTTTCTCGTCGTATTTAAAGTGGTCTTGTTCCAGTACGGACATTCGCTTTCCTTTTTCAAGTGAAACATGTCCGGAAGTTGGATCCATTTCCCCTGATAATATCTTTAGGAAAGTTGATTTACCGGCACCGTTGGCGCCAATTATACCATAGCAGTTGCCATTTGTAAATTTTATATTAACTTCGTCGAATAAAACTCGTTTGCCGAATTGCAACGAAAGATTTGATACTGTTAGCATTTTTGGAACTATATTTGAATAAAACGGTTGCAAAGTTACGAGAATTAATTGATTTAAGTGCAGGGAGCTATTAACATTAGAAATAAAAAAGCCCGTTTTGAGTATGAATTACTTGATGGTTACGATGCCGGTATTCAATTATTTGGTACCGAAATTAAATCAATTCGTATGGGCAAGGCGAGTATCGCTGAAAGTTTTTGTCAATTTAAGGACGGTGAACTCTATATAATTAATATGTTTATTGATGAATACGACTGGGGAACACACTTTAATCATAAAACACGAAGGGATAGAAAATTATTATTAAAAAAAATTGAACTCAAAAAACTTGAGCGAAAAACGAAAGAAACAGGTAACACCATCATAGCTACAAATCTGTATATCAACGAGAAAGGCTTAGCAAAAGTAAAGATTTACTTAGCAAAAGGTAAGAAGTTATATGATAAAAGAGAATCTATAAAAGGAAAAGATTTAAAAAGAGATTTGGATAGAATCATAAAGAATTCTTAAATTTGCATTTGGATTGTGTTACAAATAAATAAAAGTAAAACACTAAATATTTGATAATGAAAAAGTTTAATCTATTATTAACCGCTCTAATGGTGCTGTTTTTAAGCAGTACTGTTTTAAATGCCCAGAATCAAAGAGATCCGTGGGCTATTACGGTAGGTGCTCACGCAGTTGACTATACGTCAGTTCGTGGAGTTGGTAATGAGTTTTTCAACTACAACAACTACAGCATTGTACCTCCTTTATCTAAATTATCGATCATCCGAAACGTAGGACGTTTCTTCGATGTGGATTTAACCGCTTCTGTTGGGGAAATCGACAACGATCGTCTTCTTATTCAAGATGAGTTCTTCATCAACGCAGGTTTAGGTTTGCGTTTCAAAATTTTGCAAGGTGAAGGTTGGTTTGATCCTTACTTACGTATTGGTGCCAACTATAACCGTTATGACTTTACAAGTATAGCTGACGCAGATGGAAACATTCGTGCCGGTTATCCTGTATATGGAAACCACGAAGGTAACGCTACTGATGAGGTAATTGATTATCTATGGCAACAACCAGAAGCTACTAAAGATCACTTTGGTCTTTCAGGAGGTGCGGGTATCAACTTCTGGTTTACTAAAAACTTTGGTTTGAACATCGCTTCAGACTATAACTGGATTCCTGCGACTAAAACAGATTACTTTGATTTCTTCCAACACACAGTAGGTGTAACTTTCCGTTTCGGAAACAAAGACCGTGATGGTGATGGAATCGAAGACGACGTAGATGCATGTCCTGATACTCCTGGTGTTCCTTCAGATGATCCTGAGTGCCACGGTTGTCCTGACACAGACGGTGACGGTATCTGTGATAACAAAGATGCTTGTCCTGAAGAAGCTGGTCCAGCTGAAAACAACGGATGTCCTATCCTTGACAGAGACGGCGACGGTATCCTTGACGTAGATGATGACTGTCCTGACACTCCTGGTGTTGCTTCGTCTATCCCTGGATGTAACGGTTGTCCTGACTCTGACGGAGATGGTGTATGTGATGGAAAAGACCAGTGTCCTGACGAATTCGGAACAGTTGAAAACAACGGATGTCCTGAAATCGTAGATAACTGTACTGATATCCAAGCTATCAAAGATGCATTGAAAAACGTATTGTTCGAGTACAACTCTGACAAATTAACTGCAGCTTCTATGGCAACACTTGACCAAATCGCTCCAATCTTGACTTCTGATAAAATCAAGAATGCTCGCTGGTTAGTAGAAGGTCACACAGATAACGTAGGTAGCCAAAACTATAACTTACCTCTATCTGAAAGACGTGCAGCTTCTGTGAAATCTTACCTAGAAAGCAAAGGAGTTCCAAGTTCTATCCTTAAATCAGTTGGTTTCGGATTGTCATTGCCAATCACAACGAACGCTACTGAAGAAGGTAGAGCTAGAAACAGACGTGTTGAATTGAAATTTGCTGATGAAAACTTCCAACCAGCTGCTATCGAAGTAACAGGTGATTGTGCAAACGTTCAGATTGCTGACCTTGCAAAAATGATTTACTTCCAAACTGGTAAAGATGTTCTAGTTGAAGCTTCTAAACAAAGCTTGGACGTTATCGCTCAGTACCTAAACGCTACTGAAGGTAACTACGAAATCCAAGGTCATACTGACTCAGTTGGTAGCGATGCTAACAACTTGACACTTTCTCAAAAACGTGCTCAGGCAGTTCTTGATTACCTAGTTGGAAAAGGAGTTAACGGAAGCAGATTGAAAGCTGTTGGATACGGTGAATCACAACCTAAATACGACAACAACACTGCTGACGGTAGAGCTCAAAACAGAAGAATTGAAATTGTAAAACAATAATTTCATATTCAAATATTTAACAGAAAAGCCGCTCATGAGCGGCTTTTCTTTTGGAATTCATTCAATGAATTCCCATAAAAAATGCCTGGATAACCGGGCATTTTTTTAATATATATTTTGATTCATTTTTCAGTACGTTCCAACATCGGAACAAATTGACAATCGCCAAATTCCATCTTCTCAAAGTCTCGATCTCCTACTCTAAGGAATGTCGTCATCATTTGATTTTTTTGCCCAATAGGAATGACCATAATACCTCCGATTGCCAATTGTTTCAAAAGTGTTTTGGGAATCGTCGGTGAGCCAGCAGTGACAATGATCCGGTCAAATGGCGCAAACGATGGCAAACCCTTGTAACCATCCCCATAAGTCGCATACTTAGGCCGAATTTTTATTTTCCTGAAAATTCGTTGGGAAAAATCAAATAGCTCTTTTTGTCTTTCAATTGTGTAAACATCCGCACCCATTTCAACCAAAACTGCCGTTTGATATCCACTCCCCGTTCCTACTTCTAAAACTTTGTCATTTGGGTGAATGTGCAACAAAGAAGATTGTTTTGCAACTGTAAATGGATGCGAAATGGTCTGATCCGCAGCAATCGGAAATGCTTGATCCTTATATGCAAACTCTTCAAAAGCACTGTCCATAAATAAATGCCGAGGAACTTTGTTTATGGCTTGTAAAACATTCTCATCATCAATACCTTTTTCTCTTAATAGTTGAACCAATTGTTCTCTTTTCCCTTTGTGTTTGAATTCGTCTATCACATCTAGATTTTTTTTTACAAAATTGGGCAATTTTAAAGGGATTCTCTGTATTTTTAAACTCAAATTTAAAGACATGTTGAAAATAGGTGTGTTAGGGGCGGGACACTTAGGAAAAATTCATTTAAAATTAGCCCAACAATCCGAAAAGCTAGAGCTGGTCGGCTTTTTTGATCCCAATGAAGAAAATTCAAAAAAAATAGAATCCGAATTGGGATATAAATCTTTTCAAAGTATTTCGGATCTTATTGAGCAATCTGATATCGTCGATATTGTAACGCCAACACTTTCTCATTACGATTGTGCAAAAATGGCCATTGAAGCCAGAAAGCATATATTCCTCGAGAAACCCATTGCCAACTCAGTTGAAGAAGCGGAAGAGATTATTGAATTAGCTAAAAAACATAAAGTAAAAGGGCAAGTGGGGCATGTGGAGCGATTCAATCCAGCTTTCAAAGCGGTGAAAAATTTAATTGAAGAACCGATGTTCATTGAAACCCATCGTTTGGCCGAATTCAATCCGCGTGGAACAGATGTACCTGTGGTTCTGGATCTCATGATCCATGACATCGACGCTATTCTCAGTGTCGTTAATTCCGAAGTCAAAGAAGTTCATTCAAGCGGAGTTGCAGTAATCAGCGATTCTCCGGACATTGCCAATGCTAGGCTTGTGTTTGAAAATGGATGCGTTGCCAACATCACTTCGAGCCGGATTTCTTTGAAGAATATGCGTAAATCAAGGTTTTTTCAAAAAGATGCCTATATTTCGGTGGACTACTTAGAAAAAACCTGTGAAGTTGTTAAAATGAAAGAAGCACCCGAAAATCCAGGCGAATGGGATATGATTCTACAAAATGCAGAAGGTGTGAAAAAGCAAATTTATTTTGACAATCCCGATGTAAAACCCAATAATGCAATTTTGGAGGAATTGGAAAGTTTTGCTGATGCCATTCTAAACGATACAGAACCCTTGGTAACACTTCAAGACGGAACAAATGCTTTGCGAATCGCTTACCAAATCATTGATGCATTTAATAAATAATTAAAACAATAAACCAATAATGAAAAATATCGCAGTAATAGGAGCCGGAACAATGGGAAATGGAATCGCTCATGTTTTTGCTCAAAATGGATTTAAAGTGAATCTGATTGATATATCAGAAAAATCATTAGAAAGAGGGATGAACACTATATCCTCTAACTTGGATCGGATGGTTGCCAAAGAAACCATTTCAGAAGCTGATAAAAAATCAACTCTGGCAAATATCTCCACTTTCACAAGTACGCTCGATGGGGTTAAAAACATCGATTTAGTTGTGGAAGCAGCTACAGAGAACATCGAATTGAAATTAAAAATTTTCAAACAACTTGACGAAATCACATCCCCAGAAACGATTTTGGCTACTAATACCTCATCTATCTCGATTACACAGATTGCTGCAGCGACAAATCGACCGGATAAAGTCATCGGAATGCACTTCATGAATCCGGTTCCAATCATGAAATTAGTAGAAATCATCAGAGGTTATAGCACTTCGGATGAGGTTACTCAAACCATCATGGATCTTTCGGTAACTTTGGGTAAAGTTCCTGTAGAAGTAAATGACTATCCCGGATTTGTAGCAAATCGGATTTTGATGCCGATGATTAACGAATCCATCGAGACTTTGTACAATGGTGTAGCAGGAGTTCAGGAAATTGATACCGTTATGAAACTTGGAATGGCACATCCGATGGGATCTCTTCAACTGGCCGATTTTATAGGTTTGGATGTGTGTTTATCCATTCTCAACGTAATGTATGATGGATTTAAAAATCCAAAATACGCGCCTTGTCCTTTACTTGTCAATATGGTAATGGCGGGGAAATTGGGCGTGAAATCCGGTGAAGGTTTTTATGATTATTCCGAAAGCAGAAAAGCGGAAAAAGTATCCGCTGCTTTTTTATAAATAATTTTCATTTCTCTATTAAAAAAACAAAAGGCGAAGATTTGATTCTCGCCTTTTGTTTTGGTTTCAAGATTATTGAATAATTAATTTTTTAGAGACAATGCATTGTCCACTCTGAATCTTCAATACATAAATTCCTTTTGGCAATTGAGAAACATTGATTTGATCATTTCTCATTTCTATCTTCATTCGTTGACCATTTAGTGTAAATAATTCTACTGAATCCACTTTCTGATCCGACTTCAGATAAACAATATCCTTGGCAGGATTGGGATATAGTTTAAATTCTCCCGCAATATTCAACTCCTGATTGGAAAGTTCATTTTCATCTGAGTATTCCGAATAAACTTTAGAAGCATCCATCGATCTTACGCTCCAAAAAATAGTTTCTGGAACTTCCTCCAAATCCAAATACCAAAAAGGAGTCGTGACTTTGTATTTTGCAATATCTCCCAAGCCAGAAGCCGTTCCTACTCTGATTTCATATTGCAATGCTTCCGTTGGAGTTTTATCATCATTGGCTCCTTCCCATGAAAAATGAATACGGTTTCCGTTCTGTTCTAAATTTAATAAAGTCGGAGGAGTTGGTTTTTGATTTTCTTCTGTAGAAATATTCTCAAATAATTTGTTCAAAGCAGGTATATCTGGATCCGCCCAATCAAATCCGGACATCAATACATCCAAATGATTGTCATTGTTGTAATCAAACAATCGGATCATTCCATTGCTACCTAAATTATATAAACCTGTGTCTTCAAATTTGCTGAAATTTCCTTCTTCGGGATTGTAAATAAATACTTTCACATAGGCATCATAATTATCATCGTCCCCAATTATGATAAAATCATAGTATCCGTCGTTGTTCAAATCACCTACATCCACGCTGGATCCACTCAATCCTTCGCCTTCAATTGTGTGAACTTCAAAACTTCCTTCTCCGTTGTTTAGGTAATAGTTAAGTTTCAAATCATATTCGCCGTCTTGACCCACTGCTACCAAATCCAAAAATCCATCTGCATTGAAATCAGCAAAAGCCAAATCACCGGTATTCATACCGGGAAATTCCTGGTTCAACTCCAAAACACCATTATTATTGATATAAATCTGGAAAACCGCATCATAGGATCCATTCATTCCTAAAACCACTACGTCCAATTCACCATCATTGTTCACATCCAAAACCTTGAACCCTCCACCTTGAGTTCCAGGCAACCAAGCAGTCGGCATTTCAAAATCGTTTCCGATATTTTTATGAAGTTCCACATCATAAGTAAATCCCACGCCTTCTACATACTGAATTCCATTAATTGCATAATCTAAAAAACCGTCATGATTCAAATCGAAAACATCAATTGAACTGTAAATTCTTCCAGGTGTATTTTGTACAGCCTCAAACCCAGATCCCGTATTTTGAAAACGATAATGTTGATAATTTACAATGTCGTTATAGCTCAAACCTGTTGAAACAATATCCAATAAACCATCATTATCAAAATCAAAAAAGCGGATATCTCCCAAATGGGTAGAATATTCGCCCAATTCTCCATAAAGTTCTAAAACACCGTTGTTATTCCGATAAATCTCATTATGCGTTAAATCCACGTTTCCATTCAAGTCGCTGTCAATCGCTCCGTTCATAACCACATCTTGAAATCCATCCCCATCAAAATCTCCAATATCACCTGATGAATAATAGAAATCTTTCATAAGGGTTTCTCTCTCCTCAAAACTCTGGGCGTTTAATGCCAAAAATGGAAGCAAGCCCATCAAAAAAGTAATTTTTTTCATATTATTTTTATTTAGTCTAAATTAAATTGTAAATAAAAGTGATAAAATTTAAGAGGAGAAATATTTTCAACTAATTTAAATCATAAAAAATCCCGCTACTGGAGCAGGATAAATGAAAAGTTTAAAATAATTAATCTTATAAATGCGAAAGAGCTTTCTCATAATTCGGCTCCTGCCCTATTTCTGGAACTTGTTCGATATATTTCACATTTCCGTCTTCACCAATTACTACAACAGCACGGCTCATCAATCCCGCCAAAGGACCGTCGCTCATTTGGACCTGATAAGCATCTGAAAAGTTTGAGTCTTTAAATTCCGATAAACTCACTACATTTTCCAAGCCTTCGGCAGCACAAAATCGGCTGTGCGCAAAAGGCAAATCTTTGGAGATACATAATACAACCGTATTTTCTAATCCCGATGCAGACTCATTAAAATGTCTGACAGAAGCTGCGCAAACACCTGTATCTACACTTGGAAATATATTCAATACAATATTTTTTCTTTGAAAATCAGACAAAGTCTTTTCTGACAAATCGATTCCTGTAAGTTTGAAATCAGGAGCCTTCGAGCCCACAGCAGGTAAATCACCTTGTGTATTTACTGGACTGCCTCTGAATGTAATTTTAGCCATAATTTTTATTTGCAATTTACGATTATCTAAGCAAACTTCTCCATAATTAAACTAGAACTTATGATACAATTTATTCTATCGATAAGTTAATTATACTTAAAAATTCAAATTTATCTATCTTTGCTCCGAAATTAATTTCAGATAAATATGGTACTTTCTGCGAAGCTGAAAATGCTTCAACCTCCTGCTACAATTGCAATGACGCAAAAAGCACGTGATTTAAAACAAAAAGGAAAAGATGTAATTAGTCTAAGTATAGGAGAGCCTGATTTTGACACACCTGATTTTGTAAAGGAAGCTGCCAAGCAAGCGATCGACGAAAATTATTCTCATTATACGCCCGTTTCCGGTTATCCGGAACTGAAAGAGGCCATTGTTCGGAAATTTAAAAGGGACAATAATATAAACTACAAAACTTCACAAATCGTTGTTTCTACTGGAGCTAAACAATCGCTTTACAATGTCTTTCAGTGTATAATCAATGAAGGTGATGAAGTTCTTATCCCTGTTCCTTATTGGGTTACTTATGCAGATATCGTTCGCCTTGCAGGTGGAAGTCCAGTTTTAATCCCCACAAGCATTGAGGAAGATTTCAAAGCAAGTGCAGCAAAAATGGAGTCCTATATAACCCCTAAAACAAAAGCTCTGATTTACAGTTCACCGTGTAATCCCAGTGGGAGTGTTTACACAACGCAAGAGCTAAAGGAAATTGCCCAAATGGCAGAAAAAAACGATTTAATTATAATTTCCGATGAGATTTACGAACATATTGTTTTTGGCGAAAAAGCAACAAGCATCGCTTCTTTTCCTGAGGCCTATGACCGGACAGTAACCGTTAACGGACTTTCAAAAGCCTATGCCATGACCGGTTGGAGAATTGGATACATCGGTGCTCCCGAATGGATTGCAAAAGCCTGTGAAACCCTCCAAAGCCAAGTAACATCTGGAGCAAATTCAATTGCCCAAAGAGCGTCGATTGCAGCGCTTGACGCAGATCAATCCTTGACTCAATATATGGTTGATGCATTTGAAAAGAGAAAAGACCTTATGATGCAAAAAGCCACTGAAATACCTTTCTTCGAAGTAAAGGAACCCAAAGGTGCTTTTTACCTCTTTCCAGATGTTTCCGCTACTTTTGGAAAAACATTTCGTGGTAGAACGATAAAAAACGCTGACGATCTTGCTATGTATCTTTTGGAAGAAGTACATGTTTCCACGGTTTCGGGAACGGCATTTGGAATCGACAACTGTTTGCGGATTTCTTTTGCTGCTTCTCAACCTCAACTGGAAGAAGCAATGAATCGTATTAAAGATGCATTAATTCTCGATTGAAAACTGACTGACAGAAGTCAGAATTAAATTAAGGTTTCGGTCGTATTTTTGCATTTGAAATTGAATTTCAAGTAATTGAGTTCAGAATAAATAAGTCAAATGATTAAAACAGATATACTTATCATAGGTGCCGGTCCTACAGGATTATTCATGGTTTTCGAAGCCGGTTTGTTGAAAATGCGATGCCATATTATCGACGCTTTGCCACAGCCCGGAGGTCAACTTGCCGAATTATATCCAAAAAAACCTATTTTCGACATTCCCGGATTCCCTTCCATAATGGCCGGAGAACTCGTGGACAACCTGATGGAGCAAATCAAACAATTCGAGCCAGGGTTTACTCTAAATGAAGTAGCTGAAACCATTGAAAAACTGGAGGATGGAACATTCATTGTCACCGGTAGCCGAGGTACGAAACACCACGCCAAAGCCGTTGCCATCGCAGGTGGATTGGGAAGTTTCGAACCTCGAAAGCCTGAATTGGAAAATTTGGAGAAATTTGAAGAAAACGGTGTGGAATATTTCATTCGCGATCCTGAGTTATTTCGTGACAAAAAGGTTGTCATTGCCGGTGGTGGAGACTCCGCACTGGACTGGTCGATTTTCTTGACGGATGTAGCTTCAGAAGTAACGCTGGTTCATAGAAGAAATGAATTCCGTGGCGCACTTGATTCTGTAGAAAAACTTAGAGAATTAAAAAATCTAGGGAAAGTAAACCTGATTACCCCCGCAGAGGTAACAGAACTACACGGTGAAAGTACACTCACAGCACTCACAATTGAACATGAGGGCGAAAAACAGTTCATCGAAACCGATTTCTTTGTCCCTTTGTTCGGACTTTCTCCTAAATTAGGCCCAATTGCCAATTGGGGGCTTGAAATTGAAAAAAACGCAATAAAAGTTAACAACTCCCTTGATTATCAGACCAATATTTCTGGAATTTACGCCGTTGGCGATATCAATACCTATCCAGGAAAATTGAAATTAATCCTTTGCGGTTTTCATGAAGCAACACTCGCTTGTCAAAGCATTTACCAAAGATTAAATCCAGGTAAAAAGTTCATTCTGAAATACACAACCGTTTCAGGCGTAGATGGATTTGACGGTAGTAGAAAAGAAGCCGAAAAGGCCGTTGTAAAAACAATTGATTAAAAAAATTATAAAATATTAACGTCTGAATTGAGTCCGAAATCTATTGAAAACGGATTTTCTCTTCCGACAAAAAGTATATCTTTGCCAAAATTTAAACAAGATGAGTTTATTAGTTGTCGGAACCGTTGCTTTTGACCAAATTGAAACACCCTTTGGAAAAACCGATAAAATCCTTGGAGGAGCCGCTACATTCATTGGAATGGCCGCTTCCATGCTGGAAGTAAGAAGTGGAATTGTTTCTGTAATCGGTGAGGATTTCCCTCAGGAATACGTGGATTTATTGGCCTCCAAAAACATTGATTTAGCAGGAATCGAAAAAGTAGAAGGCGGAAAAACTTTTTATTGGGCTGGTCGATACCGAAACGATATGAACACCCGCGATACACTTGCTACGGAATTGAATGTTTTGGAAAACTTCCAACCCTCAGTTCCCACAGGCTGGAAAAACCCAGATGTACTTATGTTAGGAAATTTGCATCCTTTGGTTCAAAAAACTGTTTTGAATCAATTAGAAACTCGTCCAAAATTAGTCATCCTCGACACGATGAATTTCTGGATGGATCATACTTGGGACGAATTGATGGATGTTTTGAAAGACGTAGATGTTCTGACGATTAACGATGAAGAAGCTCGACAAATGAGTAAAGAATACAGCCTTGTCAAAGCGGCTAAGAAAATTCTTGAAATGGGCCCTCATACATTAATCATCAAAAAAGGGGAACACGGAGCGCTTTTATTCCATGAAAACAATGTATTCTTTGCGCCGGCTTTGCCGTTGGAGGACGTTTTTGATCCGACAGGCGCAGGCGATACTTTCGCTGGTGGGTTTTCAGGCTTTCTTGCCAAAACACAGAATTATTCGTTTGAAAACATGAAAAGAGCTATTATTTACGGTAGTGCACTGGCTTCATTTACTGTTGAAAAGTTTGGAACGGAAAGATTGGCCGAACTAACCGATGAAGAATTGATCCAGCGATTGGATGTATTCAAAAGCTTAACAAATTTCGATATCGAACTCGATTAATCAGAAATAAAATAACACAAAACAGAAGTTGCGCATTTTTCAATGCGCAATTTTTTTTCTATTGATTGAAATAGGTTTGTTTCTTGGTTTTAATTGAATCAAATACACACCCAACAAAATCAAAATCGCACCTAATACATGTATCAATGTCAATTTCTCTCCATCTAAAATCCCCCAAAACACAGCCACGACAGGCATAAAATAAGTGACCACCGAAGCAAAAATTGCGGAAGTTTGTTGGATTAATTTATAAAATAAAATCATCGCAGCAGCCGTTCCAACCAAAGCAAGAATCGAAACATAGCCCAATCCTTTCAATTGTTCAGGAGTCGCTCTGAACTCAGCGAAAAATCCGGTAAACCCCAAAATCAACAAAGCAGGCGCTAACCAGATACTAAAAACAACCGATGAAAGTTTAAATGAAGGAATGCCCGATAAATACCGCCCTACAATCAGTCCGTTTAAGCCATAAAAGATAGTAGCCACTACGATAAGAAAGGAATGAAATAGATCACTTGAGCTTCCATCGCCATTGTTTCCAATTAAAATTATCGCACCCATAAATCCAATCATGGCACCTAAAACCTGTGTCCAACGACTTCTAATTCCAAAAAGAAGGTAGCCAAAAATCAAGACAAAAACCGGAACCAAAGAATCCAGAATTCCCGCCATGGAACTGCTGACTTTTTGTTGTGCAATCGGAAATAAAAACATAGGGATAAAGTTTCCCATACATCCTCCTACAACCACCCAAGGCATTAGTTTTTTGGGTATGTATTTGAAATTACGAATTCCAAAATATATTAAAACCAAACCCGCAATCGTCAAACGGAGAGCACCTACTTCCATTGGCGAATAAGAAACCAAGCTCTGTTTGATTAAAATAAAAGAACTGCCCCAAGTGAGCGACAGTATAACCAACAAAATCCATTTGTTTGACAGCAAATTCATCCCGCAAATTTGAGAAAGATTTCAATAGGATTCATAAAAAAAGTTGCTCCATATTGGGAAGAAGCAACTTTCTAATAAAGGGTAGCAAAAAGCGAAAAACTAATCAAAACAATTATCCAAATTCAAAAAGAGGATGCTTGATTTAAACTATAGATGCAATAAATGTTAAAGGTTGCGTCAATTATTAAAAAAAATAAAAAAAAGCCCGTTTCCGGGCTTAAATATTTATGGTATTGAATTATCGATTAGATCCTCCCGGAAGATAAATCTGGAAACCGAGAGCGAAACCAAGTCCACTTTGAGCATCAGCGCCAGAAACATTTGCTTTGCTGTAATTATATCCCACGGTTCCTTCCAAAGCAACGGTTTGACTTATGAAATGCGCATAACCTGCATTGATACCAAAAGCAAAACTATTTACACTTTCGCCTTCATAGGCATCTCCAGCAAATCCAATTTTACCTTCCCCAAAAAAGCGCCCCGTAGAACTAGCTCCTTCTGGAAAATAATAACGTGCAAAAGGCATTACACCATATTGCCAACCTGGTTTTCGGTCACTACCAGCAACTACTCCCACTTTAGTTTCTAAACCAATCGCTACTCCATCGGCAATGAAATAACCTGCTTTTGGCGCCAAAACCAAATTAAACTCTTCTCCTTCGAAGCTGTACCCAGCAGAACCAATGCTTCCACCAACCATCCAGTTACCTTGTTGTACAGGCGTACTCCCTACCTCAGCTTGGTATTGAGGAGTTGTGATTTCTTGTCCATTTAAAAATCCAATTGTTCCAAAAACAACGGCTGCTACTAATAATTTTTTCATAATCTCTGTTTTTTCAAATTAAGATTATATGGTTTCAGAAATTATGCCAAGGAAAGTCTTATTGAGGATATTTAATTTTCGCTTCTTCAGAAGAAACTATTAATCAAGCATTTATTTGGGTGATTTATTTTTAATTTCGATAGGAATAAATAGATAAATTATTCCAAAAAAAGAAATCATTGCCGTAATTAAGGAAAATGAAAGAGCTACGAAAGCCGAAATATCCGGATCGAAATTAAACAAATGTGCCCCATAGAAAAACACGGCTTCTCTGATCCCTAATCCGGCAAAAGAAATTACAGAAAGAATACTTGATGTCAAAAACAACAATATGTAAATCAGATAATTATCATCAATTCCAAATGATTTTAGAATACAAAAAATACAGATTAATTGTGCAATTTGAATTAGGACAGAGTAAAAAAAACCAATGTAAACTCGCTTTTTATAGGTATGAAGGAAGCGGATAATTAATTTCAGAATAATAATTGTTGAAATAATTCCACAAAATGCAATTCCGAGGTTCCAGAAATAGGAATATTCGGTTTTGAGAAAAAGAATCAGCAGACCTAATACGAATCCGATTGCGACAATTCCCAGAAATCTTTCCACAAAAACTACTTGCCCTATTTTTTTAAGTGATTTTTTATGCGATTTGCTCAATGCAAAAGCTTTGTATGCATCTCCTCCAACGCCTCCCGGAAGGAAAAAATTATAAAACATACCCAATAAATACAATTTGGAATTGGCCTCAAAACTCAGCCGAACTCCTACTTTTCGCATGAAAATATTAAATCTAAAAATGGAAATCAGCTGAGAAATCAGAAAAAAAATGACAGCTCCTGCAAAATAAATAGGATTGGCAGATTTCAGAATTAATCTGACGCCCGACCAGTCCAGTTTACTGAAAACCAAGGCTATCAATCCAAGACTTACAAGGATTTTAATTGTTGTAACGAACTGCTTTTTGAGTTTCGGTTTCACCGATAAAAATTTTTCTGATGTTGTACGGACGTTTTTGCTGAGATTCAAAATATGTCCGCATCTGCAAATCTATGATAATTCCCGTGGTAAAAAACTGAACCCCCACAAACAACAGCATAATACCCAAAATCAACAAAGGCCGGTTTCCGATATCTTCTCCAAATCCTATTTTAACAATTATCAAATACAGTAAAATCAGTCCGCCAATGGTAAAGGAAAGTGCTCCTATATTTCCAAAAAGGTGAATCGGCCTCTGCAGATATTTTCGCTGGAAAAGCAACAAAATCAAATCGTTAACCACTTTGGTTGTTCTTCCCAAACCATATTTTGATTTCCCGAACTGTCGTTGATGGTGTTTGACATTTACTTCTGTAATTCTCGCACCATTCAAAAATGCCAACAACGTAATGTACCGATGCATTTCACCATATAAATTCAGGCTTTTTGCGGTTTCGCGGTTGAAGACTTTCAGCGCGCAGCCATGATCTTTGATGTCAAGTTTTGTGGTTTTTCTGATGATCCAATTGGCAATTTTGGAAGGAAAAGTTCGTACAAGATTATCTTGTCTTTTCTGCCGAATCCCAGTCACCACATCCCAATCTTCTGATTTAGCTTTATTGTACATCATCAAAACATCATCTGGATCATTTTGCAAATCACCATCCATTGTGATTATGTAATCACCTGAAGCATAGTCAATTCCCGCAGCCAACGCTAGGCTTTGCCCGTAATTTTTTTTCAGTTCGACCAAGGCGACCTTCGGATTATTGAGCTTTTTAATTTCCTGTCGTGTAAGATCAGTTGAACCATCATCCACCAAAATGATTTCAAAAAATTTTCCTGCCAAGGCATTTTCAATTCGGCTAACTAAAAGCCCTACATTTTCCTCTTCGTTGTAAACGGGAACAACTACTGATAACTTTTCAGAAACCGGATTTTGAATCATTTTTAATTCTTAATTTCGCCAGAAGCAAATACCTAAGCGAAGATAAATAAATTCAATGAACCCATATTCCCAAAACGAATATTTCTATTACGCCCTGATTTTGATTGCGGGTGGATTTTTATGCTTCGCCAATTTGGGAACGCATCCCATTTACATTTTAGACGAAGCCAAAAACGCCGAAGCTGCACGTGAAATGTTTGTTGCGAATAACTGGATCGTTCCGACTTTTAATGGAGAATTACGCACCGACAAACCACCGCTTCATTATTGGTTTATGATGATTGCTTACAAATTATTTGGCGTCAGCGCTTTTGCTGCGAGGTTTTTCTCAGCATTTTTTGGCGTTCTTACCATCATTTCAACTTATCATTTTACCAAGAATTTTATCCATAAAAGAATGGCAGCGATTACAGTTTTCTTGCTTTGCTCCGCTATATTTTTTATGCAGGAATTTCATCTGGCCGTTCCCGATCCTTACCTGATTTTCTTTGTCACATTTGCATTGTTTTGCTTTTATGATTTTTACAAGAACCAAAAGAAAAGCAGTTGGTTGCTTTTTTATATTTCGTTGGGATTGGGCGTTTTGGCAAAAGGGCCGGTTGCTGTCGCATTGCCGGGACTGATTGTGCT
>JAAYKY010000058.1 GCA_012522185.1 Flavobacteriaceae bacterium | reverse complement strand
TCAATGGCCACTTTGGCCTTGAAGGCATCGGTAAATTTTCTTCTGCTTTTTTTCATAATTATACGAGTTAAAATTAATCATTATTTTCAACTTAACCCGTGGTCCGAATTTTGGGGAGTATTATATTTCTCAACTAATAAAAGACGGCTACGAAGTAAATCCAATAAAACTAAAATAACAACAACCAACGGTAAGCGTTCCGCCACGACGGACAGAGTGCACTACTCTCTCTTTTTTAGAAAATAAGCAGAAACACCTCATTAAGTTTGAATTTTTTGGAGGTGTCAATTTGATAATTCTCAATTTATTAATTAGGAAAACACAAAGAATGAAGAATAAGCACTCCGACTTTAAAAGTTGTTTTTATAAATAAGATTTGGTTCCATTTGAGTTTAATCAGTTTTATTTATATGAAATAAAGAGATTTAGAGTGTTAAAAACTTATTTCGAAAATTTCCTTTCAACCCCATCCCAATAAATTGTTCTAAATTTGAATTTCTATCTTTCATTTTTTTTAAAGTAAAAACTATGATAAATCATTCCTTGGACATTCGCAAAATTTCGTTTTCGTTTTTAATTTTTATTCTTTCCGTGTCGGTTCTTGCACAGTCAGGACTTCCGCAGGATTTTGATCAATGGGTAGAAAACGGCCGTAAAGACTGGGAAATCCCCGGAATGGCCATTGGAATTGTGAAAGACGGTAAGGTTATATACAACAAAGGTTTTGGCGAAAAGAAATTGGGATCCGGCGATTTGGTGGATGCCAATACCCTATTCAGCATTGCCTCGGTGAGTAAAAACATAACGGCAGCTGCACTTGGGATTTTGGTTGATGAAGGAAAAATTAACTGGGACGATAAAATCATTCAGCACATTCCCTGGTTTCAGTTTAAAGATCCTTGGGTAACAAAGGAAGTGACTATAAAAGACGCATTGACCCATCAAATTGGTTTGGGTAGGATATTGGGCAATCGTTTGCAATTCATGACGAAAAGTAATCGAGACCAGCTTCTCTATCAGGTTCGTTACATGGACTTTGAAAAACCATTTCGTTCCGATTTTGTGTACAATAATGTAATGTACTCTTTGGCCGGACAAATTATCGAATACAGCGACGGAAGAAGCTGGGATCAGTTTTTACAGGAAAAACTTTTCATTCCTCTGGAAATGAACCGGACCACCACTACCCTTTCGGCTTTGGAATTACAGGACAATAAAGCCTGGCCGCATCAAGAAATTGACGGCAAGATTACGCCCATTGAGCGAAGAAACTGGGACAATGCCGGTCCAGCTGGCGGCGTGAATTCTTCGATCAATGATCTCAACAAATGGATGTTGATGCAATTAGGCAAAGCAGGCACTTATAAAACCAAAGAAATCATCAGTCCACGCCAAATGAATGAAATCCATAAACCTCAGGTCATTCGCCCGATGAACAATGCCATGGACGCTCAGGCAAGTTATGGACTGGGCTGGAACATTCTCGATTACAAAGGCAAAAGAGTTTGGACTCACGGTGGTGCAACCGATGGGTTTAATACCTTTATGTACCTTTTGCCCGAACTGGAACTGGGCATAATCGTCGCTACAAATACCTTTAATAATTTCGGGACGGCAGTGGCTTATCAGGTGATGGATTCTTATTTGGGCGGTTCGGAAAGAGATTGGAATTCCCATTATTTAGACCGATACAAGCGATATTATCAGCAAGTCCAAGCCGAACGGGAAGCCATTCACAATGCACGTAATCTCAATACAAAACCGAGTCTCTCACCATCGGATCACATCGGAATTTATATGTCGGAAGCTTACGGCAAAGTGGAAGTTTTCGAAAAAGGAAAAGATTTAATCATTCGTTTTTGGGAGGATCCCGATTTAGAAGCTGCTTTGGAGCATTGGCATTTTGATACGTATCGTGCCGTATGGAAAAACCGAGCGCTTCGCGAAGAGTTTATGCAGTTTCATTTGAACAAAAAAGGCAAAATAGAAAGCCTGGATTTTGAATTTGTTTTGCGACCGATGTTATTGCAAGTCGGAGCTTATCCGTCCAATTATACGCATACGGAGAGGTTTGTGAAGGAATAGAAACTGATTTCATGAATGTCTTATTATATTATAAGCAAACAAAAAAGAAGCAATAGATGCTTCCTTTCTTGTGACTAATTAAATAAAATAATGGTGTTGAAAAACTTAACGATGCAAATATAAAAAGGCGAAACCGCATTGCCTGTTAAGCAGTTTCAAAGGTCTGTTAATGAGTTGTTAACCGAAACCATTTCCTATCCAAAACACTTTCGATTCCAATGCAAATCTTATCTTTGAAACTTATTTAAATCCAATCCGTTTCAAAATATCAAGTGAAAATCAATCGTTTAAATAGTATCATCCTTCTAGGACTTGTCGCCACCATCGGAATTTTGATCGCACAATTGGTCTGGACGTACAAGGCTTTTACACTCGAAGAAAAAAAATTCTCACAAAAAGTACATATCGCACTTCTGGAAGTGGCAAGGGAAATCTACGAAAACAATGAACACGAATTTTCAGAAAAAGACCTCATACAGAAAGTTTCAAACGATTATTATGTCGTCAACCTAAACGACCACATCGACCCGGCTTTACTTGAACATTACCTCAAAAAAGAATTCACCAAATACAATATCATCACCGATTTTGAATACGCAATTTATGATTGCGAAAACGATGAAATGATGTACGGAAAATACATATCTGTACAAGAAGATGCCGAGCCCAAAAAGGAAATCGAATTCGAAAAACAAATTGATCTTGTCTATTATTTCGCCGTTCGTTTCCCACAAGAAAAATCCTATTTACTGAGTTCGTTGACGTTTTGGCTGATTCTATCGGGCGTACTCATGGGGATTCTCGTCATCTATGTCTATTCGATTTATACGCTTATCCAACAAAAAAAATACTCCGAACTTCAAAGGGATTTCATCAACAATATGACCCACGAATTCAAAACGCCCCTCTCCTCTATCCTGCTCGCTTCCAATTCGCTCAGCAATCAAAAAGCCATTCAGGAAAATGAAAAACTCAATACCTATGCGGAAATCATAACTCAACAAGGAAAAAAACTGAATCACCACATCGAAAGAATCCTCAACGTCGCAAGAAACGATGAATTCGCCATGGAATTAAATCCAGTAAACTTAAATCTTTCCGAAATAATCAATCAAACCAAAAAATCTGTAGAAGCCAAATATCCCAATCTAAAGATCCAAGTCGATGTAGATACGACAATCCACCTTTGGGCCGATGAGTTTCACTTTACCAATGTGGTTCATAATCTTTTGGACAATTCCATTAAATACAGCGATGATAACCCGGAAATTCAAATCCGCTCCACAAGGAGCAAAAATGGAATTCAATTGGATTTTAAAGATAGTGGAATTGGAATTCCCGAAAAAAATCTTTCCTTTATATTTGATAAATTTTATCGGGTTTCCGACAAAAGAATGGATACTGTAGAAGGTTTCGGACTGGGACTTTATTACGTGAAAAAAATTATTCAAAAACATAAATGGAAAATTTCGGCGAAAAATAATCCCGAAAAAGGAATCAAAATTTCAATTTTTATACCCAATAAATAAGCGATGAGCAAATCAAAAATTCTATATGCAGAAGACGATGAAACCATTGCGTTTCTTACCCAAGACAGTTTAGAATCCCAATACCAGGTCGTTCACTGTTCCAACGGCGAGGAAGCACTCCAAGCTTTCAAAAACGAGAAATTCGACATTTGTCTGTTCGACATCATGATGCCCAAAATGGATGGTTTTGAATTGGCTTCCGAAATCCGAAAACTCAATGCCGAAATTCCCATCCTCTTTATTTCTGCCAAAACACTCAAAGAAGATCGCATCAAAGGACTGAAAATTGGAGCCGATGATTACCTCATAAAACCTTTCAGCATCGAAGAACTCATGTTGAAAATCGAAATCTTTCTCAAAAGATCCCAAAAAAAGACCGCACCCGAAAATCTGATTTATAAAATTGGAAACTCTCAGTTCGATACAAATAACTATACCGTTACCTCACAAAACAACACGGTATCGCTTACCCAAAGAGAAGCCGAACTCTTGAACTTTTTTTTCGAACATAAAAATACAGTCCTCAAACGCGAAGAAATACTGAAAGCACTTTGGGGCGAAGATGATTATTTTATGGGAAGAAGCCTCGATGTTTTCATTTCAAGATTGCGAAAAATATTCGCCGAAGACGATGCCGTCAAAATTGAAAATTTACATGGAATTGGATTTAAATTTCGGGTAGATTAATTGCTGAAAGAAACTTAGGGCAAAATATATACGTAAATTCCAAAAAAATGAAAAATACTGCCTGCCAATACAAACAGGTGCCAGATGGCGTGATTGTATGGAATTTTTTCTTTGACATAAAAATAAATTCCCACGGTATAAAACAATCCACCCAAACCCATGAAAGTCAATGCGCCTATCGATAAACTCTCGACCAAAGGTTTCATCCCAATCAGAATTAACCATCCCATCAAAGCATACAATCCCAAAGATAAATTCTCCGATTTACGAAGCGGCGAAAATTTAAATACAAATCCCAAAACTGCTAATCCCCAAATAATCCCGAAAATCGTCCAACCCCAAACGCCTTTCATTCCGATGAGTGTAACCGGCGTATAAGTTCCGGCAATCAAAAGATAAATACAAAGATGGTCCAGTTTGCGGAGATAAAATTTCTTTCTTCGATTTCGCGAAGCATGATACAGCGTGGAAGCAAGATATAACAACAACAAACTCGTTCCAAAAATCGTAGCACTCACTACATCAAGTGCAGAACCTTTTGAAGAGCTAAAGACCAAAAGAACCAAAGCGAAAACCGAAAGAACCACTCCCGCAGCATGTGTCAGGGTATTCCAGAATTCTTCGTTTCGGTAATCTATGGTATTAATTAACATCAAATAGCATCAAAATTTATTTTAATCGTAGGAGTTTTTGGGCGAGAAATACAAGCCAAAATAATCCCTTCTTCACGGTCAGAATCCGTCAAAACATAATTATCGCCCAGATGCACTTCTCCTTCTTCCAGCTTACACATACAACTCGAGCAAATTCCACCTTTGCAAGAATAAGGTGCATCGATGTCCGCATCGAGCATCGCATCGATCAGGTTTTTTTCACGATTCCAAACCAATTCATGGGTTTCTCCCTCCAACTCCACCGTCACATTTACATCGTCCGGCGCATCCATTTCTTCGGGTAAAATATCAAGCGGCGTAAATTCGGGTGTAAACAATTCAAAATGAATATGTTTCTTAGGAATTCCGGCATTAAATATCTCGTTTGAAATCACTTTTATCATTTCACTCGGTCCGCAAACCATCGCTTCATCCACTTCATTGATATCCACCAATTGATTGAGAATCAATTCAAACTTATGTTCATCCAATCTGCCTTCAAACAACCAATCCTCCATTTGGAATTGTGTATAAAATAAATGCAAATGAAAATTATTGGGATAAAGTTTTTGCAAGGCTTTCAATTCCTCCATAAACATCACCTTCTCCGGGGTTTTATTGGAGAAAAACAAATAGAAATTCACCCATTCTTCGGTTTCTAAAGTATAACGAATGATACTTAAAATCGGAGTAATTCCACTCCCGGCAGCAAAAGCTAATAAAGTTCGCTTTTCATTGGGTTTGCTTGGTATGCCAAATCTTCCGTTCGGAGTTGAAACCGACAAGACATCGCCTGTTTTTAATTCTTGGGTTAGGTATTTTGAAATATTCCCGCCTTTTACCGCCCGAACCCCAATGCTCCACTCCGAATCCAAAGGACTTGAACAAAGTGAATAATCTCGTCGTTCTCCGTTGATTTCCAAAGTGATGTATTGTCCAGAACTGAACTGAAATTCAGGTTTTAATTCTTCCGGTATATCAAAGGTAATTTGTACCGAATCTTTTGTCAAATTTTTTACTAATGCTACTTTCAGCGAGTGAAATTCCATTCCATTCTATTTTAGGCAAAATTAAGGATTATTCAAGAGAAACTATTCAAACCAACAACTGAGATAAATCGGTTTATACCAAAGATTTTATTATTCCTGAATTTTATTCCTTGGAAATTCAATTTAAACTCAAAAACTCATCAAATAAAAAAACCGGACACCTAATCAATCCAGCATCCGGTTTTCGTAAAGAACTAATTCTTATAATTTGGGCGCGAATCCATCATCGCTCAATTCTTTTGCTTCATAGTCCGCCACCATTTCGGCCGCATAATCGGTTTTCTTTTTCTTACCAATTCTTCTTGTAATTCCATCGAAAATCGAATAAACCACCGGAACAATAATCAAAGTCAAGAAAAGTGAAGAAATCAAACCACCGATGATCACCAGCGCCAATCCATTGTTCATCTCGGCAGCTGCTCCTTTGGCAAGGGCAATCGGGATCATCCCAAATACCATCGCAATCGTAGTCATCAAAATCGGACGAAGTCGGGCGTGGTTCGCTTGAATCAAAGCATTGTAAGTCGATTCGCCTTCGGCTTTACGCAAATTCGTAAAGTCCACAATCAAAATCGCATTCTTACATACCAGACCAATCAACATAATCATCCCGAGGATCGTGAAAATATTAATGGAATTATTGGTCAAAGCCAAAATCACCATCACACCAATCAATGACAAGGGGATGGAAAACAACACCACAAAAGGATGCACATAACTATTGTAAAGCCCAACCATTACCAGATAAACCAGAATGATCGCTGCCAGCAAAGCAATTCCAAGCGTATTGAAACCATCGCCCTGCATTTCCATATCTCCTCCCCAGGTATAATTTACGCCGATAGGTCTTGGAATCTCTGAAAATTTGGTTTCCCATTCTGCAGCCACATCCCCCACCGGACGCCCGACAACTTGGGCATTTACATTGACTGACGGTGATTTGTCGCGTCGCTCAAGCAAACTCGGACCGGAACTTTCGCTCACATCCGCAAACTGTGATAATTTGATGCGTTGTCCCTGATTATTCACGAAAATCAAATTTCGAACGTCATTGATATCCGAACGGTTGAACTGATCGTATCGGATGTTGATGTCATATTCGTACTCGCCTGCACGGAATTTCGAATCGGTATTTCCACTAAAAGCTGTTTGCATTGTCATACCTACCGTTCCCAAATCCAAGCCCAAGGCCGACATTTTATCACGATCTACCTGAACACTGATCTCGGGGTTTCCATCTTCTACCGATAATTCGATCTCGGAAGCACCGGCGATTTGACGTAATTCTGCTTCTGCTTTTCTTGCAAAGACCATCGCACTGTCCAAAGTCGATCCGACTACCACCAATTGAAGCGGCGCCTGATCCGCCCCCATCATTCCCACCGGCATCGTACTTACTTTTGCATTGACCAATAAATTCTCCAATTCACGCTTGGTTTTGGCCGCAAAAATGAAGGTATTCTCTGTCATTTCTTCTTTATCTTTTAGGAGAACATTGATTTCTCCCTGATACGAAGTGGCTTGACTTCCACCAAATCCGGTACTTGTCTGCCCGACCATCGTAATCAAATCCACTACTTCGGGTTTTGACTTCAAGTATTCTTCAGCTCTCTGAATGGTGAAATTCGTTTGTTCCAATGAAGCATCTTTGGGCAATTCAATTTGAACCAAAAACTCTCCTTTGTCCATCTTCGGGAAGAATTCCGTTCCGACAAATCCAAATCCAACCAAAGTGAAGGATCCGAAAAACAATATAACCGCAATCACAATCGTTGCCAGTTTGGTATACCAGGCTCGTAAACACCATTTCAGAATTCCCGAAATCCAATGTGTAAATCGCTCAAGCATTCCTTCAAACCAAAGAATGAATTTCTGGAATAAATTTTTACCGGTCATATGTTCCAACTTTCCAAATCTTGAGGAAAGCCAAGGCACAATGGTAAAGGAAGCCAAAAATGAAAATCCAGTGGCAATCATCACAGTCACACAGAACTGTTTGATAATATTGGAAACCAAATCATTACTCATTGAGATCGGAAGGAATACTACAATAATCACAAGTGTAATCGCCATGACTGTAAATCCAATTTCCGAAGCTCCATCATAGGCTGCTCTTACTTTATTTTTACCCATTTCCATGTGGCGGTGTATGTTTTCCAAAACCACAATCGCATCGTCCACCAGAATTCCCACCACCAAAGAAAGGGCGACTAAGCTCATCAGATTTAGGGTATAACCCATGAAATAAATCCCAATGAATGTCGCAATCAAAGAGGCCGGGATGGTAATCATCACAATGAAAGCATTCCGCAAACTGTGAAGGAATAACAACATCACCACTGCTACCAAAAAGACAGCAAGGAAAATATCAAAGATCACATTATTGGCCGCTGTAAGTGTAAATTCCGAAGTATCGTTGGCTATTTCCAGATTTACACCATTGACTTTATAATCCTCTTCGATTTCCAAAACTGCATTTCGAACTTCTTCGGAAACTGCTACTGCATTGGCATCGGACTGTTTCATCACTTGAATCAAAATCGCATCGGATTGATTTAAACGCGCCAGTTTATCTGCGTCTTTTTGTGAATCCTGCACATCGGCAATATCACCCAAACGAACTTGAACGCCATTTTGGCTACTGATGACCAAATTTCTTAATTCCTCAATGGATTGGTATTTTCCGGACAAACGAATGAGGGTTGAATTTTCACGTGTTTTCACATTTCCCGTTGGGAAATCCAGGTTGGAAGCTTGAATAATCTGACTTACCGCTGGAACCGATAAACCATACCCTTCCAATTTATTCTGGTCGATGTTTACCTGAATTTCACGCTCTTGACCTCCAATTAAATTCACCTGCGCCACTCCGGCAACTCGGGAAATAATCGGTTGGATTTTTTTGTCCAATAAATCATAAAATTCCACATTGTTCATATTGGCCGTCGCTGCAATCGTGATAATGGGCATATCGTCCATGGAGAATTTCACAAGAGAAGGCGGATCGGCATCGTCTGGTAAATCCGATAAAATCGCATTCACCTTACGCTGCGCATCATTGAGCGCATAATTCACATCGGCATCCGTATTCAGCTCCATCATCACCAAAGAAAGGCTTTCATACGATTTGGATTCAATTTTCTTGATGTTTTCCAAAGAAGAAATGGCGTCTTCAATCTTCTTGGTTACCGTATTTTCAATTTCCGAAGGAGAAGCCCCCGGATAAACCGTGGAAATACTAATTACGTTTACCTCAAATTTAGGAATCAATTCATATCCTAATTGGGTATAAGAAAACAATCCTCCCAACGTCAATATGGTAAATAACACCACAATCAATGTGGGTCTTTTTATCGATATTTCTGCTAATTTCATATTATTTCGTTTTGCGAATTTCGAATTTCGAACTTCGTTTCTTATTGAATGACTTTCACTTTTGCTCCATCTGTCAAATTGATTTGACCACTTGTCACCACGGTTTGACCATCTTTTAGCCCCTCTAAAATTTCAATCCATTCTCCAAAATTTCTTCCGGCCGAAATCTTTCTGAGTTCCACCGTAGCATCTGGATTTACCACAAAAACTTCCTGATTGTTTACACCGCCCACAAATGCAGCGCGTGGAGCTACCAAAACAGGCTTGGCTTTGACTTCATCCTGTGCGGTAGAGAAAATCGCTGTGCCATACATACCGGCTTTCAATTCATTTCCGGCACTATTGGATACCTGAATTTCAACTGGGAAATTCAATGAAGCCGTAGCTTTCGGTGCGATGAAACTGATTCGACCTACGAATTCCTTATCCGGATAAACACTCGCTTTGACCTTGATGTTATCTCCTACTTTGAATCGGACAATCTGACTTTCATCCACTTCCACACGAAGCTTCAAACTCGATACATTTACGATTTCAAACATATTTGTTCCGGGCGATACAAAGGAGCCTGGTTCAATCAATCTTTGGTTCACAATTCCACTGATTGTCGCTTTTATATTCATATCACCAACTCTCAATCTTGCTTGATCCAATTGGGCTTTGGCATTTTTTAATTGAAGTCGAGAAGCATCCACTTGTTGCTGTGTAACCCCACCGGTTTGCAATGCATTTTCATAACGTTGATTGTCTGTCAAAGCATTCTGATAAGCGGCCTGAGCTGCCGATAAATCAATCGACTGTGCATCTCCTCTGATGATTGCCAAAGTTTGACCTACACGAACATAACTTCCTTCATCCACCATAACTCTCACCACTTTTCCGCTTACTTCGGAAGGAAACATCATCTCTTGAAAAGGCTCAAAAGTTCCGTTCGCTACATAATCCGTATTGATGTTCTGATAACTTACTTGAGAAACGTTTACCGCAATGCTGTCATTGACTTGTGCCACGATGCGGGTTTCTTCTTCCGACTTCCTTTTATTGTTCATAAGTGTCATTGCCGCCCATCCAATCAATGTAAGAACTACCAAGACAATCAGTATGTTTTTAAGAATTTTCATATATAGGTTTTTTTATTTTAAACTGTTTAATTCTCCTAAGGATTTTAATAATTGAATTTCTGCCAGCTTGTATTGAAGCAAAGCATTTGAATAATTGTTTCGGGAATCGACCAAAGCATTTTGAGCCTCCAATAAATCGGTCAAAGTTGCCAATCCCAAACGATAATTGTTTTGGGTATTGTCTACCACCTTTTGCGCAAGATTTACATTTTCTTGTTGGTTTTCAAGTGCGATTAAATTATTCTCGATTTGTGATTTCGCATTCTGATATTCCAGATTCAAAGCCAATTCTGTATTTCGAATGTTTTCTTGCAAAGTCCGGATTTCAATGTCCGCCTGATTCACACGTGCTTTATTGGCCAAACCACTGAAAATCGGAACACGAAGATTTAAACTAATCGAAGAAAAATCGGACCAATACACGCCTTTGTCCAAACCGGAACCAATCGGAAATCGATCGCCTTGTCCCATATAATTATAGCCTGCTGTTAAGGAAAGTGTCGGATAATAAGCTGCTTTTCTTGCTTCTTTCTGCAAAACCAAAAGCTCTTCCTGCTTTTTCAAAACTTTCATTTCCGTGCGGTTTTCAGTCCCTACTTCATCAGCAAGTAAACGAGCTTCGGCCGAAAAATCCTCTTCGACCAAATCAATCGGTTGCTCAATCGGCATTCCCATATAAAACTTCAAAGCATTTTCCTGAAGCTGAACGGCATTTACCAATTGCTGACGCATCGTACCCAAATTCATCAATTGAACATTGACACGATCCAAATCAATTTCACGCGCCAATCCGTTTTCAAATAAACTCTTGATGATTTCGCGTGATTTCGAAACATTCACATAACTACTGTCTATGGTTTCCAATTGTTCTTTCTGAACAAATACGTTGTAATAAGCCGTGGCTACTCTTTCAATCACTTGTTCTTCGGTCAGTTGGGCATTGATTTGATAAAACTCTCGGGTCGTACGAGCTGCTTTCAATCCGGTAAATACCGTCTGATCAAAAATATTTTGATGCAAAGAAACACCGCCGACCGCATTCCACTTCTGCCCCATCGCCAAGACAATGAATGGATCCGGAGATTGTTCACCACCCGGAAAACTCGAAGCAGGAATCGCCGTTTCCTGCAAAATTGGATTATAAGTAATCGAACCATTTGCACTGATATTCGGCAAAGCACCCGCACGGGCTTCCTGAATCAAATATTCGGAATTTTCAATCTGCAAACGGGCCTTTTTGGCATCCGCTTGGTTCTCCAAAGCATAATTCACCGCATCCTGAAGGCTAATGAGTTGAGGCTGTTGCGCCCAACTCAAAACCGGAAGCAAGACCAAAATGAAAAGGTATTTGATAGGTTTCATTTTCATATTCGTAATTTTTTATTTTTTAAATAAAATTTTCATGATGATTTCCTTTCTCTCACTCATCAAACGATCGTATTCTTCATCGGAAATACGCAGCGTAGATTGAAACAAAGGCCGAATCGCAACGGGAAAAGTAACAAGCGATCCGATATTTAGAATAAACTGAATCGGTTCCATCTCCTCGATCGTTCCCTTCTTCATTTCATTTTCAAATTCTTCATAAAAACGTTGCATGAATTTCTCCCACTCCTCTTGCTCCTTATAAAAAGACCCATCGTTGATCCTTGATACCAAATAAGTTTCCAAATAAGGATATTCCTTTGCTTGAAGAAGTGAATCATCGATGTACATTTCAATTTTTTCTTTGAAAGGTAAATCCGAGAACAGAACTTTTTCCCTTAACTTTTCTTCGCGTTTGACCGCATCTTCAAAAATCTGACTGAACAGATTGTCGCGCGAACGGAAATAATAATTGATTAAAGTCCGATTCACACCTGCGGCATCTGCAATCTCTTGCGTAGTGGCATTGAATTTCCCCTCTCCAAAAAACAAACGTTTCGCCGTTTTTCGAATCAGTTCTTCCGTTTCAATGTCTTTGCTCTGCTTTGACATATTTATTTAACAAGTTTATTTAACATTATAGTTTGACAATTTTGTCAAGGCGCAAAAATAAAACCTGTTTTTAAATCTCACAAGGAAAATTTAACTTTTAACATTTTTGTCAAAAACCGATGATTAGCAGCTTTGAAATCGATTTGATGTTGCTTTGAAAATATAAGTTGGATCAAATTCAGAAACTCAATCCATCCACACGCAACTGAAGATTTGCTTGAGTGTCCATCACCACGGTCATATTTCGATGAAAGAGAAGAATCTGACTTGGATAGAATTCATTCACCCGACCGTTTAAATAAATTCCCGGAAAATATTCCTTATTGAAACTCATCGTTAAACTTTTTTTGGAGGTTGCAATCAAATCCTCCATCGGAATTCCGTATTCCTCTCCGATTGTTCTTTTGATTCTTCTTTCAAATAAACTTGCCACTGCCTTCTGAAAAATATTACGGGTTTTCAGTTTAAAATTAATTTGCGTCAATACAATTTTTTGTTTTTCACGGTCATATACCGGAAAACCTTTGATGTAAGAAGTGCCGGTGATTTCGCCTTCTGTTTCTGCTTCAATGACTACATAGAGATCCTCAGAATATACCTTCACATCCGTGATTCGAACTTTATTCTTTTCACTTGTCAAAACAAATTCCTGCCCCAAAAATTGCGCACGAGCCAAAGCTGTGGCTTGTTCGAAAGAAATATTTGCTGTGGTTTTTAGGTTAAAATCCGAATTTAATTTTTCTTTTTCTATAAAATTTGGAAAAGCCACCCGAAAAGCATTGGGAGCTGGAATTTTCCCTATGAAAGTTTCTGAATATAAATCCAGCCCCAGAGTTGCCTGAATTTGATCTGCAGATATTTTGAGTGGTGACATATAAACCGTTTCGGGCGTGATTTTCAACCAAGTATTGTATTCTTCCGAAATATGAATCGGCGCACTGAAATTATTCCAAACTGCGAGCAAATAAGGTTTCAAATCGAAACTCTCTTGGATTTTCTCATCGATGACCTCGATAAATCGGTTTTGCTGTTCTTTGAGCGTTTTTTCAATCATGGAAGCAATGGGAATTTTGATGGTTCCATAATCCAACACTGGTTTTACCGTCCAATCAAAACCATGGGTTTGGGTCTGAGTCCGCAAGATCCAATCCGGCTGGAGTTCTACCGATGAAATAAATTTCATGACCACATTGAAATTCGTATCCTGATAAACATAATACCCCAAACCTCCATAACCCTGTTCTGCCCAGATTTCCAAAGGTACTTCAATCAAGAAGCGATTGTCTTTCAATGAAGTTAACTTTATATCATCGCTCTTCACCACACGCACCTTGAATTGGTCGTTATCATTGTCGGTATAGGAATTATCTTCGTACAAAACTCCGGTAACAGAACCATTGATCAGGCTATTGATTTCTTTAACCGGAATGGAAATCGGAACGGTTATATGGGATTTAATTTTAGGAAAAGTATGAATTTCGGGGGATTGAGCCATCACAAAGCTCGCAAACATATAAATCCCAATCAAGCATAATAGTTTAGAATTCAATTTCAAAAAATTTACTGCAAATTTATAAACTATAGATTGGGAAAACCGTTAAGGATTTATCAAAAATAATTCGGGTGCACCTATGGCACACCCGAATTTTTATTCAATTTCGATAGTAGGAAAGATTCTTGACCCAAATTATTTCGGCAAAAATTTCACAAAATCCTATCCTTCGATTCGTTCATCTTTAATTTCTTCCACAATTTCCGGGTTCAATAAAGTCGATGTGTCTCCAAAATTGGAAAAATCACCTTCGGCAATCTTTCGTAAGATTCTTCGCATAATTTTACCCGATCTGGTTTTGGGCAATCCACTTACGAATTGAATTTTATCCAATTTCGCAATCGGCCCAATGTGACTTGCAATGTGCTGATTGATCTCTCGACGTAGATTGTCCCGATCACGAACTTCACCCGTTTCCATCAAAGTGATGTATCCGTACAAAGCATTTCCTTTGATGTCGTGCGGGTATCCCACAATGGCCGATTCCGCTACCGCCGGATGCTCATTGATGGCGTCTTCAATAGGTGCAGTTCCCAGATTATGCCCCGAAACAATCACCACATCATCAACCCTACCGGTAATTCGATAATAACCTACTTCATCGCGCAAAGCTCCATCCCCGGTAAAATACTTGCCTGGAAAGGCTGTGAAATATGTTTCCACAAATCGTTTGTGATCGCCCCAAATCGTACGAGCCATCCCCGGCCAAGGAAACTTGATACACAAACTACCCACCACTTGGTTGTCTTCGATTTCGTTTCGTCTTTCATCCATCAATTCAGGTTGAACCCCTGGTAAGGGCAAAGAAGCATAGGTCGGTTTGGTCGGTGTGACGTAAGGAATCGGTGCAATCATAATCCCACCGTTCTCGGTTTGCCACCAGGTATCTGTAATCGGGGATTGCTTTTTTCCGACGTGATTATTGTACCAGTGCCAAGCCTCCTCATTGATCGGTTCACCCACGGAACCCAAAATTCGAATCGTTGATAAATCATGATTCTCGATATAACTTAAATTTTCTCTCGCCAAGGCACGAATAGCAGTCGGTGCTGTATAGAATTGCGTAACTTTATGTTTATCAATTACATCCCAAAAACGTCCATGATCCGGATAAGAAGGAATTCCTTCGAAAAGAACAGTCGTAGCTCCGTTCAATAAAGGTCCGTAAACGATGTAGGAATGCCCTGTGATCCAACCAATATCTGCCGTACACCAATAGACATCATTTTCTTTGGGTTGAAAAATTGTTTGAAATGTATAAGCCGTGTAAACCATATAGCCTCCGATGGTATGAACCATTCCTTTGGGTTTTCCGGTCGATCCCGAAGTATAGAGAATAAACAAAGGATCTTCTGCGTCCATCACTTCAGCCACATGATCTTTCGGCGCTTTGTCCAAAAGAGGTTGCAACCATAAATCACGTCCTTCTTTCATCTGAATTTCCGTTCCGGTACGGTTTACTACCAATACCTTTTCGATGGAAGAAGGTTTCTCCAAAGCTTCATCCACTATGGATTTTAAATTAAGAGATTTGTTTCCTCGGAAGCTTCCATCTGATGTGATCAACACCTTACAGTCCAAATCATTGATTCTCGAAATCAAAGCAGAAGACGAAAACCCGGCAAATACAACCGAATGAATCGCCCCAATCCTTGCACAAGCCAATAAAGCAACTGGCAGTTCAGGAATCATCGGCAAATAAATACAAACACGATCTCCTTTTTTCACACCTTGATCTTTCAACACATTTGCCATTTTGCACACACGTTCATGCAATTCCATGTAGGTAATGTGTTGCGTAGGTTCCTCCGGATTATTCGGCTCAAATAAAATCGCCGTCTTGTCGCCTTTCTTATTTAAATGACGATCAATACAATTTTTAACAATGTTTAGTTTACCATTGATAAACCACTTCACCTCCGCTTTCGTGAGGTCATACTCCAGAACTTTATCCCATTTTTTGTACCAAGTAAAATTCTCTTCGGCTATATCACTCCAAAAAACTTCAGGAGATTTTACCGATTTTTTGTACGCTTTGAAATACTGTTCTAAATTCTCAATTTTATAGTAACTCATTATAAATAAACTTAATTTCGTAAAGTTAATTTTTAAATTGATGAAATAAAAATAGATTTTTGACTTAACTTTAAGGAATCTTTAAATTTCAAATGTGTGTATTTCCGAAAGAAACAAGGCAAAGGTTTTTCATATTTCGATGAAAATAAAAACCGCATCAAGCAAAAAGAACAAATTGATTATTTCAAATCATTGGTCATTCCTCCCGCTTGGACAAAAGTAGAAATAGCCGAAAAGAAAAATGCCAAAATTCTCGCCACCGGATACGATACCAAAGGACGAAAACAATACATATACAATCCGAAATTTCGCCAGAAACAAGACGAAAAGAAATTTGATCGAATCATAAGTTTTGCCGAAAAACTCGAACATATGCGAAGGGTAACCGGACAACACCTTCGAAAAAAGAATCCAAGCCGCGAGAAAGTCATGGCCTGTATGGTAAGATTGCTCGAAACTGCATTTTTCAGACCCGGAAGTGAAGTTTATTCAAAAGAAAATGAAAGCTATGGACTGACTACCCTCAGAAGCAAACACCTGGAAATCAATGGGAACGAAATCATTTTCTCCTACAAAGGAAAATCAGGAATCGAACAGAAAAAACAAATTATAGATGCCCGACTTGCCAAAATTGTTAAAGAGGTAGATGAACTTCCTGGCTATGAGATATTTAAATACTGGAACGAAGACGGAAACTTAGTCGATGTGAAAAGCGAAGATTTGAACCAATACATACGTGAAATTATGGGAGAGGAATATTCCGCAAAAGATTTCAGAACTTGGTCAGGAACCATGATTGCAGCCATAGCACTTGATGAACTCGGTGCCGAAGAAGAAATTACACAACAGGAACTCAATAAAAACATTCGAAAAGCAGTCGTTGCTGTAAGTGAAAAACTAGGCAATACGCCCGCCGTAGCAAGAAGCTCATACATCGACCCGAGAATCATTGACCAATACATCGATGGCAAAACACTACGTTATTTCCAAAAAGAAGTAAACCGATTGCTGAAAACCCATCAAAACCTTTCAAGTCACGAAATTGCACTGCTCTGCCTGTTAAGAAACCGATTGAATAAATAATAAAACCTATGGAATACTATCTGAAAATTACCGAGGACGGTGTCATTTATGGAAAAAAGAATGAAAACGAAGACGATGTGGTGTATGATGAATCACTTAGTTTCAAGGATTTTGAAGAAGGCTATGAATGGCTGAATGAAAAATTTGGAGTGGCAAAAAGAGACATTCAATACATACATCAATTGGAGATTTGACCTAATTTATCTGAATGGTTTATATAGGAACTCGCCTTCGTATTTAAATTTATTAGTTAAGACTAACAAAGAATTACCATGCTCAAACAAGGATTTAAAGACTTATTAAAAAACTATACAAACCACCTTAACCATGTGAATGAGCTTTGGGAGGAAATCCAAAACCATTATTCCGGTGTCGAAAGGCATTATCACAATCTTGAACATCTCGAAAATCTTTTCAAACGACTCAAAAGAATCAAACCCTATATAACAAACTGGAATTCTATACTCTTCGCCGTCTATTACCACGACATTATTTACAGTCCTACCCAAAATGACAACGAAATAAAAAGCGCTGAACTTGCAGTAAGCCGGCTCAAAAAAATTATGGTACCCGAAGAAGTTATCAAAAGCTGCCAAGAAATGATTCTTGCCACTCAATCCCACCTCCTATCCCAAAATGAAGACATAAATTACTTTACAGATGCTGACCTTTCTATATTGGGAGAAAGCCGGGAAAACTATATGATTTATTGCAAAAACATCAGAAAAGAATATTCAATCTATCCAGACGAGATTTACCGTGCCGGACGAATGAAACTATTGAATCAACTTCTGAAAAGACAAAGGATTTTCCACACAAAGTATTTTTTCGCTAAGTTTGAATCCCAAGCAAAGAGAAATCTAAACCAAGAATTACTATTTTTATCCGAAAATAAATCTTTATAAAATAAAACCATGACAGACCTAATTGGCGACATTCACGGACATGCCGACAAACTCGAAGAACTTCTGCAAAAACTCGGTTACACAAAAAACAAAGGAATTTATTCCCATCCCGAACGGAAAGTAGTTTTCCTGGGTGACTACATAGACCGAGGTCCCAAAATCAGAGAAACACTCCAAATCGTTAGAGCCATGGTCGAATCTGATCATGCGATTGCACTAATGGGAAATCATGAATACAATGCACTTTGCTTCCATTTCCCCGAAACCGAAGGCGGACACCTCCGAAAACATCTCATCAAAAATATAATTCAACACTACGAAACACTTAAACAATTTCAAAACCGACAAGAAGAATACGAAGATTACCTCGAATGGTTCAAAACCTTGCCTCTTTTCTATGAAAATGAGAAATTCAAAGCAGTACACGCTTGCTGGGACAATGAAACCATAGAATATCTTCGAACCCAATTGGTAAACGATTGCCTCACCGATGAACTCATTTACCAATCCGTTGCAAAAGGAAGCCCACTCAATCTTGCCATCGACCAAACACTCAAAGGAAAAGAAATTAAATTGCCAGGAGATCTTTCCTTTAATGATAAAGACGGAAACAAAAGAACCGAAATCCGTATAAAATGGTGGGAAAATCCGGCTGAAATGACCTATAAATCCATCAGTGTAGAACCCATGGAAAATTTGCCCGAAACACCCATCGAAACTTCCGAAATCCAATCCATGGTTTACTATAAGGAAAACGATAAAAAAGTATTTTTTGGGCATTATTGGCTCAAAGGAGAACCTTCATTCTACAAAAACAATATTGCTTGCCTGGATTACAGCGTTGCAAAGGGAGGAAAACTTCTGGCCTATCGACTTGGCGAAGAAAAGTATCTGGACCCAAAGAATCTGCTGTACGTTTAAAAACAATGAAAATCAGAATGCATCCTATTAAAATAAGAATTCAAAGTTTTTTCTTCCCAAAGGAACATTGGGTACTTTGGACACAATTAACACCCGAAGAAATAAAAAATCGGATTTTCAAGCGATACCACACTAAATTTAGGCAAGAAGTTTAATAATGGCGTAAATATTTACGAAGTCTAAATAGTATTGACAAATCATATCTTGATGAAAATACAATGCCCTGTACTCGACAACTACTTCTCAGTCAAAAAAATCTACTTTAGTTCAAACAATCTTAATGGACTTTCTTGTTCTACAACATAGTATTTTCCTCTATCTTTAACTATCTGAAGGGAATGCTCTCCATTTCTGCGAAAATCTCGTCGATGAGTTTCTTTCATAAAGCGTTCAATTCCTTTTTTTAATGCATCTGTAAGACAGCGGTCAAATGAGTCAAATTGAAGCCCATAAGATGACTTTTTGAGTTTCACCACAAAGTTTTCTTCATAATAAGTGTCAGCTGACTTTTTACAAGGCTGATACAGAGATTGCCCAAAAACAGTTCCAGAAAGCAAAAAACTGAATACAATCAAAAATGTACGCATGATTTAGTTTTCAGTAAAGTTAATTATAATCAATTGACTTTTCTATCCTGTAGATCTTATCAAATATACAATGTATAAAAAAATGGAAAGACATACAGCGAACCAAACACCTGTATCCAAATCTGAAATATTTGACGGTTGGCGATGAAAGGGTTCGTGACCAACACCGTGACTGGCACGGAAAGATATTGCCCATAGATCACCCATTTTGGAAAGTGAATTTTCCTCCAAACGATTGGGGCTGCCGGTGCGATGTGGAAAGGACAAATGAAGAACCTTCACCAGAAGCTGAAATACCGGACAATCTGAAAAATGAGAAATTTAAAAACAACCCGGGAATGACCGGAAAGGTTTTTCCGGAAACGGTATATGCTGCAGGTTTTACGGGTGAAGAAGTAAAAAGAATTAAAGATTGGGGGCAAAAGCAATTTGAGCGGGTAAAACAATACGCTATCAACTATAAAGCCTACCAACGACTTAAAAAAGATCCGGATTATTTGGATGTAGCTTTTGATAAAAAGACTGGAGGAGTGAAAGCAACTCACAGACTTCATAATTTTGATAAGAAAACTGGGGTATATGAAAAACGAGTTCAAGATTTACTTTACAAAAAAGGTTATAAGTTCACGCTTGACGCCGAGGTTTCGTCGATACCAGGAAAAAAAGTTGATGGAAAGATAAATCAATTTACACACGATATTTCCACTATTAGGGATATAGGAGGAAACGCAGTTAAAAGAGCGTTAAATCACTCAAGAAAGAAAAACGCTGACGTCGCAATTTTATATTTTGAGAATAAGTCTTTATTTACCAAAGAAAGGCTCGAAGAAGGAATTAAAAAGTATAACGGTCAATCGGAATATCGTTTTAGTAAAATAATTTACATTGTATCCAATGACATTAATTTTCATTAAAAAGCCACCCTATACAAAGGTGGCTTTGGGCACAGCGGGCAGCCGAACTGGTCCCCCTGTAATGCAAAGATAAATATTTTTTCTCAACTATAACAACCTTCGCCCCTTAAAACCGCCTCAATGGTGCGTGTAGAAAGATAAAATCTTTTGGACAGCTCCTCTATGAGGGCATCGTTTCGCCATTCGGGATGTTTTGACTTTCTATTTGCAAGGATTGAATGGTTTATCTTGACGAAGAATGAATTGCTTTAGCTCATTTACTTATTTATTTTTCAATAGAATTCGCTGAATCTGCGATTTCAAAAATTTGTACTTTTATCAGGATTAATCACAGCAGTCTATTTCAGCATGAAATTGCGCTTCATGTTGTGAATTGCTTTAGCTCATTTACTTATTGATTTTTCAATGGAATTCGCTGAATCTGCGATTTCAAAAATTTGTACTTTTATCAGGATTAATCACAGCAAAGAGGAATTGGCTCTACTTCACATTAAGACCCTCAGCAATACTGTCTGTGAGTGGCATTGCCTGAATGTTGCAAAATTCAACCGCGTAATCTATTCCTCCTTTTTGTATTGCTCCAGCTACGTTTTGCAATAAAATCATTTGAGATACTGTTGCAATGGAATCAGCCTGCCTTTTTAAGGCAGAAATTTGTTTTTCATTCTGTGTAGCTTGCTTACAGGAAGCCACTATAAATGGCAGTAATAAAGTCGCTATTCTCAAATTCACTGTTCTCTTTCTTTCAAAGATAATTTACCCTAAACTTTTAATATGTAACATTGGTTACAAACCAATGAATATGATCTTGTTATTTTTGTTGCAACTTTAAACTGTGTTTAATTGATTATGTTTCAGTTTCTAAAGACATATCGCCAAATTGTGATCGTTTTGCTAACGATTGTAATGGCTATTCCATGTTCTGTAAAAAGAGATCTGAAGCAACAATTTCGACCTGAAAGCACCCAATCTACAAGCAATAATTCTCCCAAAATTGGGTATTCTTCTTACTGTTCCGTTTATTTAGAATCCAATAAAAAGCATAAAAGCCAGGCTTTTCGCAAAGTTGCATTGCCACATTCTTTCTTATATGCGTATGAGAGCATCATAACTGTAGATTTCATTGCTCCGATTATAGATAATTACCATTTCTATAAAGAAAAAATTCCCACACATATCCGAAACCAACAATTCTTGATTTGATACCTTGATGAATTTACTGTTTAAAACAGTATCATTTTCGATTAGTATTTATCAAATCAGAATTATATATGGAAAAACAAATTCAGATAAACGGATTATCCGTTTTGTTGTTGCGTATTACACTCAGTGGTATATTTATCGTTGCAGGTGTATCACATCTATTAAATCCTGAAGGAGTAACTCAACGTATTCAAAATGCTCCTTACAGCGGTTTTGCTACCTTATTTGGCGATCCACATTTATTAGGGATTCTCTCAGGATACGTACTGCTCGTTTTTGGCATTGCTTTGCTGTTGGGAGTATTTACCCGTTGGTCTGCCATTATCTTATTAATTACACTCATTCCCATTACGGTAACTATACAAATGGGAAATGGATTAATACATGGACCGTTGTGGAAGAACATTGCCTTATTTGGTGGTCTTTTGTTTTTTATCCTCAACAATCCGAAATCATTCAGTCTTTATAACAAATAGTAATAACATTTAAAATCAAAATAAAATGAAAAAACAAATCATCATCATCGCTATATTCCTTTTAGGAATTACACTATTTCATGATGTAAAAGCTCAAAGCCTTACCACATCTCAAGTTGAAAATGCCATCAAAAAAGATGGAAAATATGCCCTTTTAGTTCAAAATTCGAAGCACTTTATGGTATCGGTCATGACGGGCGAAGAATACAAAACGAAAAATACAGGCATCCAGTTTGAAATCGTGCTTATCGGGGAAGTCGTAAAAGATTTAGCCGAAAAAGAAGACTTAAAACCATTCATTGAAAAAGCTCAAAAAACAGGCGTTAAAATCGTTGTTTGCGAGTTTGCAATGGAAAAATTAGGTGTCAAAAAATCGCAATATCAGCCTTCAATCCTAACTACTCCCAATGGTTTCACATACCTTTTTGGCTTGCAGGAATTAGGATTTAAAACCATAACTCTTTAAACTAATCATGATGAGAAAATTAGCAATATTATTCAGCTCAATAGCGATGCTATCTTGTAGCGACAACCATAAAGAAGAAATGATTACCATTCTGCAAACTGCCGATATACACGCTTACCTGAATCCACATTCGGAATTATTCGTTGAAAATGATTCCATCGTTTTCAGAAATGCAGGTGGGCTGGCCAACATCAAAACCTTGGTAGAATCGGCACGACAGGAAAATCCAGACGGAACTATTTTTATAGACGGAGGTGATTTGATACAAGGAAGCGGAGAAAGCGTACATTCTGAAGGAAAAATTTTCCCTGCTCTTATCCAACAGATGAATTATGATTTGCTTATTCCGGGAAATTGGGAGGTTATATATGGCAGACAAATAATGTTGGAGGTGATGAACGGTTACAAAACCAATGTTATCGTGTCCAATATGTATCATGAAGCGGACGAAAAGCCGATTTTTCCGCCCTATTGGATTACGGAAAAGAAAGGTGTAAAAATGGGATTTATCGCCTATAACGATCCGGAAGTTCCAATCCGTCAAAACCCGGGTTTCAGCAAAGGGTTGAAATTTACCGAAGTAGATAACAATCTGAAAGAACTGATTAAGAATCTTAAAGAAACCCAAAAGGTAGATTTACTCTTTTTGGTGGCGCATATTGGCATTTCAAAACAAGTTTTATTGGCCAATAATCCTGCGGTTGAAGGTGTAGATTTTATCTTTGGAAACGACACACACGAACGTATCCGTAAACCAATAAAAGGAAAATTTACAACTGTTGTAGAGCCCGGAGCTTTTGGTTCGTTTGTAGGGAAATTAGATTTAAAAATCAAAGACAAAAAAATCGTGGGTTACGACTACGAACTGATGGAAGTGGACCCGGAGAAATATCCCGCAAATGCCGAAGTACAGCAATTGGTCGATCAGTCTTTGGCTCCTTACAAAGAAGATATGCAACGAATATTGGGCTATACCAGTACACCGATGTATCGCTACCTGGTGGTTGAAAACCCCATGGATAACATGATTACCGATGCCTTGCTTTGGAAATCAGGTACAGATTTTGCTACTTCCAATGGCTTTCGCTTTGGCGTGCCGATTGTTCCTGATGAAAATGGTAAAAAGGCGATTACCAAAGAGGATTTATGGCGGATGCTGCCTGTGGACGAACACATGAAAATCGGTGAAGTGACCGGTCAGCAAATCAAAGACTGGTTAGAAAAGGAAATCAACAATGTATTTGCCAAGGATCCGTCCAAACGTTTTGGCGGATGGCTGGTTCGCTTTTCGGGCATGACCTTAAAATTTGACAGTTCCAAAGAAATGGGCGAACGTGTGCTGGAAGTAACCATTCAAGGCAAACCGATGGATCTCGGTAAAACCTATAAAATGGCTTCGTGTAACCGTACCGGAGAGCCTTTGCACGTGTTATGCCGTATGCCAAACGGTAAAAATGTTGAGATTAAAGATTATACTTTGCACGATGCCGTAGAAGAATATTTAAAGGTAAAAGGAACAGTAAATCCTGTACTGGACGGACGTTCAATTGCGGTAGATTTAGGCACAAATGCTTTCTCTCAAATGGCGGAAACAGGGTATAAATTTCGATAGTAAAACCAATAATTTGGAAATAATGAACATAATAAAAAAAAGGTTGCGTTTGCCAGCATTTCATTATGTAGTTTTATCTACAGCCATTCTTGCGGGGTGTTCGAATGTTGAAGGGAAATATAACGGAAATAATGAGCAGCAATCAGATGTAGTCGCTGAAAGAACAGAAAATCAGATAGCAAATGATATTACATTTCAGGATGGAAATGGTAAATTAATTGCGTTAAATGACCTCAAAGGCAAAGTTGTTTTTATTAACTTTTGGGCAACCTGGTGTCCGCCCTGTATTGCAGAAATGCCGTCCATCAACGAACTGAAAGCGAAGTTTGGCGAAAATGAAAATATCATCTTCCTGATGGTGGATGTAGATGGAAAACATAAAAAATCACAAGCTTTTATGGACAAACGAGAATTTAATCTTCCGGTATATATTCCCCACAGTGAAATCCCAAAAGAATTTCTAAGTGGAGCGATACCTACAACCGTCATACTGGATAAGAAAGGTGCTATTGCGGCAAGGATTGAAGGCGGAAGGGATTATTCGAAGCCGGAAATCGTCAATGCGTTAAAACAACTCATAGAGGAGTAACAAGTGAAAAAAGCCGAAGATACTCACATCTTCGGCTTTTTTTAGAGATTTTCCTTTATCAATCGTTCTAATTCATTGGCAGGAAAAACACCTGACTGCCGCCATCGAACCTCGCCATTTTTAAAAATAGCCAATGTAGGTACACTTCGTATTTGATATTGTGCTGCAACCTGTGGGTTCTGATCTACATCTATTTTTATAATACCAGCTGTGTCGCCAATACGCTGCTTGAGTTCTTCTAAAATAGGAGCCTGCATTTGACAAGGCCCACACCATGTAGCGAAAAAATCGACTAACACGGGTTTGTCTTGATTAATTATTTCCTGAAATGTCATTCTTTTCTTTTTTGTTGTTTTTAAACATAGAGAATACCAAACCTCCCATTACCGAGCCATATAACGTGCTATTCAGTGGATTGGATGTAATCGCACAAGTACCTGTGTTACAACCTACAAACTTCCAATAGAGAAATCCGGCTATGGCGCCTAATGGTATTCCGATAATGGTTAAAAGGTTTTTTCTTATAAATGTATTCATTGCTATTTTGATTTTACTTCTTCGTAGGTAATGTCTTCTGTTCCTGTCGGCTTTCTTGAAGAATAATTAGTTCCGCAACCCGCCGTACTGCAACAGCCAACATTGAACAAAGGCATCAATGTAAATAATCCACCTAAGACAACAAGCATCCATTGCTGTGCCTGAATGCCTTGAACGATGATCACAATTCCCAAAACCAGACGGATAATCCGCATGAAGTTCCAGCCTCTTAAATAGTTTTTCATTTGTCTGCTTTTTAATTATTAGAAATTAACGAGTTAACATTTTGCCAGGTACCACCATTGACAACGTTTTTAAAACCGTTTTTTTCTAAAATACTTTTTGCCTGACTACTCCGGTTGCCACTTCTGCAAAATACCACTATATTTTTCTTTCCTTTGAATTTGGAAAGTTGTCCCGAAATTTTATCCAACGGAATGTTTACGGCTCCCTTTACGCTTCCGGATGCAAACTCGGAAGGTGTACGAACATCAACCAAATAGGCATTGTCCGCAAGTACTTCTTTTAGTTCTGTATTGTCTTTCTGACCGAAAAGATTTTTAAAAATTCCTAACATAACTACTCCAATTATAATAATGAGAATGAATTTGACACTTTGTTTTTGCATCTTTTTTTGATTTATACCGTTGAGTGAAAAAGTGATGTGTCATTTACTTTTTCTGCAATATTTCATCCAAGGCTTGCTGTACATTTTGCCACGGACCACCGTTGATGACACGTTCAAAGCCATTTTGTTCCAATATCAATTTGGCGTTTCCACTTCTGGCTCCGCTACGGCAAAATACAACAATATTTTCTTTGTTTTTAAACTGTGAAAACTCCTGTTCCAATACGCTTAACGGAATGTTTACAGCTCCTTCAACGCTTCCTTCTGCAAATTCATCCGGGGTACGTACATCTACCAAAAAAACATGATTTTGTATGGTTTGATTGGCAGCAATTATATTTTGAAATAATTCTAACATGATGTAAAAATTAGGATAAGAAGATTGTCTTCTCAGATAGAAAATCCAATCTTCTTAAATTGATTAAATTAAATTGATTTTTTAGCTAAGTACCAATCCACTTGCTCTAAAGTCGTATCGGCTTTACGTTCTTTCAATCCTTCCAATGTTTTTGGTGCTCCAACGATTACTTTATCACCGGGTTGCCAGTTTAACGGCATGGCGACTTTGTATTCATCTGAAGTTTGAAGTGCCAATAATGAACGCTTGATTTCGTCCATATTCCGACCTACATTTAACGGATAATACATAATCAAACGGATTTTTCCAGTCGGATCTATAATAAATACAGCACGAACAGCCGCAGTTTCACTTTCGCCCGGTTGCAACATTCCGTACAATTTGGCTACTTTCATATCCAAATCGGCAATAATCGGGAAGTTGAACAATACGCCTGTTTTTTCGTCAACGGCATTAACCCATGCAATGTGCGAATGAATACTGTCGATGCTCAATCCCATCAACTTGGTATTGTGCTTTTCAAAGAAATCGCTTTCGTTCGCAAAGCCCGTCATTTCTGTTGTACAAACCGGTGTAAAGTCCGCAGGGTGCGAGAATAAGATTACCCAGCTTCCTTTATTGTATTCCGAAAATTTGATTACTCCTGTAGTGGTCACCGCTTCAAAATCGGGTGCCATATCGCCAATTCTTGGCATTGTATTTACTTGATTTTCCATTTTTTTAATTTTAAGATTATTCAACTATTTACTTCCATCCACTCTTTCATCCCGGCAGAATAGTTCTTCACATTTTTGAAACCGTATTTCGCTAAAAGCGATTGGGCAATGGTTGCTCTATCTTCACTTTGGCAATGGATGACGATTTGTTTGTCTTTGCTGAATTTATCCAGATTGTCCAGTAGTGTTCCTACAAAAACGTGATCTGCACCCTCTACGTGATAAGTTTCGTACTCTGTCAACCCTCTCACATCGACGATTTGTGCATCAGGATTTCCGATGTACGATTTGAATTCTTCAATATCGATAATGTCTTCGGTTTCCAATTCCAACTCCAAGTCTTCTACATTGGAAATGTATCCATAAATATTATCCAATCCTATCCGCATCAGTTTCCGGGTCAGATCTTCGATTTGGTTATCATCAGCAATTAGAATAAATTGTTCCTGATAATTCAGTAACCAACCTGCCCAAGTAGAGAAAGAATTATTGCCCTGAATATTGATACTTCCCGGAATAAATCCTTTGGCAAAATCTGTTTTATTTCGAGTATCGATCACTTTCAATCCGTTGTGGTATGCCGTTAGAAATTGTTCTTTGGATAATTTTGGGTGCTTCGGAACTTCTACCAATAGCGGACGATTGACTTTGTTCAAGTGTTTCATCATCGCAAAATATTTTGGTGGTTCCGGCTGACCTTCTAATAAATATTTGATAAATCCGGCTTCATCATCTTCATATTGAAATGCCCAGTTACGGATTTTTTCGTATCCTACCGTTGAACTTGGTACTGCTCCCAAGGCTTTACCACAAGCCGAACCCGCTCCATGTGCTGGCCATACCTGCACGTATTCCGGCAATTCAGCAAAGCGTTGTATAGATTCATACATCTGTTTGGCTCCTTTTTCCTGAGTTCCGACCAATCCTGCGGCTTTTTCCAACAAATCAGGACGACCAATATCACCCACGAAAACTAAATCTCCCGTGAATACCATTACCGGTTTGTCGGTTGCCGGATGGTCTGTCAACAAAAAGCTGATACTTTCAGGCGTATGTCCTGGTGTGTGCAGGACTTCTAAGGTTAAGTTTCCCACATTGATTTTATCTCCGTGTTTCAATCCTATGTGCGGAAATTGGTATTGCCAATCTTCTCCACCTTCGTCCGAAAGATACATTTGTGCACCGGTCACTGCTGCTAATTCACGTGAACCGCAGAGAAAATCGGCGTGGATATGCGTTTCGGTGACATGGGTGATTTTCATATTGTTTTGCTTCGCAATTTCCAGATACACATCTATATCACGTTGTGCATCGATTACAATGGCTTCTCCTTTTGCCTGACAGCCTATAAAGTAGCTCGCCTGAGCTAAACTTTTATCATATACGTGTTGAAAAAACATAATTCTATTTTTATAGATTTTACAATTATTTATTTTGGTTTATAGCATTGTGGTTGGACAAACGTAATCGCTTACTTTGAATTTTCCGGATTCTTTTATTGCGGTAAATCCACCTTGAACATCAATCAGATTGTCATAGCCTCTGGCTCTTAATATGGAATTGAATATCATAGAACGGTAACCACCGGCACAATACACATAATAGGTTTTGTCTTTATTTACTTCTGCAATGTGTTCGTTGATATAATCTAACGCAATGTTTTCTGAACCAATCAAGTGTTCTGAAAAATGCTCGCTCTTTTTGCGGACATCTAATATGTTCAAATCAGGATTTTCTTCCATTCGTTTTGCCAGTTCATCTACCGAAATTGATTCGATAGTATCAGTTTCTTTACCTGCATTTTTCCACGCTTCAAATCCGCCTTTTAAATAACCAATGGTATTGTCATAACCCACACGAGCCAAACGGGTAACGATTTCTTCTTCACGACCTTCGTCGGCAATCAATAAAATGGTTTGTTTAATATCCGGAATTAATGTTCCTGCCCAAGATGCAAAATTGCCGTCAATGCCAATGTTGATGGAATTTGGAATAAAGCCTTTGGCAAAGGTTTGTGCATCACGAGTATCCAGTAATAATGCATCGGTTTCGTTAGCTGCGACTTCAAATTCCGTTGGGCTTAAAGCCTGTGTTCCTTTGTGCAATACTTCGTCTATACTTTCGTAACCTTTGATGTTCATCAATACATTTGCCGGAAAATATCCCGGAGGCGGCATCAATCCATCCAATACCTCTTCGATGAATTTTTCTTTACTCATTGGTTGCAAAGCATAATTGGTTTTCTTTTGGTTGCCTAAAGTATCGGTCGTTTCCTTGCTCATGTTTTTACCGCAAGCCGAACCTGCTCCGTGTGCTGGATAGACAATGATATCATCTGCTAACGGAATGATTTTATTATGCAATGAATCATATAAATGAGCCGCTAATTTTTCCTGTGTTAAGTCAGCAATTACTTTTTGTGCCAAATCAGGACGACCTACATCGCCGATAAACAAAGTATCACCTGTAAACAAGCTAGTTTCTTTACCATTTTCATCTATCAGAAGAAAACAAGTACTTTCCATGGTATGTCCCGGTGTATGGATTACTTTGATTTGAATGTTTCCTACGTTTAAAATCTCCCCGTCTTCGGCAACGTGTGCTTCAAATCCGGGCTTTGCAGTAGGCCCAAAAACAATAGTTGCACCGGTTTTCTTAGCCAAATCTAAATGTCCGCTTACAAAATCAGCGTGAAAATGCGTTTCTAATACATATTTGATTTTGGCATTGTCTTTTTCTGCTTTTTCGATATAAGGCTGTACTTCACGTAATGGATCAATAACTACTGCTTCCCCGTTACTTTCGATATAATAAGCTCCTTGAGCTAAACATCCTGTATAAATTTGTTCTACTTTCATTTTTATGATTTTTTAATTGTTTTAAATTTTATGATACAAAACTACAACCTGCTTATAACCTGCACAGTAACATAAGTTACAAGACTGTTTTTTTATTACCTAAACTTTTTTATTTGAATAATCATTGAATTTCAGCACAAATTTAAAACTGATCAATATCTGCGTCGGGTAGAAAACCGTTTTGTTTTATAACTTCATTGGAAAGATTTATGTTTTTATCTAAAACTGTTAAGTGAATATTTCCTCGTTTACAGATAAAAAAGAAAAATTGTTGTTTACTATCAAAAAAGAAAAGCTGTTCGGGTAACGACATATCCAAGCGAGAAAGCCAAAAATACGCATGAATCATTCGGCTTACATCTTTAATATCAAAGATAAAGGCTTCGTTGTAATTTTTGTTTTTTGTGAATTGTTGCAAATAGTTTTGAGCTTTTACAAATTTGGGTTCTGTAATTGTTGTATCACCAATAATATTTGAATTGGGAACTGACACTAAAACAAATTCATTGATGTTTAATGCCTTAAAAAGTTTTTCTAATTTTTCTGATAAAGCTTCTGTGTAAGTGTTAATGTCATTATGTGGCAACATAAAAATGAAACTTTTATGATATAAAGCCTCATTTCTGCCCAATGTTAAATGGTCTAAATCGGTGTTGTATTCTGGGTAATCTTCATCGTAATTCAAATTTTGGAAATCAGAAATTACAGCACTAATAATGGCATATTGCTTAAAAACGTCACTTCGGGTAATTGTTTTCATATTTAGTGGTGGGTATCAGCATTTAATATGTAGGTTTTAAAAACGGTAGCCAAGTAAGCATCAAAAGCTCTAAAAATTTTCTCACGATTTTTGCTTCGTATAGGGAAAATTAATCTATCGGAATAGGTTTCGGTTACATCTTCTTGATATAAACCTGTTTCGGGATTTTGTACTTTGGTGGTTACTACGCTTTTTTGTTCTTTATTTTTAAATTCAATCATTAAAAATAAATAGTTTGGATACTCATTAAAATAAGCGGTGTAATCATACAATATCTGAACCGATTGTATTTCGGAAAAAATATCTACGTAGATTACCTCTGTTGAATACGCATCTGACTCGGGAAAGAAACGATTGGTTAAGTGCATTTTGATAGTTACAGTTTCGTTTTCAAGGGGCATTTCCTGAATTTCGAAATTGGTAAAACTGGTTTTTGCTAACCTAAAAAAGCCTTATTTACCATTAAAATACGATGTTTCTTTTTGTAATAACCCTAAAAGATTTTCCCATTCTTTTTGTTGTGAAAATGAATAATTGCAACAAATAAGTAAGACAAATATGATTACAATTTTTATTTTAGAGCTGTTATTTTTCATTTTTTGTTTGTTGATTTAAGCTAATAATACGCTCTAAAATTTTTTGAATGGTTTTGTTGTAAGCACTTTCAATAGTATAAAAATGAATTGCATTGGTTTTACTATAGGCTTGATTTTCGTTTTTTATTTTTTGAAATACCGAAACGCTATCTTTTACAATTAACGTAAACATTGTTGCCGGATTATCGCTTAAAAAAGTATTTTTAGAACCAACCGATCGTATTTTTGTTAACGGAATGATGGCAGTTTGTAAAGTATCTTTATGTTGGGTGCTTAGTTTTAGATAAAACATATTTTCGATATTTGCTATACCATATTCTGTTGTGTGATTAGGATTTTTTGTACAGATGCATTAGTAATAGCAGTAGCCAACAATTTACCCTGATGTACAACTTCTGGTATTTTTTGAGCAAAACTACCATTGCATACGCATAATAACAACCATAACAAAACTGATTTTATAAAAACATTGCTATAAACACTTTTTAAATTCATTTAACTTTTATTATTGGTTGTTGTTGGGATTATTGATGCTATCTAACTCATTTTGTTTTTTTATTTCATAAAAGACTTCTAAGCTACTTTCATCACCTGTTTTGGGTTGAAAATTTTCTTGAACTATTTTATACACAAAACCAATACCCAATGCCAATATTAGTATTGCAATGGTAATTATGTAATACCTTTTTTTATTTTTTTTAAATTTTGACATTTTTATTAAGGTATTTTTATTTTACCTCATTACCGTTTTTGTCGATGTAAAATTCTCTGCCATCTTGTGTTACCCTAGCAATTATATTGTAATTTAGGTCTATATTTAACAAATGGCCAAAACTGTCATATTTTATAGGAATTACTATATTGTTATCTTTATCTATAACACCATATTTGTTGTCTAATTTGACAGCAATTAAATCCCAAGAACTTAAGGACCATGCGTTATCATAATCAAAAGGAATTACAACTTGTCCGTTTTTATCTATAAGCCCATATTTATTATCTAATGCTACTGCTGCTAAACAGGTATTATAATCGAATCCAAAAGAGAATGAATCGTATATAGGAGGAATAATGACTTGTCCAAGTTTATCGACAAACCCTAATTTATCATTAATTTCTATCTCAGTTAATCCTAAAGTAAAATCATCATCTTCAACTTCATGTTCCAACAAATCTACTTTGTCCACAGTCAATTTATAATTTTCTTGATATTCTTTTATATTGAGATGGTTGCCTAATTTGTCGATAAATCCCCATTTTCCGTCTTTTATTACTGCTGCATAACCACCACTAAATTTTGGTGCTGTATAACTGATACCATCTTCTTCATATATTAAAGGAATTACTTCATTTCCATCTTTATCTATAAACCCCCATTTTTCATTTTTCTGAACAGCAGCTAACCCTTCAGAAAAAGATCCTGTATAATCGTATTGATATGGGATTACTAAAAATCCGCTTCTGTCTATGAAGCCCCACCCAAAGTTTAATTTCACGTTAGCCATTCCTTCCGAAAAAGAAGAAGCATTTTCGTATTGCAAAGGAATTACTTCATTACCATTTTTATCTAAAAAACCATATTGTTGATTTAATTCAGTATTAGAAACGCATGCTAAACCTTCAGAGAAATCAAAAGCGAATCCATATTTTAGTGCGATAACCTCGTTTCCTTCTCTATCTATAAAACCAAAAAAAACAGAGTTTGTTTCATTGTCCCAAATACCAACTGAAGCTAAACCTTCAGAATATGAATCTACTGTAAAGTAAATGAAATCAGATTGTTTATCGGACTCATTATCAATAAATCCTTTATAGTACCCTTTTGTATTAACTCCTGCACGCCCTTCAGAAAACCTATAGGCATCATCATACTTAAAAGGAATAACGGTGGCTCCGGTTTTATCAATAAAACCCCAATTGTCTTTAATTTTAACGGCTAACAAACCTTCAGAAAACGAATAGGCATCATCATACTTAAAAGGAATAACGGTGGCTCCAGCTTTATCAATAACTCCCCATTTATTTTTTAACTTTACGGTAGCTAAACCTTCTGAAAAAGAAAGGGCATCATCGTATATTAAAGGAATTACTTCTTTACCATTTGTATCAATAAATCCCCATTTTTGTTTATATTGAACTGTCGCCAAACCATTGGAAAAGTCTTTTGTTTTTTCGTATTTGAATGCAGTTTGCGAATAAACAACAATAAATGAGCATGTAAAAATCAATGTTAGTATCTTCTTACTCATATTTAAAAATTTTCTGTTTTAATTAATTCTCCAAATTCGTTGTAATATTTCCATTCACCTGTTTTGTTACTCTTTAAATATCTATCTTCTTTAGTTAGATTAGATTTATAAGCTCCAACAGATTTAAGTTCTCCATTCTCATGATAATATCTCCATACACCTACTTCTTGATTTGTAGCGGATAAAGCACCTGTATATGCTCCATAAGATTGTAATTGCCCAGTTTCGTAAAAGTTATACCAGTTTCCATGATAAAAATAACCTACTATCCAAATAGTTGACTTCAAATTACCATTTTCATAAAACTTGTTTTCATATCCTTCTTTTTTATCTGTAAAAGGATTTTGATAACGGTCAATTTCTAATTGTCCATTGGGATAATACTTTTTTGAGCAATACATAAACATACCATTGCTTGTGTTTCGTCTATAGCTATAGCTTACTTCTTTTAGTGTTCCATTTGGATAATGAGATTCATTTTTAACGGCGTACTTATGTCCTTTTTTGAAAAGGGATTCTTTTGGATGTGTATTTTCAATGTAATATGGAATCCTGAGGTTACTTTTGGTAATTGGTGTTTCTTTAGTCTTTTCTACTGTATATGGATGTTGTTTTGTTTGACCATAATTGTGCATTGATAATAGGAATACCGTTATAAGTGTTACTGTTTTTTTCATTTATTTAAACTTATTAATTATTAATATTATAGTCTCCTTTATCTGTTGTAAACCCTTTGGTTGTTCTTCTTATAAATGTATGTTCAAAAGGAATAATGATTTCTTCATCTTGATTTATAGCTCCCCATTTTTTTCCATTTTCAGTTTCTCTTAAAGCTTCAACTACAAATTTTTGAGGCATTTCTACAATAGTCATGTTTTTAGTACCATAACCTGCTGTAATAAACCATTTTCCATTTTTTTTATAAAGTTTTTCTATACTTTGCCCTCTCCTAACAGATTCATATTCTTTTGAATTTTCGCCACTGTCCTCAGTATTTTCGCCGAATTTATGAATTTGACCGTCTATATCCAAAGAGTAGTTACCAGTAGGATTATATTTATTAAAGGTTGTATTTATTACAGGTATCAATCCTCCAGAATTTTTTTTTGCAATTACTTCAGAGGAGTAATTACCCAATAATTGATTATTATCAATTGATTTTTCCTCCCAATTATTATTGTGCTTCAAAATCTTTTTTTCTTTGTTTGGATAATACCAAATACCATCGTATTTTACTTCTTCTACAATACTTCCATCTGCTAAAATCTCTCCCCATTTGTCATTGATTTTTATTAAAATCCTTGGTGTTTTATTATTTCTTAATAAAACATATATACCTGAAAATTGTGGAGGATAAATAGCATTTCCAGCATCATCTAAAATTCCAAATAAATCATTTGTTTCGACAATATAAATATATTTGTTGTCTAATCTTTTTGTAATTTTATCGAATTCAATAGGGTTATAATAATAGCGACTTCCTTTCCAGTAACCTTCTCCTTTATCTTTATTTCTTTTTTCTGTTTCGTAATTGATAACTCCTACCTCCAATGTTTTTATCAGATTATAACCAGTTTCCTTAATGTTATTTTGTACATTTAGTTTGAATTCTTTTCTGCTCTTTTCTATTTCTTCCTCCCAAGCCTTAATTGATTCTTCTTTTGAAGAAGCTTTAGTTTTATTATTTTCATGAACACTGGTCCGATCAGCTTGTTTTCTATCACCTTCAGCATATATAGCATTTACCAAACCAACGGCAGCATCAGTAATATCTCCACCAACTTTTTTGTAAGTATCTATTTTTTGATTGCTGGAAATATATTGCGATAACGTATTGCTATTAAGGTTATATACACCTGAACGATAATCACGATTAATTTGTTGCTCTCTCTCCGAATCAACTTTTAGGTGTCGTAACCGTTGCCTTGTCTCGGAGTTGTTGAGCAAGGAAGGATTTTTATCGGTCATTTCCTTTAGCTCATTATACATTTGTGTATTGGTTTTCGGGATATAAACCATAGTTTTTTTGCTTTCGCTTTTATTCTCTTTTTCAGAAGAATCATTTTCATTGTTTTTGCTTTCCTGTCCTGAATCACTTTTTAAAGAAGTACTTTTCTTATCGGAATCAGCTACGGTATCGTCTTTTTTTTCAGAAGATGCTTCTTTTTTAGCTTTTTCTTCTTTCTCTTTTTGTGCTTTTTCTCGCTTGTATTCTTGTAGTATTCTATCAATCTCGTTTTTTAGTTCTAATAAGTATAACTCAGTTACTCTTGATGGAGTAAAACCTCCAAATCTTTCCCAATAGCTTTGATTTCCGTTTTTTTCGCTCCATTCCTTTGTCATTTTTCTCACATCGTCACTAAATGTCGGGGTAGTAAAATCTCCCATATTATGATTTATCTTCAAAATAGATTTGTCAATGGCACTATGTTTATAAAGATTATTAACCGCATAATCTTTTACAAAAGCCGTTCCTTCTACAACAAACTGAAATTTTTCAGGTTTGTAATTTTCAAGATTAATACCTGCTTTTCGTAGTGCTTCAAGTTCATCCCTGCTAACTTTGCTATATCCTCTAATAACAAGTACTCCGCTATTTGCTTTCAGTTGTGTTGCAAATCCTTCATAAAACGTATTGAATTTAACATATCCCGAAAAACCGTCTATATTTTGAAAGTTCAAAGTTTGGGGGTCTGTACGACCTTGTCCAAAAACGTTTAAACTCAACAATAAAAACATAATTAGTGTTATGTTTTTGTTTAATCTACTTGTACTCATAAATTATATTTTTAGTGTTTTAACAAAGCTATAACAATATTAAAAACAAAAAAATACCCACATTTGGGTATTCATCAATCAAAAAGGGAAGTTTTCTAATAGTACAATTAACTCTTGTATTTTATTGATATTCAGTTTTTTGTATATTTTTTTAGTGTGCGTATGTACGGTATGTTCAGAAATTGACAATTCTAAAGCGATTTGTTTTTTGGTTTTTCCATGAAGTAATGCTCTGGCTATTTCTTTTTCTTTAGTTGTTAAAGTGCTTACCAACGTGTGAACTTGCTCTATCGTTTTATGATGTGTTATCTGTTTAGCAACCGTAAGTGCGTATTTGGGTTTATTACCTTCTGAAACCAATAGTTTGGTGCTTCCTATTACTTTTTTATAACTGTTACTATTATGTAATAATTGATATTTTAAATTGAGATAACCATCATTTTTTTGTTTAAAAAATGCAACCGATTTTACAAGTGTGTTTAAAGTAGAAACGTGCATGGTTTTAATGTAATACATATAGTCCATACCTGCTAACCAATTATTTTTAAAGCCATAAAAATCTCTAAAATTGTTATTCAGGCAAACAGGGCGATATAAATCTACATCGTGTAAGGTTATTAAGTAGGGTGACGAATTGATAACTTCTAAAAAAGCTTCTGAATTATTGGTTATATCGTTAGTCTCAAAATTTTCAGATATATTTTCTATCAGATTATCTAATTCGCTTTGTAAATTTTTATACATGTTCAGGCAAAATGTTGCGTTTTCATGTTTACAATATAAAAACTTTCAATTGATTGCGAAACATTTTGCCCTATTTATACAATTTATAAGAATAATTCTTTAATTAGGATATAGATTCCCATAACCAGTACAAACCAACCAAAAGCAGATTTGAGTTTGTTGCCTTCTATTTTTTTAGACAGAAAAATTCCGATAAAAATCCCGACAACGGATAATCCGGTAAAGATGGAAAGCAAAGTCCAGTCGATGGTTTCGCTACCTTGCAAATCGCCTGTAAATCCTAAAAGTGATTTGGCCGCAATGATAAACAACGATGTTCCTACGGCTAATTTCATCGGCATTTTTGCCAATAAAACCAATGCTGGAATAATTAAAAATCCACCACCTGCACCGACTAATCCGGTAAGCGTACCAACTAATGCTCCTTCCAACAGAATCATCGGATAGTTGTATTTTATTTCGCCGTCATCTGCATCTTTACAATTCGGACAAGGACGTATCATGGATATCGAAGCAAATATCATTACGATGGCAAACAATACCATCAAAGCGATGGGTTTTGTAAATTGAAAATTTCCAATACTGAAAAGCACATCAGGAATTAAAGGCATCAGATATGCCCGCGTTAAATACACCGCAACAATAGATGGAACACCAAAAATGAGCACGGTTTTAAAATCTACCTTTTTGTGAATAGCATTCTGAACACCGCCGACTAAAGATGTAGTACCTACCACAAATAAAGAATACGCTGTGGCTAATATGGGATTAACCCCCATCACATACACCAAAATAGGGACGGTAAGTATGGAACCTCCGCTACCTATAAGTCCTAATGAAACACCTACTAAAACGGCTAATAAATAGCCTATAAGCTCTGTTGCCATAATTCAAAGATTAAATGATACGGCAAAATTAGAATACCACGATAACACAGGCAGTAACAATTGTTACAGAGCTAAAAATTAAAACTAAAAATCATTAGATGTCTATTTATTCTATACTGTGTAACAAGTGTTACAATTGTTTTTGTAATTTAGAAATACATTTACAGGTGCATATATGCGGTAGCAAAACCTGATATTCAAACGCTTAAAATATTCCTTATGGAAGACATGATCCTTTACAATCGGCTACAGTTTGCCTTTACGATTACCTTTCATTATTTGTTCCCTCAGCTCACTATGGGACTTTCTCTGATGATTGTTTATTTTAAATGGAAGTTCCTGCGAACGAAGAATGAAGATTATAACAATGCTTCTAAATTCTGGATGAAGATATTTGCATTGAACTTCGCAATGGGCGTTGTAACGGGTATTCCAATGGAATTTCAGTTTGGTACCAATTGGGCTAAGTTCTCTGAGCTTACCGGAGGCATCATCGGACAAACATTGGCAATGGAAGGAATGTTCTCCTTCTTTTTAGAATCTTCTTTTCTGGGCATGTTTCTTTTTGGTGAAAAGCTACTCGGGCAGAAACTACACTTCCTTTCAGGTTTGATGGTTTTCCTCGGTTCTTGGGCAAGTGGTTTTTTAATTCTTGCTACGCATTCCTGGATGCAGCATCCGGTCGGATATGAAATATTAGAAAACGGAAAGTTTGTATTGAACAATTTTAGTGCGCTATTCAACAATCCGTGGCTGTGGCCATCTTATCTGCATAATCAGGCAGGGTCATTGGTAACAAGTTCTTTTTTTGTAGCAGCGGTCGGAGCTTTCTATTTATTGAGCAACAGGCACAGTCGCTTCGGGAAGATTTTTGTAAAAAGCGGTGTCGTTTTTGGGGTGATTTCTTCTGTCATATTGGCTTTCCCTACGGGAGACTGGGCGGCAAAAAATGTGGTTAAATACCAGCCGGCAACATTTGCTGCGATGGAAGGTATTTTTGAAACTGAAAAAGGAGGTTCTGAAATCGTTTTGATAGGTCAGCCCGATATGGAGAATAAAAAACTGGATAATAAAATCGCTGTACCCAATGTACTTAGTTTTCTTACGTATCAGCGTTGGGATGCCGAAATTAAAGGATTAAACGAATTTGATGAATCTATACATCCTACTAATGTTCCCGGTTTGTATTATGGTTATCACATTATGGTTGGTTTGGGAACTATTTTTATCGGAATTATGGTACTTGCATCTTTCTTACTCTGGAAAGGCAGATTGTATAAAACGAAATGGTTGCTGTGGATTCTGATGTTTATGATTCCTTTTCCTTATATCGCCAATACGGCAGGATGGTACACAGCGGAATTAGGACGGCAACCCTGGCTTGTTTATAATCTGATGCGTATGGTTGATGGCGTTTCGCCTACCGTATCTTCGGGAAATACGTTATTTACACTTTTGGGGTTTGTTGGATTGTATTTGCTGCTTGGACTACTTTTTCTTTTGCTTGTCTTAAAAATAATACGGAAAGGTCCTGAAGCTACTAAAATGGCATTAAAATAAATGGTTATGGAAATATTTTGGTTTATTGTATTAATGGTGATGTTGGGGATTTATGTTATCCTCGACGGGTATGATTTCGGAGCGGGAATCGTGCATTTGTTCTTTGCAAAAACAGAAGAAGAAAAGAAAGCCGTAACCAATGCTATCGGTCCTTTCTGGGATGCTAATGAAGTGTGGCTCATTGCTTCGGGTGGTGTTCTGTTTTTTGCATTTCCTACACTATATGCTTCGGCTTTCAGCGGTTTTTATCTGCCTTTGATGCTGGTTTTATGGTTGTTGATTTTCAGAGCTGTAGGATTGGAGCTAAGAGGACAAGTACATCATAGAATGTGGGAAGCTATTTGGGACAAAGCATTTGGGATTGCCAGTCTTCTGTTAGCCTTGTTTTTTGGAGCCGCTTTGGGTAATGTAGTAAGAGGCGTAAATCTCGGGATGGTCGAAAATGGTGTTTCTACACAAGAAGCTCATTATTTCTTTTTAGCACTTTGGAACCCTACTTTTGATCCGCTTACAGAGCATCAGGGAGTTATTGATTGGTTTACCTTGTTATTGGGACTTGTCGCGGTTGTAACATTAACCATTCACGGGGCTAATTGGATTATCCTTAAAACATCTACAGATCTAAATCAAAGACTTAAAAAAGTTATTTTTAAATTGAATTTTGTATTATTGGCACTGGTTGTTACTTCTGCTTGTTTATGGCATTATGTAAAGCCCTTTCCTTTAAATAATCTGCAAACGCATTATTGGCTTTGGATATTCCCGATAATTGGTGCAGTAGGTCTAATCGGTTTGTTCCGAATTAACAAATTCAAAAAAGATAGCAGCGGTTTTCTGTTTTCTTCTTTGTTTATTTTCGGCAGTTTTGCTACCACTATAGCTTCTTTGTTTCCGACCTTATTACCTTCTACAAATCAAATTAACCCATCATTGACTGTCTATAATGTGGCCGCTCACGAATATGGATTATCAATAGGTTTGAGTTGGTTTATAGTTGCAGCGATTTTGGTTGTTGTGTATTTTATCATTCAGTTCAGAGTTTTTAAAGGCAAAATGGATGATGTAGGTTACGGAGAGCATTAAAAAAACTCAAAGACTAAGTCAAATGCTTAGTCTTTGAGTTTTATCGCTAAAATTTCTCCTGTTGCACAAACAATTCCATCAGCGGAAAGTGTCATATCTACCCAGATTTTTCTGCCCTCGATACGTCGGAGTTTTCCTTTTAGCTCCAGCTCTTTACCCATTGGAGTAGGTGCTTTAAAATCAACTTTAAGCGATCCTGTTACACATCTTACAGGAATAATTGTTACATTTTCAAGATCGATATTTTCCTCAACGCAAGCAAAAGCCGCAGCCGAACCAGTTCCGTGACAATCTAATAAGGAAGCTACTAAACCACCATATACACTACCGGGGATTGCTGTGAATTTTTCGTCTGGCGTAAAATGGGCGATAGTTTCATCGCCCACTAAATACGTTTTTAACTGATGACCATTGGGATTGTTTTTTCCACATCCATAGCAATGTGCCAGTTCATCGGTATACAAATCTTGGATTGCTTTTCTTTTATGCTGCATTCTTGTTTGAGAATTTGAAATTACTTCACAAGTTCGTTGTTTTTATCTTTCCATTCGTTAATTCCACCGGAATAATTCAGAATGTTTTCAAAACCGTTTTTTACAAGAATGGAATAAGCAATTGCCGCACGTGCACCACTTTGGCAATGGATGATGACAGGTTCTTTTTTATTGATTTTATCCAGATTTTTTTCAAGTGTATTTAAGGCAATATTTTCAACACCGTTGATATGACCACTTTTGTATTCGTTTTCGGTACGGACATCAATTTTCTGAATGTTTTTGTTTTCCAAATACGATTTAAAAGTATCTGTATCAATGGTTTTTACTTTTTGTAAAGACAAGTTGTAATCTGAAGGATTGGTAATGTAACCATAGATATTGTCCATTCCGATACGCATCAATTTTCGGGTAAGGTCTTCGATTTGGTTTTCTTCGGCAATCAAAATAATCTGGTTTTGATAATCGACAATCGAACCGGCAAATGTGGAGAATGTTTTCATATTTTCAATCAGAAAACTTCCCGAAATAAATCCTTGACTCGAAACTGCTTTAGGACGGGCATCTATAACGATTAACCCATTTTTAATCGCATCTTCTGTTTCTTTTTGATTGAGTTTAGCAAGTTTTGGAACTTCAACCAATAGCGGACGATCTACTCCGTTCAGATCTTTCATCATCGCAAAATATTTTGGCGGAGCCGGTTGATCGTTCAAAATATAGTTTACAAAATCAGTTTCTTTTCCCGAAAATTGCAAAGCTGGATTGGTTAGTTTTTCTTGTTGCAAAGTCGATTGCGGAATATTGCTCAAACTTTTCCCACAGAAAGAACCTGCTCCGTGTCCCGGCCAGATTTCTGTGTTATCGGGTAATTTCAAAAATTTCTCAATAGAATGATAGAGTTGCTTTGCTCCAATTTCCTGCGAACCAATTTGTCCGGCTGCTTTTTCTAATAAATCAGGACGACCAACATCACCCACAAAAATAAAATCTCCGGTAATGGCTTTTATTGGATTTGAAGTCCCATCTTTTACCAAAAAAGTCAGGCTCTCGGGCGTATGTCCCGGGGTGTGAATGACTTCTATCGTAATACTTCCAACCGAAATCTTATCGCCATCTTTCAGTCCGGTATGTGGAAAATCGTATTGCCAATCTTTTCCGCCTTCATCGGATAAATACAAGGGTGCTTTAGTAACTGCTGCGAGTTCTCTCGAACCACTGAGAAAGTCTGCGTGAATATGTGTTTCGGTAATTTTGGTAATTTTCAAATTATGTTTCTCTGCAATTTGCAAATAGGTATCAATGTCTCTTTTAGGGTCGATAACAATTACTTCTTTAGTTTGTGCATCGCCAATCACATAACTTGCCTGTGATAGCGTTTCTCCATAAATACGTTCAAAAAAAAGACCTTGTGCAAACGAGGAATTCGATAAGAAGAGTAAGGCTACCAACCCAAGGAAACTGCTTTTAAAAAAGATAGATTTCATATATTAACTGCTTTAAAATTTCAATGTTTAAAACTATCTACACTAACTTTAGTACGTTATTAGTGTAGTAATAAATCCTCAAAATTAGCATTTACAGTTTGGGCAGAAAGTAACAAAGGTTACACAAATAAAAAAACGAGGACATTAAATCCTCGTTTTTTATGATACCCTTTAAACAGACTTTTCCATCGCTTCAAATACACAATCCACCGCCAAACTAAATGCAGGCATTCCACCTGTAATGGCTGCCGTTTCGCAAACGCCAAAGAGTTCTTTTACGGTAGCTCCGGCTTTTAAGGCTCCTTTAGCGTGCAGTTTTGCAGGTTCTTTGTGCATTCCCCCAATCAGTAAAGCAAAATGTACCAATTGCTGGGTTTTCTTGTCGAGTGGATTATTGTATATGAGTTGTTCACGGTATTTCTCTATGACTTCTATCGCTCCTGTTTCTTCTGAAAGTTCTGCCAAATGCAATCTTTTTTCGATATTTTCCGGAACGAAACCCAACAACTCTTCATACTTTTTTCTGATGTTTTCCATTAGCCAATCAGGGTTGAGGTATTTGGCCATTCCATATATTCAGCAGGATAAATATTGTGCTGACGCATTAACATATCCACCTGTCCTAAATGATACGAATGATGCCCAAACGTAATCCACAGAAATGCCATTACCGTGTATTTCCGTCCCATAAAGGAAACGGTTTTATTCAAATCTTCTTCGGTATAGCTTTTTAGGATTTCAAATCCTTTGGCAAATACGTCTTTGTATTTTTCGACCAGTTCTTGTCCGTCTGCAATGTTTTCCAATAAAGAAGCGTTATCTGGTTTTGGAATTGCCAGTCCGTTTTCTCCTTCCTTCATCGCTTGAAACCAATGAATTTCTGCCAATACAAAATGACGGATTAATCCACCTATATTAATCGTATTCACACGGGTTCCGAGATACATCACTTCGTTATCAATCGGTGTACTTTTAAACACCTCATCGGGAACATCTTTTAATAGTTCCAACGTTTGAAGATAGAGCTGTTCGTGAATGTTCAAGAAGCGGTTAAATTCCTGAATTGTTGCTTTGTTTTCCATTTGTTCCTTAAATTTTAAATTTTTGTAAAATTAATCGGGAACTAAAAGGTACACAGTAACCATTGTTACAGAAGGGGAACTTATCCATAATTATTCTTTTGGTAAGTAAAGTTTAATTTTCATTTTACCGTTTAGCATCAAATCATCGATATGTCCCATTTCCGTACGTTCTGAATTGATAAAATGAATATGAATGTAAGTGTCGTGGTGAGTGAAAACGGTTTGATGCTCTGTTGAAAAAAAACCTATAATTTCACCTTCTATATTTTCACGTTCATATTTTCCTTGTCCCTGATGAGCGTCTTTTGGTGATTTTACAATAGTACCGTCAGGTAAATTTTGAATATGAAAATTAATTTTAGCGAATATTCCCTGTAACTTAAATGCAAATGGGCGATTATTATTTTTAGTTTTTTTGTCGATAAATTCTTCTAATTGTTTTAGTGTTCTGATTTTTTTTGGTAAAGTGTATTCTTTCCAATTTTCAGTATTGGCATAAACGAAAAAAGGTGCTTTTACATCAAAGGTTTCTTCTGTTTTGATAGATCCATCTTCATTCACACTCGCAACATAAGATTTTCCATCAATAATTAGTAATTCCCCTTTTAGATATTCTTTCGGACCCAATCCATACAAATGTTGTTTGTTTTGAATTGTATCTAAAAGAATTGTTCCTTGAAGTTGTCCTTTTTTCATTACATTGCTCATCGCTCCACTAACTTTTACAATGTTATTTGATGTCTGTGCCTTGATAGTGAAATTTACAAATAGAGTAAAGGAAAGTCCTAATATTATGTGTTTTAAATTCATTTTTTTTAGTGTTTAATTATTTGATACTTTGAAAGAAAACTGTGAGCTTAAAGTAGTTTAAGCTCACAGTAAAATCAGAAATTATGATTTGCTATCTGCTTTTTTTGCAGAGCAACATTCTTTATTCTCTTTTTTTTTCATTTTGTCAGAAGCACACATTTTGTGTTCCTTTTTACAATCTTTTATTTGCTCGGATGAACAATTTTTCTTGTCTTTAGCACATTCCTTTTTGTCCATTTTACATTCTTTGGAACATTCTTTATTGTTTTGACAATTTGCTTTTTCTTGTGCATTAACGTTAAAACTGAAGCATAACAATAGCGTTACAATTGAAATGATATTTTTCATTGTAAATAATTTTAAATTTAATAATTAACTTGTTTTGTATTTTGCTTTGTTATGCTATCTGGGGCGGTTGCCAAATTTTAGAGGAATAGTCATCTGTTAGACGTTCGTCAAAAGAAAATTTTGGTTGTTTGACTATTACTTGCAGATAATAATTTAGCGTGGTAGAAGTTTTAGAGAAAAAGACAAATACTGTATTTGGATTGATTTTAAAAATGCAGAATTGCTCTTTACAATCATTCTCTGTTTGGTTTTCTTCTTTTTGATTTTTATGACATAATTCTTTATTGCACTTTGTTTTACAAGAGCTGGTAAATTCCATTTTGACAAACCTTCCAATTGGTAGTAAGTTTAAAAAAATGAAATAGATTAATAATATGACTCTTGCTATTTTCAAATCAAAGAGATTTATATTTTTCAAAAGTAAAATTACTTTACTTTTTGTTTTGTAACTAATGTTACATAAGAGTGCGTTTTAGGCTTGTTTTTATCAGCTGATGAGTAATCAATTTACTGAGCAATTGTTTCTTTCATCCTTATCCATACGATGATACCGGAAATAAATGTAATCAATCCTGCGATGTGAACAGCCCATTCCAATCCGAAGAAGTTACCAACTATTCCTGCCATCAATGCACCGATAGCGTAACCCATATCCCGCCAAAAACGATAAACTCCTAAAGAAGAAGCTCGCCAGTTTGGGTGAGCGGTGTCACTTACGGCAGCTAACAAAGCTGGATAAACCATAGCTGTACCAATACCCAAAAGTACCGAACCCATCAAACCAGAGGTTAAAGGTTCAAGCCATTCAAAACCGATAATAATATGACCCAAAACCTGTACGAACATTCCCCAGACAATCAAAGGTTTTCTGCCTATTTTGTCGGCTAAAGGTCCGGTAACAATTTGCCCTACACCCCAAACGACAGGATAAACGGCTTTGATCCAGCCTATACCTTCCAAGCCTACTCCCATAGACATAAAGAGCAAAGGGAATACACCCCAAGACATTCCGTCATTCAGATTGTTTATCAGTCCTGCTTGAGAAATAGAAAACAGGTTTTTGTTTTTGAAAGACGTTTCTTTAAATACCCACCATAAGCTGGGCTTATGTTCAGTTTCATCCGTTGATACTTGTAAGGCTTCTAATTGGGCGAATTTTCGGGTGTCCCGAACCGCAAAAACAGAAAGCAATAACCCAATAATGGTATAAGCCATTCCGATATAAAAAGGTTGCGGTCGTAGTCCGTAATGAGATGCTAAATAACCCGTAAGCAATGCCGTCAATCCAACCGCTCCGTAACCTGCGGCTTCGTTCAATCCCATGGCTAAACCTCTGCTTTTTTTACCTACCAGGTCAATTTTCATATTGACGGTCATTGACCAAGCTAATCCCTGACTAATTCCAAGCAATACATTGGCAAATAAAATCCAATTCCAAGACGGTGCAAAAGCTAAAATAAATGGAACAGGCAGTCCAACTAACCACCCCCAGATCAAAACTTTCTTTCGGGTATATTTGTCTGCCAACACACCCGAAATAAGGTTGGTAAATGCTTTAATCACACCAAAAGCAATGATAAATGAGAAAACAACAACATCGGATTGTATATTAAACTCTTCTGTGCCAACCAATGGGACAACGGTTCTTTCCAAACCAACCATGCCCCCCCACCATCATATTGACCAATACTAAAAGAGAAAACTGTTGCCAATTTTCTCTCAATCCTAAGCTTATCTTTTCCTTACTTTTGATCATTCTTTTTTTTCATATTTAAGCTTATAATCACCTATATGAATTTTACTTTGTTTGATTTTCGTATGGTTTTGAAAATAGTTGATGATGCCTGCAATCAACAGTAAGCCCGATATGATAAATAATATGTATTCAAAAATTAGAGCCTCGTTACCATCAACAAGCTTGTTGACACTAAGACCAGCTACTAAAAAGTACATAGAACTTCTTAAAAAAGATAAAAAAGTAGATTGATTGGCCAGAAAGGTTCGTTGGATTGCCAACTCTTCCCGAAGTATCAGATCTTTTTTGAATGATTTTATTTGTTCGCTTTTGGTTTCTTCCATAGCGTTAGTTTAACAATTCTATGTTATTGCGGTTCAGTTTTATTTTTCCTTCATTTTCCAATGCTTTCAGCAATCGTGAAATTACTACACGGGAACTGTTGAGTTCGTAAGCAATTTCCTGATGGGTTTTTATGATGATGGGAGAATTATTAATCTTGCTTTTTTCTTTCAGATAGTTGTATAAACGTTCGTCCATGTGCATAAAAGCAATATTGTCTATGGCAGCAAGCATTTCATTAAAACGGTTGTTGTAACTTTGAAATACGAAAGCACGCCAGCTTTTATATTTGCCCAACCATTCTTCCATTTTGCCCACAGGAATCATGGCTACCAAACCATTATTTTCAGCCACGGCACGAATTTCGCTCTTTTTGTCGCCCATGCAACAGTTGAGTGTCATAGAGCAAGTATCTCCTTTTTCAATGAAATACAAGAGAAGCTCACCTGTGTCAAAATCTTCACGCATAATTTTGATAGCTCCACTGATTAGCAAAGGCATGGTTTTGATATATTTACCAATATCTATCAATACATCTCCTTCTTTGAATTCGACAACCTTAGCGACAGAAACGATTTCGTCAATCAGCTCTTTTTCGAATATGCCACGATAGGTTTCACGGATTAATTCTTCCATAATTATTTTGATTTTAATGAGGCAACTTATTTTTTATCAACCCATAAAACCAAGTGCCTAATACCGCTCCTAAAATTACAACTAAAATTGGGAAATATCCGGCACCTGTCATTACAAACATCGGTCCGGGACAAGCTCCTGCCAATGCCCAACCCAAACCAAAAAGAATACCACCTATTAAATAGCGCGGGATACTTTTGTCCTTATCTGCAATAATAATAGGATTGCCATTCACGTCTTTTACTTTGTTTCTTTTGATGTACTGTACTATGATTATTCCTACTGTTAAAGCTGTTCCCATCAGTCCATACATGTGAATGGATTGAAACTGGAACATTTCATAAATCCGGAACCATGATGCGGCTTCGGATTTGTACATAACAATTCCGAAAAATGTTCCGATCAGTAAGTAAACTATATTTTTCATTGCTTTTAAAAATTAAAATTTGTTATTAGATTGATTTGGCTGTAATCGCTTCTTTGTGCAACCAGTTGTGTATTATGCTCGTTTTTATTTTGTTTCCAGACATATAATAACTCGATATGAAGACCTTTTAAAAAATTGGTAAACTCGTAATGCAGTCGTGTATTGATCTGGTAATAATCATCAATATTGTATTTGTTTAATTCATAGTCATCTATTGCTGCTCCATGAGTCGTAGTTGCATCGACATTCAAAAATAAATGTTGCCAATTGTACTGATACCCGATAGCAAAAACTTCAACTCCACCCAATCCTTCGATACGGCTTCTGGTCATCGATGTGAAAAACTGATCCCGTCCCAATTCCTTTGGAAATAAATACCTGCCTGATTCAAAAGCTTTAGTATAGGCTGCTTTAAATTGTGATGAACCATTATTGTATTTCAGCATAAAGCTGGCTACTTGTCCGTTTTCATTTGGCTGCACATACCGATTTTCGTAAGGCAAATTTTCTTGGTAAGCATTCGGAATCTGATACGAATAAATCATTCCTGCCTGCCAATGCTGTTTTGAATATTCCAATTGCAACCAGGAGGTGTTAATGAATTTATCCAAATGAAAATTCCAGAAATTGAATTTCAAATTTTTAAATTCCTTTCCCAAATGAACAATAGCCAATCCTTGTGAATGGGTTGTTTCTTCATACTCTGCTTTTTCTCCGTTTGGTAAATAGCCGTTATCAGTAAGTCCTATAACCTCATCCATTGGAAACCATTCGGTCATCGATCTTGGAGAAACTTTATGTATCCACGCCACATCAGCCTGAAATTTTTCGTTTTTATGATGTAACCAACCTCCCTGAAAAGCAAAAGGCTTCATTCTTCCATCGCTTTTATTCAATAAGGGCGTATATTCTACCGGGATTTTCCCATAGGTTACGTACGAATTTTTCCAATGATATTTGATATACAGTTCCTCCAATCTGTCCAGATCTTTAAAATTGTCCTTATGATTCACATCAAAAAGTTCCTGTTCCCACCGTGATGATTTATTGGTCTGATCGTAAGGTTTATTCAAATCTGATGAAAACATCTTGTAGGTAAATATCCCTGAAACACCTAACTGAAAACCCTTGTACGATTTGGTTTCATAACTTAATACACCCCCAAAGGCATTGGCATGATAGTCATTCCCGTAACGGTTTTCTGTAGCCATGAAAAAATTGCGGATATGACCGCTAACCTCTCCTTTATTTACATAGGAAGCAAACGTACTGTCCTTTGAGGTCCGTAAGGGGTAATCACTTTGTGCCACAGCATGTTGAAAAATGAAAATCATCAACATGAATGTTAGCCTTTTCATTTAACTTAAAAAATTAAAGGAAAAATAAGGTATACCATTATTAGTCCGCCAATAAAAAAACCTATGGTAGCTATGAGCGATGGCAATTGCAGGTTACTGATACCGGAGATAGCGTGTCCCGATGTGCAACCACCCGCATAACGTGCCCCAAAGCCTACCAAAATACCTCCTATTAACAAAATTGCCAACGTCTTAGGTTCTGAAAAAGCATTATTCCCAAATAACTCTGTTGGTACGTATGCTTTTCCGGCACTTTCAAATCCTATTTCCTTTAAATGTTCAACTGTTTTAGGGTTTAAATCAGGTATTTGATTATCCGACAGATAATTTGAAGCTACAAAACCACCGATAACAGCTCCGCTCATTACCAATAAATTCCAGCGTTGTGCTTTCCAGTCAAAACAGAAAAAATCACAGGTTTTGTCGGCTCCGCACATAGTGCAGAGTGTTCGCAAATTAGACGACATTCCAAAATTTTTACCTACGTAAAGTAGAATAAACATCGTCAGTGCAATCAATGGTCCGCTAACATACCACGGCCATGGTTGTAAAATCCATTCCATAAATTATAGTTTTATTCTTTTTTATTGTTGCAAATTTCGGCTTATAAAAAGAGATAGTCTGTTACAAAGGTTACACAGGACTAAACATCTTCGCCTTTCATCATTTTTTGCCAATACAAATAGGGAAGCATGTATTTTTTTAACAGCCACAAACGCCAGTGTTCTTTGGAACTGTCGCCAATCAGCATCATTTTAAGTTTTGGGTCGGGCGTGAATTCATTTTTGTAATTAAACTCTGCCAATACCATTTTTCCATAACCTGTTACTAGGGGACAAGATGAATACCCTTGGTACGATTTGTTGTCGGCAGTTTTTCCTTTTATTAGTTTAAGGATATTATCAACCACTACAGGAGCCTGTTTGCGTACGGCTGCTCCGGTTTTTGCGGTTGGTAAAGCAGCTACATCTCCAATTCCGAAAATATTCGGATATTTTTTATGTTGGAGATTGTTGATATCCACGTCTAACCAGCCTGTTTCATTTACCAAAATAGACTCTTTCACAAACTTTGGGGCTGTTTGGGGTGGAGCTAAATGTAACAAATCAAAGGGCATTTCAATCAATGAATCACCTTGTTGCTTTTCTCCCAACACATTGCCTTCATTCACTACGCAATTATTTTCATCGGGAGCAACGCTTTTGAAATAGACTATTTTTTTATCGGCATCTATTTTGACTGGAGTATAAAAAGGTTTAAAATGTACATTGTATCGATGGATGACTTTCATCAATGTATCCGCAATCCCCTTCACTCCAAATATGACAGTACCAGGAGTAGCAAAAACTACATTTGATTTCTTGTCTAATCCATTTCTGCGAAGGTAATCTGCAGTCAAATACATGATTTTCTGCGGAGCACCACCACATTTTATAGGTGTTGTAGGTTGTGTAAATACAGCATTTCCTCCTTTGAAATTCTTTAGGCATTCCCAGGTATATTTCGGATCTATATAGTTGCTGCAAACTACTCCTTTTTTTACTGCATCTTCCAATCCTTCAATAAGCGAGAGGTCATTAACTAAACCAGGGGCGACCACGAGATAGTTATAGCTGATTTTAACACCTTTCTTGGTTTCAATCTTATTTTCTTCAGGATAAAAAGATACTACGGCATCTTGAAGCCACTCTACGCCTTGTGGGATTAAATCCCGCATAGGTTTTGCCGTTTTGGCGAAATCATATGTTCCGGCTCCGACCAATGTCCAGGCAGGTTGATAATAGTGTGTCTCTGCCGGATCAATGATAACAATGTCAAGAGACTTATCTTTTTTCAAAAGTTGGGCAGCGGTCATAATTCCGGCTGTACCCGCACCTATAATGGCTATTTGATAATGTGATTTCATACCGTTACTATTTATTATTAGTCGTAAAAGTATAGTTAGCGTTTATAATATATTGTAACAAATGTTACGAAACCACATTTTTTCAATTTTGGTTACAGATTTATTTATTAACCCGTAGTGCATTATAAGAAAGGTTGCCCAAATCACTAAAAATTAGTATATTGTATTGACTGACAATCAAATACAATTATGAGCAACCTAGAAGCAAGTTACAAATTAATTTTAGAAGAATTA
>JAAYKY010000008.1 GCA_012522185.1 Flavobacteriaceae bacterium | reverse complement strand
TATTCTTGGGATACAGAATTTGACAAAAGTAAAACTCAAAAACACGTAAATGTTTTTTTGACAGATTTAGAAGATTATAATAAAAGTTTGGCATCAACACCATATTATTTTGGTCATTTTCTGTTTGAAGAAAAATCAGAAAGCCATTTTGGAGTAATAGACGGACAGCAAAGACTAACAACAATTGTGATTTTTCTTTCAGCTTTATTTTCAAGATTGAAATCAATTCGGACTTTAACTGAAAATGAAGAAGTGCTTTTTGAAAATATGATTAAGCGTAAATCAAATTACATTTTTTCAACCGTTGATTATGACAATCAGTTATTTAAAGACTACGTTGTTGACCAAACTAAAAAAAATAAAAATGGTTTGGAAACCGAATCAGCGAGACGAATAGTTAATGCTTTCGACTTCTTCACAAAAGCATTATCCGACAAGGACGAAGTATATTTGACGAAAATGCTGAAAACTATAAATGAAGCATCTTGCTCAACACATCCAGTAAAAAATGAATCAGAAGCAATTCAGATGTTCATTTTTCAAAACAATCGTGGCAAAAAGCCTTCAAACTTGGAAATTATTAAAGCCCAGTTTATGTTTAATGTTCACTTATACGGTGGAGATGAAAAAGATAGTTTGATTGATGAAATAAAAAACCGATTTGAGAAAATTTATAAATCAATTTCGTCTATCGAATACAAAATCGATGAAGATGATGTTTTAGTTTACACATTACGAGTTCATTTCAATTCTCTTTGGGAATCAAATGCAATTGACAAAATCAATAAACTATTATCAGAAAACAATCCAATTCCTTTTATCAAATCATTTACAAACTCGCTTGCAGTTAGTTTTGAGCATTTGACTACATTTTTCGGAAAGGACGAAAGAGAAAATATTGAGATACATTCATTAATAACATTAGGTGGTTTTGCAACAGCAATCCCATTTGTAATTAAGGCTTATGCTTTCGGTTTGCGAACGAATGAAATTTGCAAAATTTGTTCATCAATGGAAGCAATGGTTTTACGTCACAGACTTATCGGGACAAGAGCAGAATTAACATCAAGAATTAATGATGTATATCAAAATTTTACATTAGAGCAACCTGACATTAAACCGATAGTTGACAGAATTGAATGGATGAAAAATGTGTCAAATGATTCTTGGTGGTGGGCTTATTGGAACAAAAATGAATTAGAAAAATCAATTCAAGGCGGAATGCACCATTCAACAGCAAAATTCTTGCTTTGGAAATATGAAAATTATCTTGAACATCAAGGGAAAAGCGGTTATTCTGTAACACGTTTTGACAAGATTGAAAGCCCTGAATTAGAACATATAGCACCACAGACCCCGACTAATGGAGAACCAATTGCGGCAGGTTATTGTGAATACGATGAAGAATTTAGATACCAATACATTGACTGTTTGGGAAATTATTTACTTCTTTCTAAATCCCACAATTGTTCTGTAGGTAACAGACCGTTTAGTGAGAAAAGAAGTTCATATAATCATCTTGGACAACAAAGAGAAATTCAAAGTATGACTTCTGACACAGAAATTTGGAATAAAGAAAAAATCAGTCTGCGTAAAGGCAAAATAGTGAAATTTATACTTGAAAACTTTTAAGAAAATAATGCACATGGCTCTAACATGCGGTATATTTTATTGCCGAGATAGTACTGAAATCAAGGTTCGTGGCTCGCTTCAAACTTCATCACGGTTTGAAAGTGACGTGCTCCGAAGTCGGCAACAAAAACATACCGCTATCCGTTGAACTAAACCGCCCCCAGTCGGAGGCGGTAAATTGATGGTAAATTCGAAGTAAAAAACTTCAAAACAAACCATCATGAAAAACATTCATTCACAACTTATTGAGCGGTTCATTCGAGAGATGG
>JAAYKY010000057.1 GCA_012522185.1 Flavobacteriaceae bacterium | reverse complement strand
ATCATATTGATAACAATATGATTTATTTTTCAATACAAAATAATACACAAGATTCAATTCAGTTTTTAAAACCCAAACATAATTACTTGTGTTATGAAGGTAATATTCCTAATGAAAAATCTATATATAAGGGATATTTTATATTGGATTTAATGAATGCGAAGACAAAAGAAAGTGCTTATGGTTTAACAAATACATTTTCTGTGTTTTAAGTCCGTACGAAATATCAACGTATAAAAAGATTCTTATAAGAAAAAAAGATTCTTATACAGATAGTATCATGATACCAGATAAAAACTCTAGCGAATGTTTACTATACCCCAAGATAGATGAAAATACTATTTTAGGATTAATAAATGACTCCATTATTTATAAATCAGATTTTATCTTTAAATATAAAAAATGAAGGAGTTGGATGATGTATCAAACATGTTGATTTACCACCTTCATGGAAACGGAAGCAGCGGTTTTGCTTCAGGAGCCGTGAGTTCATTGATTAGTAGTGGAATGCAGATATCCGGTATATCTGGTGGTCAGCTTAACAAATTTGGACAAAGCGACTGGTACAATGCGGCAACCATAGCCGCAGGAGGACTATCAGGAGGTATATCCTCTACCATAGCAGGCGGCAGCTTCTGGGCGGGTGCAAGGCAGGGGCTTATAACTTCCGGATTAAACCACGTGGCGCATAAACTCGCACCAGACAACGGTTATAGACCTGATGGGAATGGAGGATATGAACAAGTAGATACAAATGGCGGAGATATAATAGATTATCTGTATGATGAAAATGGGAACATAGTTGACCGTACATTAGTTTATACTATGGAGTATAGGACAGAAATTCCAAACTCATCGGGAACGCGTACCTTTGGCTATAAAGGTATCCCAAAATATAGTTCTGTCCCACAGGGAGGACATGCTCTGATTGACCCTACAGGAGATATTGTGTATGGGTATGCAGGGGGAGGATTGGCACTTAAAGGATTAGGTGTACTAGCCAGAGGAACATTAATGATAGAAAAATTCGTTTATAGGTCGGGAGGACAATCTACTTTTGCCTTTAAATGGATGAATCAAAGCAAAAGTTTTATGTTTAGATTAGAGAGACATAATATATTGTCGCCTGCTAATTTAGGTTATAGAACCCATATTAATTTACATAATTTAACAACAGGTTCAAACCCTCATATTTTTCTGAATCCTAGGTATTGGACTTATTCTAGCTTTTAAAAAATAAATATATGCAACCTATTTTTGAAAAATATAAAGATTATCTTTTGTATAGTGATCAAAATATTTATGTGTTTGAAAATGATGCTTTAATAATAACTTTAAATGATAACGATGTTATAATTCAGCTTAACAATTTAAAATTTAAAATTCCTGAATGTTATCATAATAGAGAGCAGATTTTTCAAAACTTTATTTTAGGTAATTATTGCATTAAGGAATATTTCAGAAATAACAAATCACTGTATGCTAAATTGATATGGAAGAAAAGAGAATTGAGAAAGTATAATAAAAAAACGAAATATGGTTTTTTGCAATGTAAAAAAATCAACAAAATAGAAATAGTACAAGGAGCAGCGTGGTAAGCTCTGTGGTACAAACAGGAGGAAGCTCTTTTCTGGGTAACGGAGATGCCGCTACCATGTTCTTTGGGACGGTCTCCGGTGGGTTAAGTGCTGAGCTTACCGGTGGTAATTTCTGGCAGGGAGCGGCTACCGGGCTAACGGTAAGTGCTTTGAATCATGTGGCGCATAGGAGTGATGCACCGGATAATGGATATGAAAGAGATGGGAATGGAGGATACAAACAAGTAGATATCAATGGCGGAGATATAATAGATTATCTGTATGATGAAAATGGCAATATAGTTGACCGCAGATTTGTCTATACTATGGAATATGAAACTTATTCAACTAATTCATCTGGTTTGCGGACTTTTGGATACAAAGGAGTACCAGTTTATAAGGAATATAGTTCTGTACCACAAGGAGGGCATGCTTTGATTGACCCAACAGGAGACATTGTGTACGGGTATGCTGGAGGCTTGGCTTTTAGAGGATTGGGGATTGCATGGAAAGGTTTTGTAAGATATACTGGGTTTCCAAAGCAATGGTTCAGATTTGGAAAGTCTTACAGTCACACTCTTGATTCAAAAACTTATTTATCTTTAAGGTGGGGTGCTGGTGGAGATTACTGGAAAAAAAATAGCAAGTCCTACTCTTCAAAGTTGGAATCAATCTTTCAGGCAAACGAGAATCCCAATAAATAGCTGGAGGACAAATGATCCAGGGCATTTACATTTATTAAAAACAAATCCTTTTAAATTTTGGTAATTATGCAGTTTCGTTATGTAAAATTCGAGGCACCGAAATACTTTGATGAGCTTATCAAAAAAGAAGTTCGACATAAAAAAGTAAAGTTAATATTTTGGAAAATATTTATAAGGCTTCTGAAAATAATAATACCTCAAGCTAATCCAGACTACGAAGAAAAAATAGACGATGTCAAATTTTGGTTGTTGGAATTTGGTGATGAGCATTCATATCCTATAAGAGAAGTAGGATTGGATGAAAAGCAGCAAAGTATAGTAAAAATGCCCTATAAAAAAAATTATGGCTATTGGAAAGATAATGAATTAAAATTGGATGATTTTAAGAAATTGTTTAGCGTAGAATCAATCAACCAAGACTATTTTATTGAAAAATGGAATGAGTTAAGTTAGGTGGGTAGTGTAGATAGTGCATCAGGGCTCCCTCTCATGAACAGAACGAAACAAATGTTGACAGAAAAAAATGATAATGAATAGCATAGATGGTGGAGACTTTGGCAGTGGTCTTGCGGCAGGAGCCGTGAGTTCGCTGATTAGTAGTGGAATGCAAATATCCGGTATATCTGGCGGTCAGCTTAACAAATTTGGACAAAGTGACTGGTACAATGCGGCAACCATAGCCGCAGGCGGTCTCTCAGGAGGTCTTTCTTCTTGGATTGCTGGAGGTAAGTTTTAACTCATAATCATGTATATTTGTTTGATGGTATTCGTTGAATCTCGTTCCTCGATTTGGGCGGGCGCAAGGCAGGGGCTCATAACTTCTGGGTTGAACCACGTGGCGCACTCTACTATTCAAAGGATAAAATATAACTCTTTTTTAAGTGAAGTAGATGAATGGATATCCAATCAGTTTTTACTAATTTCCTCAGAAGTGGTGAAAAAACACAATAAAATTTCAAATTTGTCAAAATGAGGAGATAAACTATAATCGCTTAACCAAAAACATAAAAAATCACCCTTTGAAAATTCAAAGGGTGATTTTGCATTATCTAACAAGGAATTAATTCCTCGTACAATTCGCCGTCCAGACATCATTCACATTTTCTGTGTATAGAATCTGCAAAGTGCCGGCCGTCACTCGAATGTATTGAAATTCGGTCGCGCCGATGTTAATCAATGTTTCACCATCCGACTCAAATTCAACACCCGTTATTTCTGGAATTCCATTCGAAAAAAGAAAATTATAATTATTCCCAACTTTCACTACTTCCACCCAGCCATTCTCATCTTGTGTTGTACTTTCTCCATTTGAATAGGAAACCGTACCATTGTATCTTCCGATAAAAATATCACTGTCAGCCGGACTATCGTCATCACTACAAGATATCGCCATAAATGAAGTCACAAACACCAAGGTCAATAACCATCCTAAGATTTTTCCTCTACGTTTCATACAATTGATTTTTTTTGATTTAACGGGATATAATTATGAAAGAATTATGCCAATTATATATTTGTTTGATACAGTGAGGTTTAATTGATTTTGATGGAAATTAATTTGGCAATATATTTGAAAATCGTAGGTTTGAATTATATTAATCGAAAATGAACATACTAAGAAAAATAGGAATTCTTTTAGGAATCTTTGCCTTTATGGGACTAAATGCGCAGGAAGTAACGGATTATGATTTGCAAAATTTCGCACGAGCTTATAATGAAATGATGGCAATCAACAAAAAAGCTCAAAAGGAAATGACAGACGCAATCGAAAAAGAAGGTCTGGATTTGGAGACTTATCATGCTATCAATGACAGCAAAGACACCGAATTCATCCCCGATATTCCAGAAAAAAAGTTCAAGGACTTTGAAAACCTTCAACCCAAACTTCAAAAAATCCAAAAACAACTCGAAGCAGACGTGGAAAAAGCTTTCAATAAATACGATCTAAGCAAACGCGAATACCAGGCAATTGCCGAAAGAGTAAAGCAAGATCAATTGCTCCAAATCAAATTAGAACAAATCCTTACACATCTAAGGTAAACGATAAATTTACCAAGAAACATCAATCAAAGATTTCTGCGGAATGGCCACGCTTCCTTTTATTTGAATATAATGATCGGTAAGTGTCCAAACCGTAGTTTCTATTTTTTTTGGCCCGGAATCCGTCATAAAGGTAATATAAGTCTTGCCTTTGAACTCATTGCCCAACCTAACCGCTCTTTCCAGTTTTTCTTTTGTAATCAGACTTTTGTCCTTTTCAACTGAAACGAAATGATAATTGATCACCTCTTCTTTTTCGATTAATTCAACTGTTTCCATTAAATCTAGTTTTTGCTAAACTAAATTTAACAAAATTCAGTCCACCTTATCAAATTATTTTGAAAATATTTTAACTAAAACTCCTTTCTACACTGATTTTCAGAGAGTTTATTATTTCTCTTTGTTCAAATCCATCACCGGAACCATCCCTTCTGAAGGCACATAAATGATTTGAGGCAAACTTCCTTTGTCAGCGATTTTCTCCAAAGTTCGGATGAACAAATATTGGTTATAGGTTTCATTCAAAGTTCCGTTTTCTACTCTCATTGCTTCAGCCATACCGCGTGCGCGTTCAATTTCGGCTTGTGCATTTAACTTTTCCGCTTCCAAACGGGCTTTGGCTTCTTCCACTAAAATTTTACGGTTTTGTTCCGCTTTGGCCATTTCCGCTTTTCCGGCCATTTCCTGTTGCCAAACGTTGTATTTCGGCAATCCGAACATCAAGGCAAGAATAACGACTACCGCCAAAAGTGAAAACCACAGAAATCCCATTCCCAATGATTTAGTTGAAATATTAGTATTACTCATTTTTTATATGCATTAAATTTATCCTACAATATTGATGATTTTCCCCGGAACGATGATCACATTCTTAGGCGTTCTTCCGTCCAGTTGTTTGATTGTGCGCTCATCTGCCATCACTGCTTCTTGGATTTGTTCTTTGGATAAATCCATTGGCAATTCCAGTTTGAAACGCATTTTTCCGTTGAATGAAACCGGATATTCCTTGGCGTCTTCCTCTAACCATTTCGCATCGAATTCCGGGAAATCCGCAAAGGAAATACTTTCCTTATGACCCAATTTTTGCCATAATTCTTCGGCAATGTGCGGCGCATAAGGCGAAATCAAAATCGCCAAAGGCTCCAAAACCGCACGTTTGTTGGAATTCAATTTGGACAATTCATTCACCGCAATCATAAAATTGGAAACCGAAGTATTGAACGAAAAATTGTTCACGTCTTCATCCACTTTTCTGATGGTTTGATGCAAAGCTTTCATTTCGGCTTTGGTCGGCTCTTCCTCCGAAACAAAGAAGGCTCCCCCTTCTCCGTTGTGATAAAGCTTCCATAATTTTTTCAAGAAAGAATAAACGCCACTTAAACCTTGGGTATTCCAGGGTTTCGCCTGCTCAATCGGACCTAAGAACATTTCATACAAACGAAGCGTATCCGCGCCGTATTGTTCGCAGATATCGTCCGGATTGACGACGTTGTATTTGGATTTGGACATCTTTTCGACTTCGCGTGAAATCAAAAATCTCCCGTCTTCTTCATAAATAAATTCTGCATCGGCGTATTCTTCACGCCAAGCTTTGAATTTTTCAACGTTTAATTCATCTCCGTCTTTTAAGAGGTTTACATCAACGTGGATTGGAGTTGTTGTTAAAATTAAATACTTAATAAATTCATTGTCATCAATTAAGTTATTTGGTAACAAATTCAGAATTTTGTTCTTCAACTCCATATTTGACAATACACCTGTAGTATATCCTGAATTATTAAGTTTATTATAAGAGATAAATATAGTCGGAATCGATTTTAATTTTTCTACTAATTGAACATCATTTCCGGAAGAATCACCTGATGCAAATGCAATTCTATGTACAAACGCACTCATCCCCAAAATCATCCCTTGGTTGATGAGTTTTTTGGCGAATTCATCGGTGGGAACTAAACCTCTGTCAAACATAAATTTCTGCCAAAAACGTGCATACAGCAAATGTCCGGTCGCGTGTTCGCTTCCTCCCAAATACAAATCCACGTTTTGCCAATAAGCCATCGCTTCTTTCGAGGCAAATTCTTCCTCGTTTTTCGCATCCATATAACGAAGGAAATACCAGGAACTTCCCGCCCAGCCCGGCATGGTGTTCAATTCAAGCGGAAAAACAGTTTGTCCGTCAATTTTATCAATGCTTGTAATTTCATTTTTGGAAGTATCCCAAGCCCAATTTTTAGCTCGTCCCAAAGGCGGTTCGCCGGTTTCGGTTGGCAGGTATTCGTCCACTTCCGGCAAAACCAACGGCAAATGTTTTTCTTCAATCATATAAGGCACACCGTCTTTGTAATAAGCCGGAACCGGTTCACCCCAATAACGCTGACGGGAAAAAACCGCATCCCGCAAACGATAGTTAACTTTGCCTTTTCCAAAACCGTTTTCTTCCAGAATTTTGATGATTTTGTCGGTCGCTTCCTCATAACCCAAACCATTCAGAATATCTGAATTCTGAAGTTCAAATCCTTCTTTTTCCACAAAAGCACCTTCCAAAATGTCCTTGTCTTTAAAGATTTCCGGAATGGGCAATCCGAAATGTTTGGCGAATTTATAATCGCGCTCATCACCCGCCGGAACCGCCATCACAGCTCCCGTTCCATATCCAGAAAGCACATAATCCCCAATCCAAATCGGGATTTCCTTTCCGGTCAGCGGATGAATGGCATAGGCACCGGTAAATTCCCCGGTAATTTTATTGACATCGGCCATTCGTTCACGCTCCGAACGTTTGGAGGTTTGTTCCACATAATTCTGAACCGCTTCTTTGCGTTCCTGCGTCATGATTTTTGAAACAAAGGGATGCTCCGGCGCAAGGGTCACATAAGAAACTCCGAAAATCGTATCGGGTCTTGTGGTGAAAACTTCGATTTTTAAATCATGGTCTTTCACTTGGAATTTTACTGAAGCACCTTTGCTTTTCCCAATCCAATAGGTTTGTGCATCTTTAATCGGCTGCGGCCAATCAATTTTCTCCAAATCATTCAACAATCTTTCGGCATAGGCTGTGATGCGCATCATCCATTGCGTCATTTTCTTTCGGACCACGGGATATCCGCCGCGTTCAGAAACGCCATTTACGACTTCATCATTTGCCAAGACCGTTCCCAGCGCAGCGCACCAGTTTACTTCGGCTTCGGCCAAATAGGTCAATCTGTATTTTAAAAGAATTTCTTGTTGTTGTTTTTCGGAGAAACTATTCCATTGTTCCGCTGTGAATTTCGGTGTATCTTCATCGGAAACCACATTGACTTTCTGATTTCCTTCTTTTTCGAATTTCTGAGTCAATTCATCAATCGGAAGGGCTTTATTTTGGTCGTTGTCATAATAGGAATTAAACAATTGAATGAAAATCCATTGGGTCCATTTGTAATATTCCGGGTCGGAAGTTCGGACTTCTCGGTCCCAATCAAATGAAAATCCAATTCGGTCTAATTGCCTTCTGTATCCCTTTATAATATTTCCTTGATAATCCTTGTCATGAATCGAAGTAGGTGAACTTTTGTCAATTAATGCAGATTCATGAATTGTCCCATCTGAATTGATAAAATCATCATAAATTTCATAATTTTCATCTAAACAACCATTTATATTAATAAAAGTTGTTTTTGATGGATGTTGCCCGGTTTGAATCGCGTATTGCTCAGCCGGTAATCCAAAAGAATCATAGCCCATCGGGTGCAGCACATTGAAACCTTTCAATCTTTTATAGCGTGAATAAATATCAGAAGCGATATAGCCCAGCGGATGTCCCACGTGGAGTCCGGCTCCGGAAGGATAGGGAAACATATCCAACACATAATATTTGGGTTTGGAAGAATTATTTTCAGCGCGGAAGGTTTTATTCTTGGCCCAGTATTCCTGCCATTTCTCTTCGATTTCTCTGTGGTGATATTGCATCAGATTCAAATTTTAAGCTGCAAATTTAACTATTTTTAAAGGAAGTTCAGATGGAATTGAAACTGTAAATTCATTTTACTCAAAGCGCAAGCTCATAAGATTTGTTTTTCTTATTTTTGTTGAAATTATCCGACCTAAAATAATTCATTTTGAGCAAAAAGAAAAAGCATAAATCCCGTTGGAAATACTATTATTGGTTCATGGTGGTCACGATTTTCATTGCTTTGATTTTCATGGTTCGCTTCGTACTCAATAGCTCAAAAGTTTATGTCGATAGAATCACGCCGATTTATCCGCACTACATCGAATGGGGCTTGGAAAGAGATGCTTCTCTTCGTATTAAAGAACCTTATTTTGTGAAAACCAATCCAGTTTTTATTCGAAAAGATTTAGACAAATTGAGTTTGGACTCCTCTATCTATGTTCCTTTGATTGAAAAATCCAATAGTGGAAGTACTTTGAAAGATGTAAATCGACCGTATTTGATTTGGAAAAACGCCAACAGTGATACGATTCATGTATTGAAAAACAATATTTTATTACAGTTCCTCATGGTTTCGGATTAATTCATTCCGTTGAGATTTCGGCAAGGAATTAAACACCAATTCATAGGAATGATCAATCAATTCCTGCAAGAAAGAATCAGACAAACTTCCATCAAACTGAACGGTATTCCAATGTTTCTTATTCATGTGAAACCCCGGCTGAACTTCGGGATGTTTTTCTCTTAATTCCAGGGCATATTCGGGATTGCATTTCAGATTTACGGAAAAATTTGCCTCATCGAGTCCGGTAAGTGCAAAAATTTTCCCTCCGATTTTAAACACCAAAGTTTCGGGACCAAAAGGGAAACCCTCGGTTGCATGAGCTTTGCGCAAGCAATAATTTCTGAATTCTTCAATATTCATAAAGTTTTCTTTGGGATTTTACACTAAATTCTGAATAATCTTTCAAAAGTTTGTAACATTTTACTCAAAATTTACGTATACATTAAGTACACACCTATTTAATCATATTTTTTAAAGAATTAGTATAGAATGCGACAGCTGAAAATTACGAAGCAGGTAACCAATCGGGAAACCGCTTCCTTGGATAAATATTTACAGGAAATTGGAAAGGTTGATTTGATCACCGCCGACGAAGAAGTTGAGTTAGCTCAGCGAATTAAGGCCGGTGACCGATTGGCTTTGGAGAAATTGACCAAAGCGAACCTTCGTTTTGTGGTATCGGTAGCGAAACAATACCAAAACCAAGGATTGAGTTTACCGGATTTGATCAACGAAGGAAACTTAGGATTGATCAAAGCGGCTCAAAGGTTTGATGAAACCCGTGGGTTTAAATTCATTTCTTATGCGGTTTGGTGGATTAGACAATCGATTTTGCAGGCTTTGGCCGAACAATCACGTATTGTACGTTTGCCACTGAACAAAATTGGTTCTATCAATAAAATCAACAAAGCTTATGCTTCCCTGGAACAGGAACATGAGCGAGCGCCTTCTGCAGAGGAAATCTCAGAATTACTCGATATGTCGGAAAGTGACGTAAAGGAATCGATGAAAAATTCCGGACGTCATGTTTCCATGGATGCGCCTTTGGTGGAAGGAGAAGATTCCAACCTTTATGATGTTTTGAATACTGGTGAATCTCCAAGTCCTGACGGGGAATTGATGACTGAATCTTTGCGAATTGAAATCGAGCGTGCCTTGCAAACCCTAACGCCAAGAGAAGCTGATTTGATTCGTTTGTATTTTGGACTGAACGGTTCGCACCCAATGACTTTGGAAGAAATCGGGGAGACATTTGATTTGACGAGGGAAAGAGTTCGTCAGATCAAAGAAAAAGCCATCCGAAGATTGAAACATACTTCGAGAAGCAAGATTTTGAAATCTTATATCGGAAGATAAATAACCCCAAATTATATAATCCCAAACGCCCGTTCGATGAACGGGCGTCTCTGTTTTTGATTGTATTTTAATTACTGGTTTTTGTCGTGAATCTTTTATAATTATTTAAAATCAATCCTATACTACTGAAAAATTTCAGGAAAGCTCCTCCACACAAAACATAAATTCCGTTCGGGTTTCCATTGATTTTTATATAAGCTCCATTAATTATCGCAATTACTCCCAAAAAATAATAAAAGCAATAATGCTCGGTTTTTCCTTGTCATATGATTAGTTTTTGATGTTTATTTATTACAATCCATACTACGAACGTAAAGATACTTAAAAACTGTAATTCCATTCCCATCCATAGGAGAAATCCTCAACTGAGATTTCTATTTTAGATTCTTACCTATTATCTACGCCTACTCTTCTTCTAATTTTTTTCTTAGATATTTAATTTTAAGGTTTAAATACTTAAATAATTTAAGAAAAAGTAGAATGGCTAAAATAATTAGTATGAAGGTAATTATTTGAGCAATAAATTCCATATAAATTGGATGAATATCTATTTCCATATTTTAAATTTTTAGTCGATTCTTAGCCATGAGGGCATTCCCCAAATTTCGCATTTTTTCACTGATTTGTAGGTATGATTTTAGTACAACTTGAACTATTGCTTCCTGTACATGGAATGATTCCATAGTTTGGATATTCCACAGGGTAAGATAATGGGTCTAGGTAATTTAAACTTCCGTTTAACAACAGTTGCATAATGCCGTTGGAAATTGTCTGATCTGTCGTATATCCGGGGTAACAGTTTGAGCAATACTGTATTCCTACTTCGTTGTTATGCAAATCCATTTATTTGTAATTCAATTAAAGTTTTATGTTAATCGAAAAAAGAATGTTCAATTTGAAGAGTCCCTTTTGATGCCTTATATGGAAGGTATTTGTAAGTCAATGAGTCAGCAAAGAACTCAATTTTATAAATATTACCTTTTGAGCCCGGCGAAATTTTCATAACTCCAATTAAACATGTATCATCTAATGAATTTTCAAGTATTCTCATTGCTTGAAATGAATAAGTTTTTTTTAGTTTAAATGAAATTGTTTTTTCTTCATCCGGATTTTTTATATCAATTATAAATTCTTCTCGTTGCTGTAATCTATCACAACTCAAGTGTGTCAAAACGAATAAAGAAATTAGAAGGGGTAAGATCTTACTCATTGATTTGTCCATTTTATAGCAGTTGACGATGTTATACCATTTAAACCGGTAGGCCAATAGGGAGAAATATCAAAATCTAAAGGATCTAAATACTTCATTTCCCCATTTAAAAGTAGCTGCATTATGCCATTGGAAATTGTTTGGTCTGTCGTATATCCGGGGTAACAATCTGAACAATATTGTATCCCAACTTCGTTATTGTGTAAATCCATTTGTTTTTTTTAATAGTTGCTAGATGGATATTGCCATTCTACTTCCTTTTCCTTATTCAGTATTATAGTATAGTCGTGATTTAAATATCCTATCAAATCATTATAAGAGTATTTATAAATAACATCCTGATCTTTTATAAAAATTGTGATGAAAATTGTTATATCATGTTTGTTTGACTTTGGCTTATTACGTGGAATGGCTGAGACTACCGTATCTGAGGGTTCAATATTTGTATGTTTTACTGCATAAACATCCGCAGATGCTACACCAATTGTTATACTATCTATTGTAGTATCGGATTGATTAATAAATGTTACTGTATGTTCCTTTTGAGCAGAACAACCAACGATAAGAAATCCAAGAAAAATTGTATAAAGCAATCTCATATTCTATTGATTTGTTGGAATGATTTGTGTACTTGAAGTAATACCATGTGTGACGGTTTATGGACACTTAATACTTTCAATTTAATTAGATGAAATAATTTTTGTGCTTAAATCTTTATTGAGAACAAGTTTATATTCTTTTTTAAGACTGCCAGATAGATCATTATAATCTACCGCTCCCCGAAATACGCTGTCTTTTATATACAGTTTTGCAATTATAGTAAGGCTATGTGAATGTAGGTTTACCGAATCAAGATATACCCTGTTCTTTATAATAGCATTGGGCTGAATATTTGTCATTTTATGAGTATAATTGTGAACTGAAAAAACTACACTATCAATGTGAATGTTGGAGTGGTTTTCAAAAGATAAAATAGTATTCTTTTGGTTATTACAACTTGCTACAACGAGCAAAATCAATAACAGTTTAATGTATGGTTTGGTAATAGGATAAGCCATATTTATTGATTTGTTGGAATGATTTGTGTACTTGAAGTAATACCATGTGTGGCGGTTTGCAGATCATTTGTTCCATTGGCACCATAAAAATTGGGGTCACCATTAGGGTTTGGAGTACCATCGGAAAAAAATGGAGGTGGTAGCGTAGGAAATAAATAATTTAAACTTCCGTTTAACAACAGTTGCATAATGCCGTTGGAAATTGTTTGGTCTGTTGTAAATCCGGGATAGCAATCTGAACAATATTGTATCCCAACTTCGTTATTGTGTAAATCCATTTGAACTTCAAGTTGTAATTGAGATGGAACTTCTGTTTCATGCGCTTCTCCAAATCTTCGTACAACTTTTGCTCCATCACCTACAACAGCTAAGGTTGCCGAACGAGTATTCAAAGCATTAAAATAAGCGTGCCTGAAGGCATCTGCCTTATCATTTAATCCATTAGTTCCAAATCTTGAAATAGTTTCAGCTTCAGCGATTCCTCTGTTTATAGCCATAAAAGCAGCCAAAGTCGGAAATAGTTTAACCAATTATTTTTCTTCTTTTGTGAGATCTTTGTATTCGTGATACGGATCTAAGGAAAAGTTATTGTCAAGCCAAGTGCTATTCTTCCACCATTCAAAAGGCCAGCCCTCTTCTTTTCCCGGATAATCGTCTTTTGTATAAACAGGCATCTTATAATCCATTTCGCAAAGTAGAGCAACCAAGTCTTTAACAAATTTTTTGTTCTCATTTGTTAATGGATTTGACTGTTCCAAATATTCATCAATGCCTTTTTTTACATCTAAATTTTCATTAAGATAAAGAATTTCTTCTTCCGTTAAACCAATTTCCTGATAATTATCTTCCTGAGCGAATGTAAATGCTGCGAAGAATAAAGTGAGCATCACAATTGTATATGTTAAGTATAATTTCATTGAGTATTCTTATTTTTTCATTACTTTTTAATATTTGTACTTTATAGAAAGTTTACCAGCCTGAACATTTTTATGTTCGTACTTTATCTCGGTAATTTGACTATACGAGTCCAATAGTATTTTTTTATTCACATTTCCTTTAGGTATTATAACAGAATTTATTGCAATATCGGAATCAATAGTACCGTTTACCTTTAAAACTAACACACTCGGATTCCTATTAGTACTTTTTATAGAAATAATTGTATCTCTTGAAACATCTTTTATGTTAATGTACCCATTATAATTATCACAAGAAATAATTATTCCTAAAAAAAAGAGTGATGTTGCAAGTCTTATAAACATTTTTTTAATTATTGATTTGTTGGAATTATTTGAGTGTTGGAGTTAATCGTATTATTTGAGTTTAGAGGATGCAAATATCTTAAGTTACCATTGTTTAAAAAATTCATTATGGCATTAGCAATCTCATTATCAGTAGTGAATCCGGGATAGCAATCTGTACAATACTGTATTCCTACTTCGTTGTTATGCAAATCCATAATTTTTTCTTTAATCATATTTGCAGGCACTTCGGATTCATGGGCAATTCCAAAAAGCCTAACAATCTCTCTTGCTAAGATAGGAGGGCCACCCCATATTGGCATTTGAGCAAAAACATCCCGAGTATTTAATGCATTGAAGTATGCATGACGAAAGGCATCTCTTTTATCATTATATCCTTGATAAGGATTCCCATTGTTAGCAACTCTTGCCACAGACATGTCAAATGCAGGTTGAACATTAGCCCATATTGTTATAGCAGCAGTAGGGAATGTAGCTGATAAGATTAACTCCTCTGCAGTCAAATCGCCAATTCCGGGACCTTGGGTATTTTCGTCCAAACCTAAATAAAAGTTATTATTCATCCAATGAGTATTCTTCCACCAATTAAAAGGGAATCCCTCATTTTTCCCAGGATAGTCTGCAGTTGTAAATATAGGCGTGGTATAGTTTAATTCTATTAGCAAATCAAGTAACTCCGTTGCAAAACTAAAGTCTCCTCCTTGTGAGAGATAGCCTATAATCTGAGATTTAACTGCACCATTATTATTCATCCATTGCCATTGAGTAAAAGTAAAACCAAAAGTATTAGAATTCCCACCTCCGCCTGGATTCGGGTCAGTAATTGGGCCTTGTGGTCCGCCATTATTTGGGCCACCACCTTGACCACCCCAAGGATCATAAGGGTTATATGGATTGCCTCCATTTCCCGGTAGCCCTCCATTTCCTCCGTCACCGCCTTCACTTTCACTACAATGATCCGTTATGGTGACAGTATAAACCACTACCAAACCGCACTCACTCTGGGAGTATCCTAAATTAAAAGCATCTTGTTCTGACATTCCCAGATTGGAACACCAACGTACAGGTGCACTCCATTCGACTGTGTAACAACCAGCACTTCGGCCTAATATATCACTGAAATTAACTCCCTCTAATGGTGTATAAATGATTAATCGGTCATCTAAGTCAAAATTTCCCCTGCTGCTAACCATGCTATCTCTTCTTGAGACATTTCATATTGGATTAAAGATTCCGAGTATTCCCCATTCTGCCCCACTTCAATAATTATATTTTCTAAAAAGCCGTTTGACTCCTCTCTATGGGTAGCAAATGTATAAGAATACCTCCCGTAATATTCTTTGTAAATTATATTATCCTGAACAATGGACAGGCCAGATAATAAATCACTCCCGCCTCTAGCAAAAGAAATATCTTGTGAGAGCTGACCTCTCAACTCTTCTATTGCACTCTTGACAATTTCATGCTGTATTTCTTCCCAAGATATTTTCTTTGTAATAATTTCTGTATGCGCGACTTTATTATTTTCTGCTTTTGATAAATGATCATCATCAGAACAAGAAAAAGCTGCTACACTTAATAATAAAAAATAAATTACTCGTTTCATTCTGTTTAATTTAAAGTTAGAAGTTATAAGCGAATATACACTCTTTTTGCAGTTACCCTTATTCAGTTATAGGGTATTTTTACCCTAATTATGCATTTCTCTTAAAAAAAATTATGTAGCTTTATAATTTCACTAACCAACTAACCATGAAGAAAACCATAGGAAATCGTATTCGGAAAATTAGAAAGACTAAGGGCATAACTCAGGAAGAGATTTCGGATTTATTAGGAATATCACAATCCACCTATCAGCGAATAGAATCCGGAGAGACTTATTCTTGGGCTACTCATTTAGAGAAATTATCCAAGATTTTAGAATTTAAACCAGAAGATTTGTTTTCTGACAAACCAATAGAATATTATGAAAAACGTATCGAAGGAAGAACGTATTGAAGAATTAGAAAGGAAAAAATGAAAAGCACTTCTATACGATCAATATACTTTATCTTTGCCCAAAACAAATCACTATGCCGATTATCGCTCCTTCTGTTTTAGCTGCCGACTTTGCAAACCTGCAAAGAGACATTGAAATGATTAACCGCAGTGATGCGCAGTGGATTCATCTCGATGTGATGGACGGCGTTTTTGTTCCGAATATTTCCTACGGAATGCCGGTCATCAAAGCCATCGATGAGTTGTCTGACAAAGTGATGGACGTTCATTTGATGATCGTTCAACCTGAGCGCTACATCAAAGACTTTAAGGAAGTAGGCGCCGATGTTTTGACGGTTCATTACGAAGCTTCCACTCATTTGCACCGTACAATTCAGGCAATAAAAGACGAAGGTATGAAAGCCGGCGTGGCCTTGAATCCGCATACACCTGTGCATTTAATGGAAGACATCATCAAAGACATTGATTTACTTTTGATTATGAGCGTAAATCCCGGATTTGGCGGACAAAAGTTCATACAGCATACTTATGAGAAAATTGTTCAGGCTGCGGAATTAATCGACCGAAAAAATGCGGAAGTACTCATCGAGATCGACGGTGGAGTCTCTCCCGGAAATGCGGCACAACTCACACAATTAGGTGCCGATGTACTCGTGGCAGGAAGCGCAGTTTTCAGTGCTCCACATCCAGAAGAAGTTATCAATGAAATGGCTTATTTGTAAATGAAAATTCAACTATTTCATAATATTTCTTAGAAAATTTTTTTTATTTGATAGGAATTTGTAGTTTTGCCCTCAACTCTACTATCCTATATCTATGAAAACAACCAAATCCTTAATGGGGTACGCCCTATTTTTCATTTCAACATTTTGTTTTTCTCAAGTGGGCATTAATACCGACACACCAAGAGCAGGCGCTGCATTGGATGTAAACGGTAGTATGAAATCAGGAAGTGTTTTACTCCCTGAAAACCTACCAGCTGTATCTATTGCCGAAAGAGAAACCTTTGTTTATCTCGTACAAAACCAAGCAACCGGTGCGGTCGAACACCTTGACTTAGGAGCCAATGGCAATTCAGGAGGGATATCATCCATCTTAACTTATCAGCTCACCAATGTTGACGGTGATTGGGTACTTGATTTCGACACAAAAATCAGTGCCGAAGACTATGCCCTTGTTATACTTTCTGCTTGGTTTGACCGTAATTTGGTAGGAACAAATCCTGCACCTCCGGTGGCACGGGCAAAAAACATTGGAAACACTTGGCATTTGGAGGCGGATTACTCGTCTGTATCCTCTAATACAAATGGAACTTGGTACATCACTTGTGTGGTCTATCCTAAATCCTATGCCAAAATATTTCCAGTGCAAACGGTAAGTATGGGAGGCAGCACAACAGCTGTAGCTTCTACTCCGATTGTAAGCTATTAAGAATCTCACTCTATAACTATATCATCATGAAAACCAACCTTTTTAGTTGGCTGTTTTTCACAGCCTGTATTGTATCGAATGCACAAGTAGGAATCGGTGTTCCGAATCCCAATCATTTACTTGAGGTAGATGGGGGAGATGTTTACGTCAGTGAAAAGTTTTATATCAACAGTCTGCCTTCCTATGATGGAAATGTTTACGGACCGGATAAATTCAGGATTGTCGCAACAGATCAATCCAGCCAATCACATGGATCTGCCGTGGACGGTCGATTGATGGAGTTCGTCGGCAACCAAGAAATTATGCCCATCATCATTCAGCCTTATCGTATCACTGGAATTAACAGAGATAACCTAACAGATTTGAATCTGAATATCTCCACTTCTAAATACGTGATTTCTCTTTCTAATTTTCAAGCTACGCCAGTGGGTGGTGCTCAAGGAATTTATCGTGTAAATGCACCGGGTTTTTTTGGCACAAATTATACCTATGACAATTTTGTGATGAGAACCTTTGAAAGTGGTGGAAGCTGGCATGTAGAAATCCGTGCCAGAAATGCCAATCCGCAATCGGGGTCCTACGAATACAGTTTCGACATCGTATTGTTTCCCAAGCGATTTTTTCGAAACCTCGGTCAAGTTATATACAATTTAGGTGGTGAAAACGAAGGGGAAGCCCCTGCGCCTCCATCGGGAATTTAATCTAAGCTTTTAGAACTTTATTATCATGAAAAATTTAATACTTATTACCTTTATAATTATAAGTCTGCCATTGTGGGCTCAAGTGGGAATTGGATTGCCAGAAAGCCAAAGCCCGGTAGAAACACTCGAAGTCAACGGTACCTTTCAATTGCATGAAGGAAATGAAATATTCTTGGAAAATCCCGGATATTATTCAGGCACTTCTGGAAACTCCATTCTATTGGTAAGAAACACGGAAACCAATACGCTTAACAAATTTGATCCCACCTCTATGCCTTATTCTTCAATTAGTTTTGTGCCGTATCATTTTGACAATGTAAGTGCACATGGCTTGCATAATTATGACACTAAAATTGATGCTTCGAAATTCTATGTGAGCATTGGTGGATTTTTTGTTTTAACAAAAGACGGCGGCACCTCTGTCGAAGTTTCAGGCAGCAAGGAGCATTACCCTCTTTATTCGGCGCGTGCTTTTGTGCAGGATGGAACTTGGCGACTGCAATTTGACTTGAACAATAATCGTCAATTTACCGATTTAGTAGATATCTATTTAAATGTATCTATTTATTATAATAATTTCCTTACCAAAACCAACACCGTAAGAACAGTGAACATGGGAAATAGTGAGACCGGTTCCACACCGAAACCGGATGGTGCAATTGATTAGTGATTCATGATGAACCATAGTTAATTTATTAACTATGGTTTTTTCATAAAAAATTCGTGAGCACGTATTTCAGAGTACGCATAATACGAGTTTTTCACTGGAAAAGCACAATGCCCACCGTTTCTGGGCGTTTCCAAATAAATAAATGGATTGTTTTCGGCAAATTCAAATGGGAAACTCTCCGTCCCTAAAAACGGATCATCCAAGGCATTTAACAATAAAACCGGGGTTTGGATTTTCTCCATTACATAAGCCGGTGAAGCTCTTTTATAATAATCTTCCCGACCTGAAAAACCATGCAAAGGTGCTGTAAAGAATTCGTCAATTTCATCAAAACTTCGAATCATCTTTAATTTACTCCAGTCCAAAGCATCTGGATGCTGGAGAGATTTGGATTTTAATTTCTTGGAAATCTTTCTTGTGAAATTTTTCAGATACACTTGATTAAATCCCTTTTTTAAAGCTTCGGCACTTGACTTTAGCTGAATAGGAGTCGAAACGGCTACTGCGGCTCGGATACGAGAATCCATTTCAGAACTACCCAAATAATTCATTACTTGAGCACCACCCATCGAAAATCCCATAAGATAAATTTCATCAAAGCCTTTGTCCAAAACGAAATTTACCATTTCGGAAAAGTCTTCTACTGCACCGTGATGATATAATTTAGGCAAACGATTCATCTCGCCACTACAACTTCGATTGTTCCATGCAAAAACCGAAAAATCACGTTTCAAAAAATAATCGGCACTCGTATTATTATAAGTTCGGTCCGAACCGCCCTCAAGTCCATGGCAGAGTACAACGGCACGTTTGGCGCTTTTTAAAACAAAATCAATGTCCAAAAAGTCACCATCCTCGAGTTCGATTCTTTGGCGCTGATAAAGAGGTGGAGTGGCTTTTTTAATTCTCCCACTGTAAATCGTAGAAAAATGAGGATTTTGATGCCAAAAAGAAGGCGCTTTGTATTGAGATTCAACTAAAGGCATTATAAAAATTTCACATCCATGATAAACTCTTTTCCAATACCTTCGTTGATATGTTGGATGATTTTGGATCTTCCGTATTGAAGTTCGCTTTTTAATTCCGGCGAATTCATCTTTACGTACAAAACCCTGTTCGATACATAAAGATTCTCAACATATTTCATAATCACTCCTTTCATCATTTCGACAAATAATTCCTCGGCCTGAACCGAAAGTAATTTATCCTCGATTCCCAAATCCGAAATCAAAATCTGAATAGCTTCGCCCAAGGTCTGTTTGTTGTCTTTTTTCCTCATAATCTGAAAATTTTGCTGTCGGAATTGATTTTTCGGACGATGTTCTCCGTTCGCTCCGGGTGCGTGTCAGAAATGAAAATCTGGCTAAACCGATCTTCGTTTACTAATTTAATTAATTCTTCAACCCGGGACTCATCCAATTTATCAAAAATATCGTCCAACAACAAAAGTGGCGTAATTTGAGATGAGTTTCGAATCTGTTCGAATTGAGCCAATTTCAATGAAATCAAATACGACTTCTGCTGACCTTGTGAACCGAATTTTTTAATCGGATAGTTGAGGATGCTCAATTCTAAATCATCTTTGTGAATTCCCTGTGTGGTAAATTGCGCAGTTCTGTCTTTCTGTAAATTGGCTTGGAGAAGATTTTTCAGAGAATCATTGCTGAGTTGAGATTTGTATTGGATATCCACTTTTTCATTTCCTCTGGAAATTCGATGGTAATAGTCCTGAAAAACCGGCACAAATTCCTTGATCAATCTTTCTCTCTCCTTGAAGATAATCCAGCCCAATTCCGATAGTTCATCATCGTAAATTTCCAATGAGACTTTATCAAATCGATTGTTTTGAAAGAAATATTTAAGGAGTGCATTTCGTTGTGCCAAAACTCGATTGTATCGAATCAAAGTTTGGAGATATTCCTTGTTGGATTGGGAGATGATATTGTCGATGAACTTCCTTCGAACTTCGCTTCCTTCTTTGATTAAATCTAAATCATAAGGCGAAATCATCACGACAGGGAATAAACCCACATGATCCGAAATCCGGTCATAAGTTTTGGAATTTCGTTTAAAAACCTTTGCTTTTTCCCGCTGAACACCACAGAAAATCACTTCTTCATTTCCGTTTTTATCAAAAACACCTTCCAATGAAAAATAATCTTCTTCGAATTTTATGTTTTGAGCATCTGAATAATTCAAATAACTTTTGGTCAAAGCCAAATAATGAATGGCATCCAAAATATTTGTTTTTCCAATTCCATTTTGCCCTACAAAAACATTTATTTTGGATGAAAACTCAAATTCTGATTCAGAAAAATTCTTGAAATTCCTTAAAATAATGGATTTAATAAACATCTTTCAAAATTAAGAATTTTGATGGATTTTGACGCCATCTGTCCCATTGGAACTTCGGCCGTGGAATTGTTTTCGCAATGAGAATTCGATTAATTTTCCAGCTTCTCGGCTTGTTTGTTTTTGTACAAAGAATAAAGAACACCGCCACCCAATGAGAGCACGATAATTCCAAGCGAAATCCATTCAGGGATTTCCAATCCATTTTCTTTTAAGTAATGATGAAGAATCATTTTAATTCCCACATAAACCAGAATTACCGCAAGGCTGAATTTCAAATAAGAGAATTTATCCATGATGTTTGCCAAGAAGAAATACATGGAACGAAGTCCTAGGATGGCCATGATGTTGGAAGAAAAGACAATAAATGGATCTTCGGTAATGGCCAGAATCGCAGGAATACTGTCAAGCGCAAACAAGATATCAGTGAACTCTATAATCAAAAGCGCTAAGAAAAGTGGAGTTGCCGCCCAAATCCCCATTTTCTTTACGAATAATTTCTGACCATGAATGTTTCGGGTAACTGGCATAATTTTTCGGGTTATTTTAAACACCCGACTGCGCTTGGGATCAAATTCAGATTCTTCTCCTGAGAAAGCCATATTATAAGCCGTGTAAATGAGGAAGGCTCCAAATAAGTAGGTAATCCAATCAATCTTGTCAATCAGCCAAATCCCAAAGAAAATCATGATAGCCCGAAATACAATGGCTCCGATTATCCCCCAAAACAATACTCTGTGTTGGTATTTTTGAGGAACGCTAAACGAGCGGAAGATGACGGCAATTACAAATATATTATCGACCGATAAGGAAAGCTCCAGTAAATAACCCTGAATGTATTTCCAAAATGCGGTGTTGGCGGAATAATCATCTGGGTTATCGATATAGAGGTCGTCATGGCTGTAAAGCCAATAAATAACTGCCGAAAACGACAAGGCAAGTCCCACCCAGAAACTGGTCCATTTGGCGGCTTCTTTTTGTGATATGACATGTGCTTTCCGGTTAAAAACCCCTAAGTCCAGAGCCAATAAAACACAAACAACTGAGATAAAAATCCACCAAACCATTCTCTAAATTTTTACAAATATCTATAATTCATTTGGATTGACCATCTTAAAATTTCAAACAAAAAAAGACGGATTGCTCCGTCTTTTCTATCTTATATTTCAATTACAACTCGAATTATCCGCCCAATGCTTCCGCACCTCCAACGATTTCAAGAATCTCGTTGGTAATGGCTGCTTGACGCTCTTTGTTGTACTGAAGGATCAATTCTCTTTGCAGGGCTTCCGCATTATCGGTCGCTTTGTGCATCGCCGTCATACGCGCACCATGCTCTGCTGCATTGGAGTCAAGAATCGCTTTATACAATTGGGTTTTCAAAGTTTGAGGGATCAAATCGGTTACAATCTGCTCTTTGGAAGGTTCAAATATATAATCTACCGAAGACGTGACCGCTTCTCCTTCATCTGCTTGAATCTGAACTGGAAGATATTGTTCGTCCATCACAATCTGCGTTGCCGCATTTTTGAATTGATTGTAAACAATTCTAACCTGATCAAATTCTCCCGAAGCAAATTTTTGGGTTAATTCCTCTGAAATCATAGCGATTTCATCAAAATTTAAATCATCCCAAATGGAAGAACTATTTTTATAAACCTTGGATTGGTTTTTCAATAAATCAAATCCCTTCTTTCCGATGGTCAGTAATTCGACTTCAATCCCATTGTCTTTTGCTCTCGAAATAATTGAATTCGTTTTCTTGACAATATTGGAATTAAAAGCTCCTGCCAGACCTCTGTTGGAAGTAACCACTACCAACAAAATCTTTTTGACCTCCCGTTGAACCGTTAGTTCTCCACCTGCACTTGCATCGAGTGTGGAACTGATGTTGGAAAGGATGTCTCGCAATTTATTTGCATAAGGACGAAGCTGTGTAACAGCATCTTGTGCACGTTTCAATTTGGCAGCCGAAACCATTTTCATGGCACTCGTAATCTGCATCGTTGAACCTACCGATGTAATCCTGCTTCGTATTTCTTTTAAGTTTGCCATTCTTTAAATTATAATGTACAATTAATTAAGTACAATGACATTTATACAATTGCGGACCTGAAAGGACAGATCCGCAAATTTTTAAAGATTAATTATAAGCTACTGTCGTATCGTTGATAATTGCTTTCAGCTTATCTACGATTTCGTCAGAGAATTTTCCTTCACGAAGTTCAGTCAGCAATCCACTGTGCTGGCTTCTCAAGAGTGAAAGGAAGCTATCTTGCCATTCTTTTACTTTTTCAACTGGAACGTTTCTCAACATACCGTTGGTTCCTGCCATGATGATGGCAACCTGCTCCTCAACCGGAATTGGTGAGTTTACATTTTGCTTCAGGATTTCCACGTTTCTTTCTCCTTTCCCGATTACCGCCATAGTGGCTGCATCCAAGTCAGATCCGAATTTCGCGAAAGCTTCCAACTCGCGGTACTGTGCCTGGTCAAGTTTCAAAGTTCCCGATACTTTTTTCATCGGTTTGGTTTGAGCACTACCACCTACACGTGAAACAGAAATACCTACGTTAATCGCAGGACGAATACCTGAGTTGAATAAATCAGACTCTAAGAAGATCTGTCCGTCGGTAATTGAAATCACGTTGGTTGGAATATAAGCAGAAACGTCACCTGCTTGAGTTTCGATGATAGGCAAAGCCGTCAAAGAACCACCTCCTTTTACGATTCCTTTTAAAGATTCTGGCAAATCGTTCATTTCAGAGGCTACTTTATCGTCACCGATTACTTTTGCCGCACGTTCCAATAAACGAGAGTGTAGGTAGAATACGTCACCCGGATACGCCTCACGTCCTGGTGGACGACGAAGCAATAGGGAAACTTCACGGTAAGCAACTGCTTGTTTTGATAGATCATCATAAACAACTAGTGCAGGACGACCTGTGTCTCGGAAATACTCACCGATAGCTGCTCCCGCCATTGGCGCATAAACCTGCATAGGTGCAGGATCCGAAGCGTTTGCCGCTACTACAACCGTGTATTTATCGGCTCCATGAGCTTGTAATGTATTTAAAATTTGAGCAACGGTTGAACCTTTTTGTCCAATTGCTACATAGATACAATAAACAGGTTCACCTCTGTCGTAAAATTCTTTTTGGTTTAGGATCGCGTCCAATGCAACTGAAGTTTTTCCAGTCTGACGGTCACCAATGATCAACTCACGCTGTCCACGTCCAATTGGAATCATGGAGTCAATTGCTACAATTCCTGTTTGCAATGGCTCACTTACAGGCTGTCGGTAGATAACACCCGGCGCTTTTCGCTCGATGGGCATTTCGTACAAATCTCCTGCGATTGGCCCTTTTCCGTCAATCGGGTTACCCAACATATCCACTACACGTCCCAGCATTCCTTCACCTACTTTGATAGAAGTAATACGTTTGGTACGCTTTACGGTGTCTCCTTCCTTGATTTCCTTGGACTGACCTAGCAAAACAATACCTACGTTATCTTCTTCAAGGTTCAGAACCATTCCTTCCAGGCCGTTGGCAAATTCTACCAATTCACCCATTTGAGCATTGTCCAATCCGTAAACACGGGCAATACCGTCTCCAACACTAAGAACTGTTCCTACTTCCGACATTTCAACGTTTACGTCGAAATTGGAAAGTTGCTGTTTTAAGATCGCTGAAACTTCAGCCGGTTTTATTTCTGCCATTTTACTTTTGTTTAATTTTTAGTTTCAAGTTTTAACTTGAATTTTATTTGAATTCAGATGGACTGAATTTTAAATTTTAGCTATGTAATCGTTTATATCAAATTCCTTTTTCAGCTTATTGAGACTCGCTCGCAAACTGGAATCAATTTGTTTATCTCCTACTCTCAGGATATAACCTCCAATCAAATCCGAATTGATTTTCTGATTGATTTTGTAGGTGTATTCTTCACCCATTTTGGATTTAGCTTTGGCGAGAATTTCCTGAACAATCTCTTCGCTTAGCTCAGCAGCTGAAATTACTTCTGCTGTTCTTACGTTATTGGATTGGTCATAAAGCTCGTTGAACTGTGTAGCAATTTGACGAAGCAACCCTTCTCTTCTCTGACGGATGACCAAAGTAATGAAGTTTTGAGTCGCCGGTGAAAAGTCCTTGAACAATTCTCTGGCGATGTCATTTTTTCTTCTGGAATCCAGAACTGGAGAGCTTAAAAACTGCGCCAGTTCACGACTGTTTTGAATTGAATTTTTCAAATCAATCATTTCGCGGTTGATTTCTTCGCCTTTCCCGCTGTCGGTAGCGAATAGCATCAAACCTTTTGCATATCGTTTTGCTGCGCGGAATCCTGTCATCTTAGTTCAGTTTTGCTTCGTTAATGATTTCTTTTGCCAAAGCTTCCTGAGCTGATTTATCGCTCAATTCTTTTTTCAAAACTTTTTCTGCCACGTCGATGGACAACTGTGCAATTTGATTTTTCAAATCGGTCATAGCTGCCGCCTTTTCGTTGTTGATGGCCATTTTTGCATTTTCAACCAAACGGTCTGCAGCGCCTTGAGCCGTTTCTTTAGCTTGTGCGATGATGTTTTCTTTGGCTTCTCTCGCTTCTTTCAAAATGGCATCGCGTTCGATTTTGGCTTCTTTCAAAATTTTGTCATTTTCAGACTTCAAAAGTGCCATTTCTTCACGTGCCTTTTTGGCTTCGTTTAAAGCGTCCTCGATTGATTTCTCTCTTTCATTAACCGCATTTAAAATAGGTTTCCATGCAAATTTATGCAACAATAAAATCAATACGATGAACAATAAAGTTTGCCAGAAAAACAATCCGAACGAAAAATCATTAATTAATTTTTCCATATTAAGATAACTTAGTTTTGTTTTTAAATTTTAAAATCCTGCTGCAACCAACCGTTACAGCAGAACTTTGTTTTTGTTTGATTAAACTGCGAAAAGTGCAGCAAAACCAATACCTTCAATTAGAGCCGCTGCAATCAACATCGCAGTCTGAATTTTACCTGAAGCTTCAGGTTGTCTAGCGATACCCTCCATAGCACCTTTACCGATCATACCGATACCGATACCTACTCCGATTACTACTAAACCTGCTCCTACCATTACTGGAATTTCCATACTGATAAATTTATATAATTAAACTAAAATATTAATTTCTCTTTTTTATTAATGTGCTTCCTCCGGCTCGTGCTCAGCAGACGCAAATCCGAAATACAAAGCTGAAAGCATGGTGAAAATATATGCCTGTAACAAGGCCACCAAAACTTTAATCAATACAATCACAAACGTCAATGCAAACGAAAGCGTTCCGCCAATCCAGCTTTGGAAAATGAAAATCAAACCAATCAAACTCATCAATACGATGTGCCCCGCCGCCATATTGGCATAAAGACGAATTAAAAGCGAGAAAGGCTTAATGAAGATCCCCAAAATTTCAATCGGGATCAAAATGATATACAAAGGAATCTTTGCGTACCAAGGCATTGAATTTCCAAGTGGATCAAAAATATGCAACCAATAGGTTTTCTTTCCTGTGAAATTGGTAATCAAAAATGTCATAATCGCCAAAGCAAACGTGAAAGCAATGTTTCCGGTCACGTTTACACCAAGTGGCGTCAATCCAAACATATTCAAAATCCAGATGAAGAAGAATACCGACAAAAGGAAAGGCATGTATTTTTTGTAATGTTTTTCTCCGATGTTGGGAACGGCGATTTCGTCTTTGATGTAAAGGACAATCGGCTCGAAAAACCTCCCTACTCCTTTTGGAATCCCACCGTTTCTCGCGTACGAGCGAGCCAAACTACTGAACAACCAAAGCATCAAAAGACCGGTCACGATGATCATCACAACGTTTTTTGTGATAGACAAATCCCAAGGTCTCTCATTGGAAACAAAATGCTTTTCATTATAATTAATGGTTCCAGCTGCATCGGTTTTGTAAATCTTACCGTGGTAGATCTTATAATAATTCCCTCCTTTTTCAACTACTTTGTTTCCATGATCGAATTCAGAAGAACTAAAAACCTTCAATCCGTCGTCGATTAAGATAACCGGAAGCGGAAAACCGTAGTAGTTCCCTTCTTTATCTCCAAAAAAAGTAAAATCATAAGAATCAATCAAGTGATGAGAAATCACTTCTTTGACTTCCTGCCGCATTAAATCTTTACTATCCAAGCCTTCTGCATTCGCTTCACTGTTCTGAGGAACGGCAAATGCAAACACTTGAAAAACTAAAATAAAACAAAGCGTAATTAATTGGCGCATAGGATTTATCATTAACCTGTTTTTTGTGGTGCAAAATTAGGCTAAGTTTTTCAATTAAAGAAACCATTTTTTCTGCTTTTAGTCATCTTTTTCTGTCATTAATTTTTTAATGGCAAATCTTGTAATTAAAATTAGACTAATAAGATACAAAATCAGGAAGGAAAATTTGAATTCATTTTCACGCCAATTTTCAAAAGAATTCATAAAGATTTTGGCCGCAACAAGCTTCAAGGTGACGATGATCAGAAAAAAATACCCCAAATATTCACGGTACTTTCTTTCCAAAAATTCAATAATCAAAAGCGTAGTGATTAAAACCAAAATCGTAAACACGTAAATGGAGACGAAATAAGTTTTTTCAATTTGCAAAATATATTTCGTCGAAATGTAATGAATCACGATGCAAACCAGAAAAATAAGCAGGAAATTCAAAATCTTTTTGGATTTCATCATTTCTCCATCCTTTTGAGTTGTTTTAAAATTAAATACAAAGAAACGCCCAATCCGACGAGTGTTCCTACTAAAGTAAAATAATTTTTATTTGAATTGTTCCAATTTTCATCGGCTTTTTGTCCCAACCAAATGAACACAAACATAATGGCCATCATCTGAAACGCAATGGTAGTGAGTTGAAGATATTTAGCGTAGGGATTTTTCTTGTTTTTTTCGGTCATAGTTATAAAGCTAAAATAGATCGGAATGAGTTCCCAATCGGATGAGCCGAATTTCCTTGGACGGCTCATCAATTTGAAACCAGATAATCAGCAAATCGGGTTGAATGTGACATTCCCAATTGTCTTTGTAAAATCATTTTAGTTTGTGTGGCTTCATTTCCGGAGGGATATTCATCACTCCTCCGCTTTCCAATAGTTCTATACAATCGGAAATTATTTCAGTTTTTGGAATATTATTCCGAAATTTCTTTAAATCCTTTTTGAAACGAGTTGTATGAATGATTTTATACATAGTTTACTCATTCATTAATCTTTCTAAATATTCCCGAACTGTCTATCCTTCTCTTTTTCCACCCAATTCTATTTTCCCTTCGTCATAATCCTGCATTTCTTTCATCGCTGCCAAAGTTTCTTCGTTCGGAGTTCTGTATTCCGAAGCATCATAAAGTAAGGTTTCGATGTAATTATTTACACTCCGATTTTCTTCCTTTGCTTTTAATTGCAGGTGCTGGTATAAATTTTTATTCAAACGAATGGAAGTCAGCTTTTTATCTTTTGTATTCATTTTGATATGATTTGTATTACAAATTTAATAATTTTTTTATGAAGGATATCCGACGATTGTTAGATTTCTATTTTTATTCTCTAACTCATTTTCCCCGGATTAAAATCCGGGGCTATTTTATTCATATTCAATTTCTCCGAAATAGACAATTATAAACCAAATTCTTAAATACTTAACTCAAAACGCATAACTCACAACTAAATATTACCTTTGTAAAAAAATTTACTTTGGTCAAAATCGGAAACATAGAATTACCGGAATTCCCTTTATTACTTGCGCCGATGGAAGATGTAAGTGATCCGCCGTTTCGTCGTTTGTGTAAAATGCACGGAGCGGATTTGATGTATTCCGAATTTATTTCTTCGGAAGGACTCATCCGCGACGCTATCAAAAGCCGAATGAAGCTCGATATTTTTGATTATGAACGCCCTGTGGGAATCCAGATTTTTGGAGGCGATGAAGAAGCGATGGCACTTTCGGCCAAAATTGTGGAAACCGTTCAGCCTGATTTGGTGGATATTAATTTTGGTTGTCCCGTCAAAAAAGTAGTTTGCAAAGGTGCAGGCGCAGGTGTTTTGAAAGACATCGATCTGATGGTTCGATTGACCAAAGCCGTGATTGACAGTACCGATTTGCCGGTTACCGTAAAAACCCGATTGGGTTGGGATTATGATTCCATCAACATTCAGGAAGTAGCGGAAAGATTACAAGAAACCGGAATCAAAGCTTTGTCCATTCACGGACGTACACGTTCGCAGATGTACAAAGGTGAAGCCGACTGGACGGAAATTGCCAAAGTGAAAGCCAATCCGAATATTGAAATCCCGATTTTCGGAAATGGCGACATTGATTCGCCTCAAAAAGCAGTCGAATACAAAGAAAAATACGGTGTTGACGGCATCATGATTGGGCGTGCTGCCATCGGGAATCCTTGGATTTTTAATCAAATCAAAGATTTTGTAAAAACCGGTGAAATTTTACCCGAACCAAGTCTTGCCGAAAGAGCCGAAGCCGTCAAACAGCATCTGACTTGGGCGGTGGAATGGAAAGGCGAACGAACCGGAATTCTGGAAACAAGAATGCATTACACCAATTATTTCAAAGGGATTCCACATTTTAAACCTTTCCGACAGCGATTGGTGACTTCCGATGATTTGAGAGAATTGTATGAAATTTTGGATGAAGTCGGGGAATTTGAAAATGCAATAGAACCCTAACAGGGCTTCCTCCAAAGGCGGACAAGTGAAACTCTGTTAGGATTAGAATATAAGCTTATGCTGATCCACGAAAAAGAAATCTTGATGTCTTCCGAATTTATTGATAGTAACAATCACGTGAACAATGTTCAGTTTGTGCATTGGGTGGAAATGATGGCCGGCGAACATTGGGATTTATTGAAACACAATAGTAAATACGCTCAGAATGTCTGGTTTTTGGTCGATCATCACATTCAATACAAAAAACAGGTTTATCTGGGTGAGAAACTTTTACTGCGTACTTATCCTGAAAATCCGGAGGGCATCCGACAACCTCGAAAAGTAGAGTTTTACAAAGAGGGAGAATTGGTGGTGGATTCCCGAACGCAATGGATTATGATCAATCCTGAAACCGAGCGAATTGTAAGAATTGAAAAGGATTGGCTGGATGAATTATACGATTAGGTAAACAAATACCATTTTACCCCAAACTGAATTTTGAAATCGCGAAACGGCGTATGTGGTGCGCTGTAATAATTATTTTCTCCCCAAAATGTGTTGAAATGATCGGCTCTGAGGTAAATTCGCATTCGATCTACTTTGATGTTTAAGAAAAAGTCAAGCATTGGGTTTCCACCGATTTTCTGGATTCCATAATCGGGGTGTGTTCTTTGTAACATAAATTCATTGATAACCGGAAAGAATTCACGGGATTCAAATTCGGTAAAGAAATTGGCATTGAATCCAACCTGAACTTCGGCCTTCTCGTTGAACATTTTACTTTGCCAATAAATCGAAGCACGGGCAATCAGATCTGGTAAGGGTAAAAAATCGGCATTTTGAGTTAGCTTCTGATATTGTGCCGTCGTTCTCAGATGAAACTTTTGGTAACTAATTAAATTATTGGCTTTGATTTGAAATAGTGAAATACTTCCGTCCAATTGTCGAGGTCTGAAATCTGTTCCAACATAAACATAATTCTCAACATTGTAAAGGCTTGCTTCGACATCGGTGTTAAGTTTTTCCAGATTTAATTTCCCAAAAACTTTCTGTGTATTTAGATTTTCAAAGCTATAATTATAATAATTGAAATCTTTGTAAAAACTCTGGTTGTAATAAAGATTCAAAGATGGGAAACTAGATTCCGCCAAAATTCCTCCGATGATATGATAGCCTTTAATGGGCTGAATATCTAACTCTGCTTTTAGATGGTATTGATTTTTGAAAATCTCTCCGGATTTGAATTCGGCATTTGCTGTTAATTGGAAGCGTTCGTTCCAATCAAAATAAAGCCTTCCAATTCCCCCGATTAAGTTGTCCTGAATTTGATCGGGCATGGAAACCAAACCTTGAACAAGGGGATTGGGCGAATAAAATTTCAGGTTTTCATACCGCAATCCAGCTTCCAGCAAAAGACGTTCGCCCCAGGCAAATTCAATGGTTGAAGTGTTTTGCAAAGATTCAAAGCTTTTCAGGTTTCTTCTTTCCAAATCGTTGAAAACCGGACTTGAAAAATAGTTTTCATTGGCGGATTCTTGATAGAGGTATTTTTGTTTTTCATAAGTAAAAACATTCTTGATTAAAATCGGTGACTTGGAATGAGCGGAGTCGGATTTGGATTGACCAAACAATCCATAACTTGCTCCTAAATGAAATCTTCGGGAATCAAATTGTGTGCTTGCAGATTTCAGATTTACCTCGATATTTTGACGGTTTGTGGTTCTCAAACTATCATCAAATATAAATTGATTCAGGTCCTTAATTCCTGCATTTTCTTCATTGTCTATATTCTGAGAAGCAAAATGTGTCCAAAGTTTAAATTTATCATCCAAAGTTTTATAACTGATGGTAGCGATGAAGGCATTGTTCGCTGCCATATTGTTCTGATATCTTCCAACTGAACGCAACCCTCGGTAGCGTACCGAATAATTTAATTGAGGTCTAAGATTATGACTGAAAGTAGTCGAAAGGTATTGGCCTTCTCTCAATCCGTTTTCAAATATAAACTCGGTCATTGGGGTTTTGACGTCATAATATCGAACGTCTTCCGAAAAAAGGTAATTAAATGATTTCCCGGTTGGCAAAAGATGAATTCGGTTTCGACTTTCTTCGTATTCAAGTGGATTAAAAGTTTGACCGAAATTGGGGAAATACATTTTCCCAAATACATCTTTTTCTGTAAAATTTTGTTTATAAAAGCTTTCGATGCTCAAGGTCGTATCCACAACAGTGGGATATAAATCTCCTTGTCGCCAAAATTTATAATCTGAAATGACAGGTGTATGTACCCTCAGACTATCATTTGCGGCTTCTCTTTTCCCAAATTCCTGTAGGGAATCACGAATTGCGTTGGGGTCATCATAGTTTTGATTTACTTGAGCAAGTAAGCTGAAGTTAATAAAAACAAATAGTAAACTAATTATGACTCTCACCGAACTGAAATTATATCGGCAAATTTAAACCTAATTTAAACAAGGATTATAATGAATTTGCATATTTAATGGTGCGGATTAGATCTGCTTCAGAATCTAAATTAATTCGGTTATCTTTTATGAATTTATTTATTTCATTTTCTTTGGATCCAAATAATTTACTAAATCTGTTACGGTTCGTAGGCATTTCAACAATGGAGTTATCTCCTATTTTGATAAAGAATTTATCCTTTTCTCTTTTGTATTGTGCTGGACTGTCTTTCTCGTAACTTGATGCAGCTTTACGATAAGGCGTATAACTTACTTCTTCTTTTTTATAGAGTTTATAATTGTCTCCTTCTTCAAGTACACGCAGAAATCCGCTTAGATTTTCGCGTCCTTTGGTGTAAGGCAGGTATTCATATTTCAGTTTTTGTACTCCCAAGTACACGACCGGGTAGTCTTCCTTTTTCAACGCATAGAGTTCTCCTTCATGCTCAAATTCCATTTCGTCTGTGTATGCGTTGTATCGAAGCGATAAAGGTTGTTCAAAATCGAGGACAACGGACTCCATAAATTCTTCATTCATATAGGGTTTACCGATAGTTATGTCTTCTGCTTCATTTTTATTAATAACTGTAAAACTCGAGCTTCCTACAACTATATTACCTCCTGGATCTTGTGCAAACATGGCTACTGATAAACCAAGTGTGAAAATGATTGGTATTACTTTAAATTTCATAATGTTGATATTTAGATGATAAATATAAAGTTATTCTGCGTAAAAAAAAAAAAGCCGTCCCAAAATTTGGAACGGCTTGTACTAAAAATCTGATTTAATTAATTATAACCAGGATTCTGAACTACATTAGGATTTACGCTTGTTTCCGCATAAGGAATAGGCAATGTAAATCTATGGTCAGTAATAGGCAATGTTGTAGCTTCCGAAGGAAGTTCATTGTCTCTTACATCACGATCGATAGAAACGTTAGCTTTCGCTCCTAATCTTCTCAAGTCAACATATCTGTGTCCTTCTGCGAAGAGTTCGATTCTTCTTTCTTTCAAGACATCAGCCCAAGCTTCTGTTGCTCCTGCATAAGAAGGAACTGCAACACTACCTTCTGTAGCTCTTGCTTGTCTTACTGCATGAACATAGTTAGCTGCAGCTGTCAAATTGTTTTCAGCGATAGATGCCTCTGCCATGATCATATACATTTCAGAAAGTCGGATTAATTTCAAGCTGTTTACCAATTGTGCACCTGCAATTCCAGGGTATTTATCAATCATGATTTCCCCTCCATTACATGCTCCATCGTTTGATGTAGGGTCAACGAATGCAAACAATCGTACATCATTTGGATTTTGAGATAGAATTTCATGAACTCTATAGCTCATAGACCAAAGTGGACTTCCTGTACAACGGGTACTGTTTTGATAAAAAATACCTGCCGGCTGGAAAGCTGGTGTTCCGTTTAACAAACTTCTCAATGTGAAAATTTGCTCATGCTGATAACCCGCTCCTGCAGGAATATCTGCCCAAATCTGACGATAAGGGTTGGTGCTATTTGATGCATGATAGAAGTTGTTCAATTGGAATGGTTGAGCTTCCGTCAAGCTAATTCCGTAATTATTGATTACGTTATTAGCATGAATTTTTGCTTTATCATACATTCCTCTGTACGCATACATTCTAGCCTGAAGAGCCTCAGCAGCTGCTTTTGTAGGATAGATGTAATTCTCGGAGTTACTACTTAAATTACTAAAAGCATACGCCAAATCTTCTTCCATCAACTGAAAAATCTCTCCGTTAGTACCTCTTGGAAGCACTTCATTAGACTCAGGAACATGCGTAAACAAGATTCCTCCTAATGCAGAGTTGTCCGTCATATCTGGAGAAAAATAACTTGCAAGCTTCAGATAAGAATATGCTCTCAAAAACCTTCCTTGAGCAATTACATCATTGATGATTGCTTGGTTCACTGCTGTTTCCTCAGGCGTTTCACCTTCTACATCAATCAATACAACACCTTCTAGCAACTGGTTTACACGGTTAATAACAGAATGTGCATTCAGCCAAATAATTTCGGCAAACCCATTGGTTGAATTTAAAATCATTTGGTGCGTTTCTCTGTTCGAACCGTTCCAATCCGCTGAAGGAGCTACTTCATCCGTGAAAATTGAGGTAAAAGCAATCTCATTCCTATTATTTACATCTCTATAAATATTATTGAGAAAAATCTGAGCATCTTCTACTTCAAAAAAAGTAGCTTCTTGATCCAGAAGTCCTAATGGCTCGATCTCATAGGCATCTTCACAGGCTATAAAACCCAATGCCAAGCTCAAGGAAAATATTAGATATTTAATCTTTTTCATAATAATTTTTGTTTTTAAAATTCAACGTTCACACCAAAAGAGAATGATCTTGGGTTGGGATATTGACCTAAAGAAGTTGTCTTAACCCCCTCTGGATCAAACCCTTTCCATTTCGTCCAAATTAATAGATTTTCACCCTGAACAAATAGATTTACACCTTTAAGTGAGGTTCCTTCTAACCATCTGCTTGGAATATTGTATCCAAGAGTTGCACTTCTAAATCTGATGAAAGAAGCGTCTTTCAGAAGACGATCTGAATCCCAGTCGTAAACGTTGTTTGCCGTCAAAGATGCCATAGTTGCACTTGGTTTATCAGGTGTCCAAGCATCCAATAAATCTGCAGAAAGGTTCATATCCACTGCACCTGTATGGTCTTGCAACCAAGCCAACATATTATCAAATTTATAGAAATCTGCTTGGTAAGAGAAGTTCGCATCCAAGTACCATCCTTTGTAGTTAGCACTCAAACCAAATCCTCCGTTCCATTTAGGCAAGAATGATTTTCCAGTCCATCTTGAATCTCTCTCAGGATCAATTCCTGTGTGGTCAACGATGTTTCCTTCAAAGTCCATATACAACCATTCTCCTGTTTCCTGATCAACTCCAACATAAGGAATCAAGTATTGCTCCCAAACCATATGACCCTCTGCCAAAGAAGCACCCCCTGGGTTGATTGACTCGTTTGGGATAGAAATAATTGTATTCTTGTTATAGGCTGTGTTTGCCCAAATAGTTAAATCGAAATCTTTTTGGTTAATCAATTTATAACGTAACAAAGCCTCGATACCTTTGTTCTCTAATTCACCATTGTTTCCTTTAATATTATAGGTAGTTATAGGAGGGGTACTAGGATTATTATCATGATCATATAACGCACCAACTCCAGCGGAAAGTCCAATCTGTGTATATAAGTTTTTAGTGTTTTTCTGGTAAACATCGATATTACCTTCCAATCTATTGTTAAAGAAAATGAAGTCCAATCCAATGTTTGCCTGGTGTGTTTCTTCCCATCCTACAGCTATATTACCCAACAATGGATAGTAAGCTGAGGTATTCTGATATCCAGGTGCCACAACGTTAGCACTCCATGCCAATGAAGTATCAAGAAACATTGGATTCGTATCGTAGCCAGGCTGAGATAGGATCTGGTTTCCGGTAACTCCGTAAGAACCTCTCAATTTCAATAGGTTTACACCTTTTGACCCCTTCAAGAATGCCTCTTCACTGATTACCCAACGAGCCGCTGCAGACCAGAAAGTACCCCACTGCTGGTCAGTTCTGAATTTACTTGCTGCGTCACGACGGATAGAAGCTCCAACCCCATAACGCTGATCGTACTCATAGTCAAGAGTTCCAAAATAAGAGAAAGTACCTGCGTCAATTTTTCCTGCAGAAACTGTAGGAGCATACAAATCGCCATCTCTAGGGGCCCAACCGTTACCAGAACCAAATGACCATGTTCTTTCGATTAAACCGTTCTGACGGAACGACTCTGAACGATAATGCGCTTTTACGTATTCAGCATACGCACCAAGTTGTAGTCTATGTAGTCCGAAAGTTTTGTCATAGTTCAAGCTAAACACATTAGACAAAGTCAAGTCCTGTGTATTGATATGATCTTCATGACCAGGATAATCTAATCCAGCAGGAACAGCTACCGCCAATGCCAAGAATGAATAAGGGGCTCTTGCAAACAAACGCTGTGCATGTTTGTAATCAATACCTGTTTTGTTTCTTGCGGTCAAACCGTCAAACAATTCATAGCTAGCAGAAAAACTTGCCAATACACTGTTTTCAGTTCTACGGTTTGGCATTTCTCCAGGATACATAACCGATTGCAAAACATATGCATAGTTACCTCCACTTAAAGTAGAGCCAATGGTATTCCACAAATCTCTACCGTTTCCTTCGAAGGGAGCCATGTAAGGCATACCCAATACAGAACCAAACAATGGGTTCTGAATTACGTTATTGCTAATACCTGAATTTGTTTCACTATCTAACTCATGTCTCTTAGAGTAAGCCACACTCACAATACCTTCATAGTTAAATCTGCGATTGTCTGAATTTCCCGCAATGTTTGCACGTGCGTTGAATCTCTGGAAATCAGTAGTTGGGATCAATCCCTCTACCTTATTGTAACCAACAGAATAATAAGATCTGAAGTTTTCACTTCCTTGTCTCATGGCCAAGTTATAGTTCTGTGAAATCCCTTGTCTGAAGAATACGTCTCTCCAGTCTGTGTTAGGACCATTCCAATTTGCAATTTCGTCTTCTGTCAAAGTCGCTCCATAACCAACACCTTTAATGTTTTGTAGAGTCAACATCTGTTGCGCATTTGCAAGGTTATAATCATGCTCAGGCAAAGTAAACACACCATACATTGAGCTAAACTCAATTGACAATGGAACGCCTGATTTACCTTTCTTGGTTGTAACAACAATCACACCGTTCGCACCTCTGTTACCATAAATAGCAGTAGCGTGAGCATCTCTCAAAACGTTCACAGATTCGAAGTCTTGTTGGTTCAAGTTTCTGAACTGCGCCGAACCAATCACAATACCATCAACTACGATCAATGGATCCGTTGAAGCGTTGATTGAACCATACCCACGAATCAAAACATCAATCTGAGCTGATCCCGGAGACCCTGAGTTTGACTGAATCGTCACACCCGGAACGTGCCCTTGAATAGAGTTCAAGAATGAACTTGTAGCTCTATTTTCAAAAGTCTCGCTGGAAACTGTAGTTACAGCACCCATGGTTTCTTTCTTAGTGGTCGTAATATCGTACCCAGTAGTGATAAGCACTTCATCAAGGCGCTCAATACCGAATCTCATAACTCCCATGTTGTTTCTAGTTACAGAAAAGTCTTGGGGAACACCCATTATGTCTGTAATTGTTAAAACATCTCCAACCTGAGCATTGATCGAAAACGAACCGTTTTCGTCAGTTATGGCTGAAGCATCACTACCCATTACAGTTACCTCAGCATCAGCAACAGGAAAACCATCGGAATCCTGTACTGTACCAGTAACCTGAGCAAAAACTACCTGCCCAATAAAAAGCAGGAAAAGTGCACTTAAAAATGCAAATTTTGTCCTCATACTTAATTTTTTTATAACATTATCGTGGCAAAATTGTAACATTTTATTAAGAAATCCAAATTTATTTCAAATTTAACAGGCTTAAAAACGCCATAAATACGCTAATATTAAGACATCATTATCAAAAAAGCCACTCAGTAATTTCCGAGTGGCTTTAAATTTTATTTGAGGTAATTATTTTACTTCAATTTCTTCCTTACTTCAACCGTTTCGTAAGCCTCAATTATATCTCCTACCTGAATATCATTGTAGTTTTTAATATTCAATCCACATTCATAACCTTTGGTCACTTCTCTCACATCGTCTTTAAATCGTTTCAAACTTGCCAATTCTCCATCATGAATCACAACACCGTCTCGAATTACCCTGATTTTGGAGTTGCGGGTAATTTTCCCATCCAAGACCATACACCCAGCAATCGTACCCACTTTCGAAACTTTAAAGGTTTCTCGGATTTCGATATTTCCTGATACCTGCTCCTTCAATTCCGGCGAAAGCATTCCTTCCATCGCCTCTTTCACATCATCAATGGCGTCATAGATAATGGAATAGTTTCGGATTTCAATTTCTTCTCGCTCCGCAATTTCTTTGGCAGAAACTCCAGGTCGCACATTAAAGCCAATTACAATTGCATCCGAAGCACTTGCCAACAATACGTCGGACTCGGTAATTTGCCCCACTCCTTTGTGAAGGATATTGATATGAATTTCTTCTGTCGATAATTTCTGCAAGGAATCCGTCAAGGCTTCTACTGAGCCATCCACGTCTCCTTTCAAAATGATGTTCAATTCCTGGAAGTCACCCAGAGCAATTCGTCTTCCGATTTCATCCAGTGTAATATGTTTTTGAGTTCGGATGGTTTGCTCACGCTGAAGTTGTTCACGCTTGGTTGCAACTTGTTTGGCCTCTCGTTCTTCTTCAAACACACGGAATTTATCCCCGGCCGTTGGTGCTCCATCCAATCCTAAAATGGTTACAGGAGTAGAAGGGCCTGCTTCTTTTACTGGCTTGCCTCTCTCGTCCAACATCGCACGTACTTTTCCGTGGTTGCTTCCTGCGACAAGATAGTCTCCCACTCGTAAAGTTCCGGTTTGAACCAAAATCGTAGATACATATCCTCTTCCTTTGTCCAGGGAAGCCTCCACTACGGTTCCGGTTGCCAGACGGTTGGGATTTGCTTTTAATTCTAAAACCTCTGCTTCCAGTAAAACTTTTTCCAAGAGTTCATCTACATTTAATCCTTGTTTGGCTGAAATATCCTGGGATTGAATCGATCCTCCCCAATCTTCTACCAATAAATTCATATTGGCCAATTGTTCTTTTACTTTATCTGGATTTGCTGTGGGTTTGTCAATTTTATTGATTGCAAAAATAATCGGCACTTCAGCTGCTTGAGCGTGGCTGATTGCCTCGCGTGTTTGTGGCATCACCTGATCGTCTGCTGCAATTACAATAATTGCAATGTCCGTCACTTGCGCTCCTCTTGCACGCATCGCCGTAAAGGCTTCGTGACCGGGCGTATCAAGAAATGTAATTCTCTGATCATTTTCCAACTTCACGTTGTAAGCACCAATGTGCTGAGTAATCCCTCCGGACTCTCCAGCAATTACGTTGGCTTTACGTATATAGTCTAACAAGGAAGTTTTACCGTGATCCACGTGCCCCATCACTGTAACAATTGGTGCGCGCGTAATCAGGTCTTCCGGTAGATCCTCTACATCGTCTTCGATGTCCAAGTCTTCTTCTACGTTGCTGAACTCCACTTCAAAGCCAAAGTCATCGGCCACCAACTGAATCGTATCTGCTTCCAGACGTTGATTCATGGTTACCATGATTCCTAGTGCCATACATGCTGAGATGACTTCGGTAACCGCTACATCCATCAGACTGGCCAATTCATTTACCGTTACAAATTCGGTTACATGAAGTGTTTTGTCTTTTTCCATGGCCTCCATTTCCATGGCTTCCAATTCACGACGCTCTTTACGTTTATCCCTCCTGTACTTGGCTGATTTGGATTTCACTCCCTTATTGGTAAGTTTCTCAAGTGTTTCTTTAATTTGCTTAGAAACTTCCTCCTCAGTTAATTCAGCAGGTTGTCTTCGTGCAGGACGATTTTGATTACCTCCTTTTTGATTTCTTCCACCTCCGGTGTTTCCTGAGGTTTTGACATCATCTATTTTGACATCCTTGCGTATGCGTTTTCTTTTCTTTTTATTTTCTTTTTCTTGCTTCTGTTTTTCCTTACGGTCTTCGGCAAGTTTTTTGTCTTTTTCAAATTCCGAAAGATCCAGTTTTTTACCTGTAAAATTAGGTCCTTCCAGTTTTTTGTACTTGGTTTCTATTTTTATAGGTTCGTCGGAAGCAGGCTCGGTAGGTTTGGATTCTTTTTCCTTTTCAGCGGCTGGCTTTTCTTCCTTTGGCTGAACCGTTTCTTTTTTCTCCTCTTCTACTTTTGCAACTGGTTTTTCTTCTTTTTTCTCAACCGGTGCCGCAGGTTTTTCAACTGGCTTCTCAACCGGTTTTTCCTGTTCTTTGGCTTTAGGTTTTGGAGGATTTAATTTGTCCAAATCAATTTTCCCGATGGTCTTTGGCCCTTCGAGCTCTACCTTGGCTGTGATGATTTCCTCAGGCACTTCAGGTTTTGGCTCGGGTTCCGGCATTTTAACCGGTTCGGGTTTTCTTTCCGGAATCTTATTGATAATCACCTCTTCAGATGCGGCTTTTTGCTCAGCGTCTGACTGAAACTCTTTGATTAGAATCGAATAGGTACTCTGATCGATTTTCGTATTGGGAGTACGTTCAATCTGAATACCTTGTTCGCTCAAATAATCAACCGCGCGATCAATTGAGATGTTTAATTCTTTTAGTACTTTATTTAATCTTATCGTTTCCGACATATATTGATTTGAATTTTTTCAGTTTGCAAATGTACTAATTCTAAATTTAGTACGTTTTATTTTATTTTGACTGAATCAGTCTTCAAGTTCTTCACGTAGAATCCGAATCACATCGTGAATGGTTTCTTCTTCTAAATCTGTTCTTGATATCAGGTCATTTATGTCTTGCTCCAATATACTTCTTGCGGTATCGAGTCCGATTTTCTGGAATGCTTCGATGACCCAAGTATCAATTTCGTCGCTGAATTCTGCTAATTCTACGTCTTCATCCTGCGGAATATCTCTGAACACATCAATTTCCATTCCGAGTAATTTTCCAGCAAGCCTTACGTTGTGTCCACTCTTACCGATGGCTTTGGAAACTTCTTCAGGCTTTACATATACGGTAACTTTGTTTTCTTCCTCGTCAATTTCCGTTCGGGAGATTCGCGCTGGACTCAGTGTCCTTGCAACATACAATTGTAAGTTATTGGTATAATTAATCACGTCAATGTTTTCATTTTTCAGTTCGCGCACGATGGTGTGGATCCTTGAACCTTTCATTCCAACACAAGCTCCTACTGGGTCAATTCGGTCGTCATAAGACTCAACTGCCACTTTGGCTTTCTCACCGGGAATTCTTACAACACCTTTAATGGTAATAATCCCATCAAAGATTTCAGGGATTTCTTGTTCAAACAATTTCTCCAAAAATTTAGGCGAAGTTCTCGATAAAATAATCTGAGGTTTGATCCCTTTTAATCTCACCTCTTCCACAACTGCTCGTACCGATTCTCCTTTTCTGAAAAAATCAGAAGGAATTTGATTTTCTCTTGGTAAAATCATTTCATTTTGTTCGTCGTCCATCACGATGATGTGTTTCTGACGAATGTGGTGAACTTCTCCTGAAACAATTTCCCCTTCCAAATCCTTGAATCTCTCATAAAGATTGGCATTGTCATGCTCCATTACTTTGGCTACAAGGTTTTGACGAAGCGCCAAAATAGCTCTTCTCCCCAAATCTTTCAGCATCACAGGCTCAGAAACCTCTTCTCCCACTTCAAAGTCAGGCTCGATTTTACGCGCCGCAGACAATTCAATCTCTGCACTATCGTCCTCGACCATTCCATCTTCTACTACAATTCGATTGTGCCAAATCTCAAGGTCTCCTTTGTCCGGGTTTACAATTACGTCAAAGTTATCATCGGATCCGTATTTTTTCCTCAATACACTTTGAAGGGATTCTTCCAAAATCGCCATCAATGTGATTCGGTCTATGTTTTTTTCATCCTTAAAATCACCAAAGGATTCTATGAGTGCAATATTGTCCATTTTGCTAAGTTTTAAAAAGTAATTTTTACTATTGCTTTTTTAATATCTGTATATCTAATCTTTTCTTCTTTCTCAACGGTATGCTTGCCTTTGCCCACAGGTTTAGGTTCGCGTACGCTCCATTTCAAAACGATGGATTCCTCATCGGCTAAAATCAATTCTCCTTCAAATTCTTTACTTCCGTCCGTTTTGGTCACCTTCAGCGTTCTACCGATGTTTTTTCTGAATTGACGCGGAAGCAACAAAGGATTTCCTACTCCGGCAGAAGATACATTTAATGAAAAGTCGGCTTCTTCCCTGTCCAAATTATGCTCCACATGACGACTGATACGCACGATTTCATCAATCGAAACTCCCTCATCGCCATCGACCAAAATTTCAATGGAATAATCAGGTGAGATTTTCCAATCCACCAAAAAAAGCGTCGGGTTCTCCGAAATCGCTTCTTCAATTAATTGTTTTACTAATTCTTGATTCATACGGAATAAAAAAGAGAGCTAACGGCTCTCTTTCATGGTTTTTCTCCTTAAATTCGGTGCAAATATATGACAATTATTTGAATTAATGAATTTTACTTCAAAATATCTTACAGAAATCGGATGGTTGGAAATCAAAGGAAACCATCAGGAAATCCACTCGGTACTCTTCTCCAACCAAGAACCTTCTGAATCCGATTACCAGCCTGAAATCGCTCTGAAATTAATTTCCCAATTAGAGGATTACTTCAAAAAGGGCGAATGGAAATTTGATGTAAATTTAAATCCTTCCGGAACCGACTTCCAACAAAAAGTATGGAATGAACTTCTAAAAATCCCATGCGGGAAAACCATTTCTTATCATGAATTAGCAAAAAATCTGGGCGATGTAAAAAGGATTCGCGCGGCGGCTTCCGCCAATGGAAAAAATCCAATTTGCCTACTCATTCCCTGTCATCGAGTCATCGGAAAAGATGGAAGCCTTACAGGTTATGCTGGTGGAATTCATCGAAAAAAATTTCTTCTTGAACTTGAAAAGGGAATCAAATCCCTGGAATTATTCTAAATCCTTACCCACGGATGATGTCGTAAAACAGAAACACAGCCAACATACTCATGGAAAGCAGAAATCCGTATCCGCTTGTCAGAAAATAGCCAATCACCGAACCCGAGGCTGCCTTCATAGCTCTTTTATGGTTTTTCCGGTCGTAAATCAATTCCCCAATCAGTGCGCCTAAAAAAGGAGCAAGAATAATACTGATCAAACCAAAAGGAGAAAATAGAATTCCAACGATCAAACCAATCACTAATCCCCATATCCCATATTTGCTTCCTCCCAACTTTTTAGTCGTCGCAATCGGAAGTAGATAATCCAAAAGCCCACCCACAAGTGTAAGCACCCCAAACAAAGCGATGAGCCACCAACTTAGTTCAGAAAAATTAAGAATTTTGGCTAGCAAAAGAGAGGCAAACGCCAAAGGCGCGCCGGGCAAGACTGGTAAAACCGCACCCGCAGCTCCGATTAACATCAGAACAGCAAATAGCAATTTGAAAATCAAATCTTCCATCTTGTAAAAGTACAATCTTTTCGCTTGGAATATTCGCCAAGAAGTTAAGTTGGATTAACTTTGCAAAAAAAACGGACAACTGTGTTTGATACTCCTAATAAATTATACTCGAACAAATACATTTCAGACCTGGCCAAAATGGTCAGAAATCAGATCAAGGAATGGTTCGGTGACACGGTGAACAAAGCATTTCTTCCGTTTATCGAAGTCTTCACTTGGATTGGAGCGCTTCTTTTACTGGATTTTATTTTACAGAAACTATTTGGCGGAATGTTTGGGCTTATCGCCAAAAAACTAAATATCAATTGGGTCAAAAAATTTTATCGACACAAAGTATTTCGTACGCTCATTCATTTTGTGACCATCAATTTACTCGAAGACATCAATCCCTACGTTTTCCAACGTTACCACGGAATTGATAAATTCATGGAGAAGTTCATCGACCTACTTTACATCTTGTTGATTTTAAGACTCATTTACCGGGTGATCGATGCCATCATCGACATCAACGACGAGCGTGAAAATCACACCACAGTAGGTGTACGAACCTTTGGGCAAATGATCAAAATCTTTGCTTCTTTCTTTGGGATTATTTATTTTGTTGCCACGCTCATCGATACAGAGCCTAAACAAATTCTTGCAGTTTTGGGAGCCTTGACGGCAGTGGTTCTTTTAATTTTCAGGGATTCGATTCTTGGTTTTGTATCGGGACTTCAGATATCCACCTCAAAAACCATCAAAGTAGGCGATTGGATTTCGGTATCAAAATATCAGATTGAAGGGGTTGTGAAAGAAATCAATCTAGCCATTACCAAAATTGAGAATTTCAACAAAACCATTTCCACCGTTCCGACTTATGATTTGATTGCTTCGGAAGTGACCAATTATACCACAATGGTGGATTCGGATACGCGAAGAATCAAGAGATCGATTGTTTTCAACGCCAATTCCTTTAAATTCTGTGACGAGGAACTTTTGAAACGATTCAAAAAAATTGATTTGATCAGCTCCTACATTCAGATCAAAGAAGATGAGCTAAAAGAAAGCAATCAATCCGTAGTCAATAAAGACTTTATCATCAACGGACGACAACTCACCAACATAGGCGTTTTTAGAATTTATGCCGAAAATTATCTGATGAGCCGTGCCGATGTATCAAAAACAGACAAACTCGTGGTTCGACAAAAAGAACAAACACTGGAAGGAATGCCGCTGGAGATTTATTGCTTCACGACGACTTCCGATTTTTTGACATATGAAAGAACGCAATCCGATATATTTGACCATTTGATCAGCGCCAGCAAAGAGTTTGATCTGGAAATTTCTCAACCTTTTTTAATTCATCAAAGAAATGACAAAACTTAGTGTAAACATCAATAAAATTGCCACTCTACGTAATTCTCGCGGAGGAAATACACCCAAGGTAGTAGAAGCGGCCGTTAAGGCACAAGAATTTGGAGCGCAAGGCATCACCGTCCATCCGCGCCCGGACGAAAGACACATTCGCTATCAAGATGTTTATGATTTGAAACCCGTGGTAACTACTGAATTCAATATCGAAGGAAATCCGATTCAGAGTTTTATGGATTTGGTTTTGAAGGTTAAACCCGAACAGGTAACACTGGTTCCCGATGCCGAAGATGCGATTACGTCCAATGCCGGTTGGGACACGGTGAAACACCAGGCTTATTTGACGGAAATCATTTCCGAATTCAAAAGAAATGGGATCCGAACTTCGATTTTTCTTGATCCAAATCCGTCTTTGGTAGAAGCGGCCGCCCAAACTGGAGCAGACCGCATTGAACTTTACACCGAAAGTTTTGCGGTGGAATACGCCAAAGGGAATTTAAACGGCGTAAAACCTTATCGCGAAACAGCGGACGAGGCGCTCAAAAATGGTTTGGTGCTCAATGCCGGACACGATCTGAGTTTGGATAATTTGCAGTATTTCATCGAAGTAATTCCTGAAATTGCGGAAGTTTCCATTGGCCATGCTTTGATTTCAGAAGCGATTTATCTGGGATTGGAAAATACAATTCAGGCGTATTTGAAACGAATTGAGTTGGCGAATCAAAAACACAATCTCTAAAATGCGAAAATTATTTATTTGTATATTCCTGATTATTCTTGCAAGTTGTAGCTACAAAAGTGTCAACACTGCCAAACAATTTGAGGAATTCGAAGGAACAAATCGGGGAATTCTGGTTTATACTTTTACTAAAAAGAAAGATGGCATTCAGAATGGATTCAGCTATTTCTATTTAAAAAACATTACAAACGGAAAAGTGAAAACGTTAGAATTAAACGGTAACATAAACACGAAAGATAAATTGCTTTATGAAAATGCGGATGAAAGTCGCTATATCGTAAATATGACGCTTGATCCGGGCGAATATATTTTCTATGCTTATTCCTCTTATCTTGAAAAAGGAAGGGGTTTGACTTACCAAAATTTAACTATTCCGGTAGGTACAATTAATGAAAAGGAAATTACGTATATCGGTAATTTTTCTCCGGAAAAGGTTGTTTCACAGAGACACAAAAAGAAGAAAAGAAAATTTTATAAGGCAGTTATATTTAGCCGGACAGATGAGTTTGAAAAAGATTCTCTGCATATCCTAAGTTCGAATCCTAATTTAAGCAAATACCCCATCCATAAAAGTGTTATAGAAGGAATTACCCTAAATTAAATTCAAATGAAAGAAATCCTCCATAGTAAAATAGTCCAACACGGCGGACAGGCTAGCAAAAAAAACAAACATCTTTTGATTTTTCATGGCTTGTTTGGTCAGTCCGATAATTTCGCGACGCTCGCTAAACAATTTGCTGAACATTATACTATTCACGCCATTGATTTGCGTAACCACGGAAGAAGTTTTCATTCGGACGATATGAGTTTTGATGCGATGTCGGATGATATTTTGAATTATTTGAATCATCATCAGATTGAAGCTTGTTATTTGCTCGGGCATTCGCTGGGCGGTCGCTCCGTGATAGAATTTGCTTACAAACATCCGGAAAAAACTGAAAAACTCATTGTGGCAGACATGGCGCCAAAGGCTTATCCGCCACATCATCAGGGAATTATAAAAGCCTTGAATGCCGTAGATTTTGAACAAGTGGAAAAGCGTTCAGACGTAGAAGAAGTTCTGAAGCAATACATTCCCGAAATAGGAACCCGGCAATTTTTATTGAAAAATGTATATCGAACAGATGATGAGCGATACGATTTTCGATTCAATCTGAAAACCCTTACGGATTCTTACAACGATATGGTGGGCGGAAATCTCACCGATGGAATCTTTGACAAACCGACTTTGTTTTTACGTGGCGAAAAATCGGATTACATTCAGGATTCTGATTTTGAGTTGATTAAGACACATTTCCCCAATTCGGAAGTAAAAACCATACCGAACGCCGGACATTGGGTACACGCTGAAAACCCGAAAGCCTTCTTTGATTTCGTAGTGGGATTCTTAGATTAAAAAACGATTTCAATGCTAAAAATGTTAACGATTTCTTTTCATACTAATTATTAACTTTACTTTATCAAATATCTGAATTCTTATGAAACTAATGCGTTTGTATTCTTCGGGCACAACTGTATCAAACCTTGATTTAGCGAGTTTGATACTTCGTGTGGCAGCAGGAAGTTTTATGATTTACGGACATGGCGCCGGTAAGTTTACTAAATTCTTTTCAGACGAACCGATTGAATTCATCAATCCATTTGGAATTGGCGCTGTTGCTACTTTGGCCTTGGTTATTTTTGCGGAAATCATTTGTTCATTGCTCGTGATTTTGGGCTTGATGACCCGTTATGCATTGATTCCTTTGATGATTACGATGCTTTATGCGGTATTTGTAGCCCACGGCGATGATCCATTCCGACAGAAGGAGATGGGATTGCTTTACTTCTTTATGTTCCTGGCATTGATGCTGATTGGTCCTGGAAAATACTCCTTGGATCGAATGATTAAAAAACGAAGAAAAACAGTTTAATTCAAATTAAAAAATCCCGGACACTTCGAGAACCTCAGTGTCCGGGATTTATATTTTTATCTAATTAAGATTTATTTCTTAACGATTTTTTGGCTTGTTTTAGCTTTTCCATTGCTAACTGTTACTACATAAACTCCTTTAGCCAAAGAAGAAGTATCGATACTTCCGTTGCTATCTACACGGTGAGAAGAAACCAATCTTCCTTCTACAGTATAAATATTTACAGTAGATCTTTCAGGCAATTGCAAAGTCAATCGGTTGGTCACTACTGTGTTCATTTTTACTGCATCCGCAAAGTTGTTGATGTCAGAAACGCTCATTGTTCCAGCAACTCCTGCTTGAACGTTATCAAAAGAAGCATTACCTCCATTATAAGCTCTGAAAGCTACCTCAAGTGATACAGCACTAGGTCCCGCAGGCATTTGAGCTGTATGATAAGTCCATTCAGTTGCAGGCTCTAAATATCCGTTATTAGTTCTAAATGGATCTTCTTCAGTAGCACCGGTTGTATAAACTGCATTTCCATCCGCATCTCTGAAGATACTCCAAAGTCTTGCGTCCGTATCGTCCCCCGAAGCTTTGTACCAAAAATTAATTTCGTAAGTTTCTCCTTCCGTAACATCTACCGCTTGGTAAAAGCCTGTAGTTGCAGTGGCAGATACATAGGCTACGTGTTTATCTCCGTCTTGAGAATCGCCTGTCACAACTTCAGGAGCTGTATATGAACTGTTAGGCCCAGCTGCCCAACCTTCCAAATCATTTTCGAAGCTAGGGTTTGTCAAAAGGTTTTGTGCAGATAAACTAACGACTGCCAAAACTGTCAAAGTTGTAAAGATTTTTTTCATTTCTCTGTTGTTTAAATAATAGGTTGCAAATTTAGGCATTTCATTGGAAAAGCCTAATTAATAAATAGTTAATTTTAAGAAAACCTCCTCAAGACGATGCCTGAAGAGGTTTTAAAGTTTTGATAATGTTTAATCTATTTCGTTTTATAAACCGTCAAATCTTGCCCAGCCGTTTGCCCAAGAAGGTACGTCCACACCGTTTCCGGCTCCGGTAGCATTGGAGTCAATTGTATAAGCATTGGTTACATCAATGATTTCTCCAGCATTGTTTTTCCCAACGGATTCAGTCCCTACGTTTACAAATCGAACACCGTCGATGAAAAGATTTTCAGGAATCCAATCCAAGGTGATATCGTGTTGAATATCAATTCCGGTTGCCCAGTTCGCCAAAACGACATTGCTGATGTGTCCCTGAGTTCCTTCTCTTAGCTTCATTCCCTGAGGCTCACCACTTTCAGGAATACCCACCAAAGTAAGTCCGGTAATCGTTGGGCTTGAATAAGGTGTAGCAGCATTGTTCGTTCCGTTCCCGTCGGCTTCAATTCCTCTGTTTCCTTTTCCAAATCCTTCTTTTGCATACCAGTTGGAGTTGGTTCCATTCCAACCCTCAGTCCAGTCAAACTGATCGTCTTCGTTTCCTGTAGAAATCAGGTAACTTGTGTTTACAGTTCCACCAAACCATTCAAAACCATCATCACTTCCGTGGTAAACTTGTACATACTGAATAGTCGTTCCGCTTCCTACACCAAACATAGAAAGTCCGTTAAATTCTTTCTCTGCCGTGAAGTTTGCTCCCGAATATTCAATTCTTAAATACTTGATTGAACCTGAATTGTCATTGGCTACGCTTCCACCGTAAGGAAGATCTCCTACTTCGGACATTGCAGTTCCAGCGCGGTTGATCGGTGCATTTCCACAGATTACAAGTCCACCCCAATCTGCAGGTGTCGGATTATTTGAACCACTTGTCATAACCACAGGATTTGTAGCGGTTCCGTTCACAAAAATCTGTGCATTTTGTCCGATTGCAATGTAAGCACTTGTTCCACCTGTTCCCTCAATTCGAGTTCCTGCAGGAATGGTCAAAGTAGCATGATCTAAAATTTCTAATTTTCCCGTCAATTTGTAAACATGATTCGGATCCAAAACGATGTCTGTTCCTTCACCCGAAAAAGTCCCCTTGAGGTCATTGGGGTCTATTTGAACTCCCTGATCGCCTCCGCCTCCATTGTCATCGTCACTGCTACAGCTCGCCGTAAAAAAAGCGGCAGACAGAGCGAAAATTCCTAAAAATTTGATTGCTGATTTTCTCATTTTTTAATTTGTTTTAATTTAAAATTGATAATTGATTCCTATACTGAAATTGATTCCTCGTTTGTAATGCTGAACCGAAATGTCCTGATCCGCATTCTCCTGAATTTGCTCAAAACTCGGGTTCAAAAGATTTCTCGCATTGAAATTCACACCGATGTTTTCATTGATTTTAGATCTCAAAATGAAATCCAACGTACTGATTCCTTTTTCCACAATGTTCCCACGATTGTCGGTTCCTATGGCATAAATTCGATCGGAGAAATAATTGTAAGCAAGCGTCATCATCAAGCTTCCGCCACGCTGCCAATCTTTTGTAAAAGAAATATCTCCATTGACCAATAAGTCTGATGCTCCTTGGAATTTCGCTTCTTCATCGGTGAAATTCGCATTCAAAAATCCATTGGTATCTTCAAAAATCTTGTCGCCGCTCAATTCCTGATTCGTATGTGCATAAGATGCATTGGCTCCTACTGTAAACTGAACCGGATTGGACGAGTCCGATTTATATATCGATTTTCTGACTTCCAGTTCCCCTCCAAATACATAGCCCCAATCTCCGGTATTTCCAAAAGAAAGGTCGTTGGTGGAAGAAGAAACGGTGAATTTGTTAATCGGGTTTTCAATGTATTTCCCAAATGCCGTTACCGAAATCAATTCGCCGATTCCCGGGAAAATTTCCCATTTCAAATCGGCATTATAATCTGTGGACGAATAAACAAAAGGGTTTCCGTAAGTCGTATCTCCCCAGTCTTCGTAAATAAATTTCGCACGTTCCTTGAATTGCGGAAGCGTATATGTTTTACTCACCGCAAAGCGAAGGTTTTGACGATTGTTTAATTCATATTTCAAATTCAAACTTGGTAAAAATTGAAATTCTTCCAATTCGTTTTCATCTCCCGAAGGATCCAAAGAAGTATTCCATTCCACATTCTGATTAACCATTTCGGCACGCAATCCCAAAACGGCAATCAATTTCGGAGAAACACGGTATTCGATATTGGCAAATCCTCCGTGAATGAATTGCTCTCCGGTATAAAACTGTGGTTCAATCGAATTTCCCGAAAAAGTAGTCAGACTAAAAAGTCCCGATGCATAATTATTTTGATTGTAAAAAGCATCAATATTGTCAAATGTGATGTATTGGAAAGCCTGATTGGGCGACATATTGTATTGCATCGCTTCAAAATCACGGTTTTTAAATCTACCGTTATAACCCAAAGTCAGTTTTCCACGGTATCCGAAATCATCTGAGTTCGCAAATTTAAAATCCAAACTCAGTCTTCCTACCGCTTCGTCTTCGTCCAAAGTCTGGAAATAACGGTGGTTCAATGAGGCCGATGAATTGGAAATTACGTAATGGTTCAATTGAGATTTCCATTCAATCATATTCTGGAAACGGTCAGGCATATCGCTTTTAATCGTATTATAACCCAATGCCCAGTTCAATTCCGTTCGGTCGCTCAGTTTGTGCTCACCCAATAATTGGTTTACCCAAAGTTGGTTCTGAACATAAGTTCCTCTTCGCTGAAATCCGCCTTCGTTGGCATTGTCACGAATATAACCTTCGCCTTCTTCCAATTTCTGATTGGTCGAATTCACAAATAAACTATTGAAATTGATATTGTTTTTACGGTTAATCTGATAAGATAAATTCAAATAACCGGTAGAATTTGTGGTGTACTGATACGAATTGAATGTTTCGAAATCCTTTCCCTGAACAGTTCCTTGCGCATTTACACCCGATTTCAGATAACCTTCTTCAATGCTCGTATAATCATTGTCATGCGTTCCGGTCAGGAAAAAGCTGAAACGACTGTTTTCGCTCACATTGAATCTTTCGCCCGCCGAAAAAGAAAATCCAGAGCCCAAAGCAACTGATTTTTTCGGATTTAAACTGTTTTCAAAAGCAAATTCAGAAAGTGTATTCGGGTTTTTCACTTTATCAAATCCAAACCAGTTGATGCCCGACTGCAATTTGAAATTTTTGTCTTTAATGGCATTGGAATTAATCCGGGAAGTCATTCCCAAAGAAAAGAAACCTTTTCCTGTATGCTTTTTGGATATAATATTGACATTTCCACCTGCAAAATCTCCAAAGAAAGAACCGTTGTACACTTTATCAATTCCGACATACGTCAAAATATCGGTCGAAAAGATGGACAAGTCAATGTTTTTGAATTCTGGATCATTGGAAGGGATCGGTAGCCCGTTCATCGTGGTGGAATTGTATCGGTCGCCCAATCCACGTACATAAATCACACTCGAACCTTCTTGTTTGGAGATTCCCGAAACTTTGGTCACCGCTCCGGCCACGTCGCTTACACCTTTTCTCTGCAATTCCTGAGCTCCGATACTTTCCTGCATCACTACCGCTCTTTTCTGGGCATTTAACAAAGAAACTTCCGATTCGCGGTTCACCTCTCCTACTACTACTGCTTCTCCCAATTGAGTGGTCGTCTCCAGTGAACTACTCAATATAGCAGAAAACTCAACACGTTCTCCATTCTGAACGGTCAAAGTCTGAACTACTTCATCGTAACCAATTGCCGTAATAATAACTTCGTAAGTCCCAGCATCGACCTCCATTTCATAAGTCCCGTCTTCGTTGGTGAAAACCGAAAAAATAGTTCCATCAATAAATACATCAGCTGTGCTGATTCCTAACCCGGTTTCATCATTTACACTTCCGTAAATAATCCCAGTAGATTGTGCTTTCAGGATACTACCCGTCAAAAGCAATAAAGCAAAAATTAGTTTGTACATTTTTTCTCTTCAAAATTCTTTGCAAAGAACAGAAGCTTTGAGAAGTTTAAATTTGCCTCATCTTTAAGTTTTCTTTAATTTAAGGTTACCAGGTTAATTTATCTTTAAATCTTCGTTAAGACTTGTGTTCGAACCTAATTTTGAGAATTTTAGCTTAACTTTGCACTCCGGATTGAGACGCGATTATGAAAAAAATAAAAATACTTTTAGTTGACGATGAGCCCGATATCTTAGAATTCTTATCCTACAATCTTGTCAAAGAAGGATACGAAGTATTTACGGCTTCAGATGGCGCAGAAGGAATTAAAAAAGCAAAAATCGAAAAACCCGATTTAATTTTACTCGATGTGATGATGCCCGAAATGGACGGAATCGAAGCCTGTGCCGAAATCAGAAAAATTGAATCACTCAAAAAAACATTGATTGTCTTCCTTACCGCAAGAACTGAGGAATTCTCACAATTGGCCGGATACGAAGCCGGTGCCGATGACTACATCACCAAACCGGTAAAACCCAAAGTTCTGATGAGTAAAATCAAAGCTTTGCTTCGTTTAAAATCAACGGATGAGCAACAGCAATTAATTGAACTAGAGGAGCTTACCATCGACAGAGAAACTTACAAAGTAACTTTCCGTGACGAAGAGTTTATGCTTCCAAGAAAAGAATTTGAACTCATTGCACTTCTTGCTTCCAACCCAAAACGCGTTTTTAAGCGTGACGAAATACTTGAAAAAGTTTGGGGAAATGAAGTAGTGGTAGGCGGAAGAACGATCGACGTTCACATCCGAAAACTACGCGAGAAATTCGGAAACGACCGACTTTCCACCATCAAAGGCGTGGGTTATAAACTAAATGCTTAGAATTTCCTGAATGGCTACACCCCACCGTTGGTTTAATTCCTTTTTATACGCACTCATCGGCGGTGTTATCATCTGGCTGACCAGTTGGGGATTAACTGCCTTATTGCTAAACAGAGACATTGACTACTGGATCTCCGCAGAGTTCATCTGGACAGGTCTATTGGTCGCTTTTCTCATTCCTTCAGCGGTGATTTTCACGCTGCTTGCCATAGCATTTAAGTCATTTTCCAAACTCAATATTTCGCATTTATATAATCTGGTTCCGGATTTAAATCCGCTAAACACCGCCAAAGATTTTGAAAGTCTTTCGGAACAGATTTCATCCCTCACCGATGTCAAAACCAAGGAAATTGATTTGTTGACCGAAAGGGAAAATTACAGAAGAGAATTCCTTGGAAACGTTTCGCACGAACTCAAAACACCGCTTTTTTCCATTCAGGGATATTTGCTCACGCTGATTGAAGGCGGAATTGACGATGAATCCATTCGTGATAAATATTTGAACCGAATCAATAAATCAGTCGAGCGCCTGACCTACATTGTCAAAGACCTCGATATGATTACCGAACTCGAATCGGGAAGTGTAAAACTCGAACAAAAAACATTCAACATCCTCGCTTTGACACGAGAAGTCTTTGATTTACTCGAAATCAAAGCTCAAAACAATGATGTCATTCTGAAAATCGAAAATCCGTTGGATGTACCCGTCCGGGTTATGGGTGACATTGAAAAAATCGAACAGGTACTAACCAATTTAGTGGTAAATGCCATCAATCATTCTGCAAAAGAAGGCGCAGAAGTTATCGTTTCTTTCCAAACCCAAAGTGGAAAAATCAAAACCATCGTAAAAGACAATGGAATCGGAATCAAACCCGATCATCTGGAACGGATTTTCGAAAGATTTTATCGGATTGACAAAAGCCGAAGCAGAACCCACGGAGGTTCGGGACTTGGGCTTTCCATTGTGAAACATATCCTCGAAGCACACGGCGAAAAAATCTACGTGAAAAGCACCTACAAAGAAGGAACGGAATTTTATTTCTTTCTAAATAAATCCAATTAAAATAAACAAAAAAAGCCCGTGAGTATCACGAGCTTCTAGAGCGGGAGACGGGACTCGAACCCGCAACATTCAGCTTGGAAGGCTGAAGCTCTACCAATTGAGCTACTCCCGCATTTTATCAACCAGCTTAAACTTGACAAAGCAAATAAGTTTGTTGAAATATTCTGCGAATATACACTCTAATTTGATTTCTGTGCAAATCCAGTCGATAAATTTTCAAAAGAAATAATTTTTTTTTTAACAATTATTAACTTTGGAAGTCAAATCTATCAAAAACAGAATACTTACTTTTGTAAATCAGAATTTCAAATTATGAATCACACGCCTGTGGAAGGTTTTTCCAAAATGTCAAAAGAAGGAAAAATCGAATGGTTGGTAAACGAATACCTTGACGGTTCCGATAAAGCCATCCAAATCCTGAAACAATATTGGAACGAAGACCCAGCACTTCAGCAACTTCACGACGAATTTTCAGAAAACACTCTTTCCAATTTCTATATGCCCTTTGGCTTTGCGCCCAACTTTTTAATCGACGGAGAACTGCATTGCATCCCTATGGCGATTGAGGAAAGCTCAGTAGTAGCGGCTGCCTCCAAAGCCGCGAAATTCTGGATTTCACGCGGGGGATTCAAGACCGAAGTTTTGTCCAAAGTTAAACTCGGTCACGTTCATTTTATGTTCCGGGGCGACAAAGAAAAACTGGAACGTTTTTTCATCGAAACCGTCTTGGCCAAACTTTTCAAAGACACCGAAGCTATTACCAAAAATATGCAGGCGCGTGGCGGTGGAATTCTGAACTTGAAACTCGTCGATAAAACGGCCGAAATCGAAGATTATTTCCAGATTCATGCAGAATTTGACACCGTGGATTCCATGGGTGCGAATTTTATCAATTCCTGTTTGGAACAATTTGCCCAAACTTTGAAAAGAGAAATTTACGACAGCGAAAATTTCACTTCCGAAGAAAAAGATTCCTTGCAAATCGTGATGTGTATTTTGTCGAATTATACACCGGATTGCATCGTAAGAGCCGAAGTAAGTTGTCCGGTGGAAGACTTGGCTGAAGGCGATGTGACTTCAGAAGAATTTGTGGAGAAATTCAGCCGTGCCGTGAGAATTGCCGAAGTGGAGCCTTACCGTGCTACCACCCACAACAAAGGAATTATGAATGGAATCGATGCCGTGGTGATCGCAACAGGAAACGATTTCCGTGCGGTAGAAGCCTGTGCGCATACCTATGCTTCCCGAAACGGCAAATACAGCAGTTTGACACATGTGGAAGTCAAAGATGGCGTTTTCCGTTTCTGGCTCGATTTGCCGATTTCATTGGGTACCGTGGGCGGATTGACTTCTCTGCATCCGCTTGTGAAACTGGCTTTGCAAGTTTTAGGCAATCCAAATGCCGAAAAACTGATGGGATTTGTGGCGGTTGCCGGATTGGCTCAAAACTTCGCAGCTTTGCGTTCATTGGTGACCACCGGAATTCAGCAAGGACACATGAAAATGCATTTGCTAAACATTCTCAATCAATTGGAAGCCACCGAGGAAGAAAAGAATTATTTCGTGAATTATTTCAAGGATAAAACTGTTTCGCATCATGCTGTGATTTCTGAATTTCTGAAGCTTCGCGGAGTGAAATCGGTAGAGGAATTGAAAAAGAATTGATTAATTAAAAATGGGATGAATTGAAGATAAAAATTCCCATTAACTCTTCACGAATCACTATTTACTAAAAAAATAAATGCGCCTCTGGTCCCTTCATCCGAAATATTTAGATGCAAAAGGTTTGGTTGCACTTTGGCGGGAAACGCTTTTGGCCAAAAATGTATTGGAAGGAAAAACCAAAGGTTATAAAAATCATCCGCAATTGATTCGTTTCAAGGAAATGGAAAATCCGGTGGAAGCCATTCATCAATATTTGGCGGAAATTTGGAAAGAGGCTGACAAACGCGGTTATAAATTCGACAAATCCAAAATCAACTGGGAATTTGTTCCGCAAAATATAAAAGTAAACGACGAACAAATGGCCTATGAATTTAAACATTTGCTTCGCAAATTGGAAATCCGTGATACCAGTCAGTTTTACAAATTAAAAGATTTGGAAAGTATAGATCCGGCGGAAATATTTACTGTCATTCCGGGAGAAATCGAAAAATGGGAGATCGTTTAATCATTGAAAATCAACAGAAAGCCCAGCAAAGGCATTCCGAACATAAAAAGTTTTTAGGCAAAATCAAACAGAAACCGCCTAAAGATTTTGACCGGAAAATGCTGGAAATTCACGAGGAAGTTTTCGAAGAAATCGATTGTCTTTCCTGTGCGAATTGTTGCAAAACCACCGGCCCGCTTTTTACACAAAAAGACATCGAACGTTTGGCAGGATTGTTTCGGATGAAACCTTCTCAATTTATCGAAAAATATTTAAGATTGGACGAAGAAAACGATTATGTTTTACAGTCGGTTCCTTGTCCATTTTTGGGTTCTGATAATTATTGTTCAGTTTATGAACATCGCCCCAAAGCTTGTCGGGAATATCCGCATACCGATCGAAAAAAATTCTACCAAATCAATCATCTCACGCTGAAAAACACTTTGATTTGTCCGGCGGCCAATAAAGTCGTGGAAGAAATGATGAAGACTTTCAAATAAAAAACCTGCCAGTTTGGCGAACTGACAGGTGAATTTGATAATGTTTAAATCTATTTAAAACCCAAGGTTCAATCCGAATTGTAACATTTTTCGGTCGTCGAAATTTCCTTTGTTGAAATAAGGACTGAATTCCTGTCGTACAAAGAAATTCCAATTGTAAATGCTCAACGTGAACTGTCCGCCGTAGGCGAAATTATTCAGTTCATAATTGGTTTTTTTGTCGCGATAATCTATGTCATTTCCTTTCACAATATGATTGGTTGAGATTCGGAATCCTCCGTAAACATTGGCTGTAAAACCGATTCCCTTTCCGGGGTCGCGATAAATTTCATCGTTTTTGGTTTTCAATCCGGCCGTGCTGTATTTAATTCCGAGCGGAATCATAATGTAAGTTGCTCTCAGTTTGCTTTTGTCGAGATGATGTTCGTATTGATGTAAATCCACTTGCCCATCCAAATTTCGGGTTACGAAATAATTATCGTCAAACCGCAAAGTTCGCCAGGATAAATAAGCTCCAGTGAGAAATACAAAGGGACTTGTTTTCTTGAACTGTCGATGGTATAAAAACCCGAAGTCAATGCCGCTTGAAAACCCCAAATGATCGTTCAGTTTTTGGTTTTTGCCGTCTCCGAGATGAATCATACCATAAGATAAATAGCCGGAAATATAATTCTGAGGTTTATATTGCCATTGTTCGACTTTTGAATTTTGCTCCTCTTTGAGTTTTTCGATATCGGTATTCATAATCGAATATTGAACTTGTTGTTTGATCAATTCATCCAAATCAAATTTTAAATCTTCAATACCTGAATTGATGCGTTCCGAAAAACGAATCGCAATATCGGCTTTCAGATTTCCGGCCAGGGAATCGGAAATGTTTCCTTGTGACAAATCTTCATCCACTTTGGAAATTTCGGTTTCCATAGCGAGTTTTTCACGGATTACGATTTCTCTGATTTCGATGGCGTATTGTTCCATCTTTTCACGCGCAGCCGGGCTTACCCTTTCGTCTGTCTGTGAGTTTTCGTTGAAATCGAATTTAATTTTTTGTGCATTCAAAGTCATTCCGACAAGGCACAGAATTCCTGAGACGATATATTTTTTCATCTTAAAAGTGTTTTTAATTATTAATTGAGTTCTATTTATTAAAGTCGATAAGAACCATACGCGAACCGGAATTTTTCTGCTGAACGGCCTGATTGTTTTCAACGGAATACAAGAGCATTTCCGGGTCAACATAATTGGTTTTATTCGTAGGTTTTGAAATCGAATCGGTATTTAGCGCCATTACCGGTTCTTCTTTCAATTCCACTTTCGGTTCTGTATATTCTTTGATTATTTCTTCCACAACCCGATTTTCATTTGAATTGTCAACCCAAATTTCTTTTTTAGAGGATTTTAGAATTTCGGTTTGTTTGAGATGATTGGCATACTGAATTTCATGGGGCTGAATTTCGATTTCCACTTCATTCTGAGCGATTTCTATTTCGTTTGAAATAACTTCTACAGGCTGATTTGTTTTCTGAATCACTATTTGCGTTGGGTTTCCGATTTGAGCTTCGGATTCTGGATCCAGATAATTCAATCCGAAAAACAATCCAATAATAACTGCAACCGAAGCTGCAACCCCTATCCAGAACCAAGGTTTGATTTTGCGTTCGACTGGTTTTTCGTCCATCATGTCTCTGAGTTTTTCCCAAGCATTCTCCGAAACTAAAATCTCTCTGTTTTCCAGTTGGTTTTTGATGTTATTTTCTAAATTATTGTTCATTTGCCTTGTTTTTTTGTTGGAGAACCAGTTCTCTCAGTTTGTTTTTGGCTCTTAATAATTGAGTTTTAGAAGTCGCTTCTGAAATGGATAAAAGAGCCGAAATTTCTTTGTGCGAATAATCTTCTAAAACAAAAAGATTAAATACGGCACGATAGGTTTCGGGAAGCTGATCTAGTAAATCCTGCGCGTTGACCCCTGACATATCTTCTTCAAAATCAACAGATTCATCTTTCAGAATGATTTCATCCAGATACACCATACTTTTGTTCATTCGGATGAAGTCCAGACATTCATTGACCATAATTCTTCGCATCCATCCTTCAAAGCTTCCTTGGGATTTATAGGAGTCAATATTTTTGAAAACCTTTAGAAAACCTTTTAGCATACAGTCTTCGGCGAAATGCAAATCGGAAATATAGCTTCTGCAAACGCTGAGCATTTTGCGAGAAGAACGGTCAAATAATTCCTTTTGAGCCAATCGGTTCTGCTTTCTAAGTTGTGGTATCAGTAATTCCACTTTTTGTTTTCTATGGATTGAAATAATCTTCAAAATTATAGGCTTCTGTTTTTATAGACGAATGAATTTTCAAAAAAGTGACAGTCAACAAATAATTATTTAAATTAATTTCATTTATCGTTTGGTTCTGTATCTTTGGATGATTCAATAATACAGACGAAATGATAAAAAAACTAACACTTCTAGGCTGTTTGATTTTGTCCACCAGTTTGCTGGCACAATTTAAAACGCTCCAAAAAAAGGATACCAATGGTTACTCTTATGAAATCGTTGAGAATGACCCATCCAACACAAGGATTTATACTTTGCCCAATGGGTTAAAAGTTTATCTGGCACAGAACAAAGATGAGCCGCGTATTCAGACTTATATTCCTGTAAGAACTGGTTCCAACAATGACCCAACCGACAATACCGGGCTTGCGCATTACCTTGAACATATGCTTTTCAAGGGAACTTCCAAAATGGGTTCGCATGACTGGGAGAAAGAAAAAGTTTACCTGAAACAAATCTCAGACCTCTATGAAGCGCATAAGGCGGAATCCAATCCTGAGAAAAAAAGTGAAATTTATCGTCAAATCGATTCGATTTCAAATGTCGCTTCCCAATATGCGGTTGCCAATGAATACGACAAATTGATTTCATCATTGGGTGCTACGGGAACGAATGCCCATACTTGGTTTGATGAAACCGTTTATAAAAATAATATTCCTTCCAATGAATTGGAAAAATGGATGATTATTGAATCCGAAAGGTTTTCGGAGTTGGTTTTGCGTTTGTTTCATACCGAATTGGAAGCGGTTTATGAAGAATTTAATCGTGCGCAGGACAATGATTTCCGATTGATCCATTATGCTTTGATGGAAAACCTTTTCCCGGAGAGCCACTATGGAACCCAAACTACAATCGGTACCTCCGAGCATTTGAAAAACCCCTCACTCGTAGCGATTGAAAAGTATTTTGATGAATATTATATCCCCAATAATATGGCGGTAGTGCTTGTGGGTGATTTGGAGTTTGATGCTGCGATACAGCTTGTCGATAAATATTTTGGTCATTTCCAAAAAGGTCCAGAACCCAATCGATACGTTGCCCAGGAATCTCCTCTGAGAGGTATAAAAGAATTGGAGGTTTTCAGTCCTTCTGCGGAACGTCTTCAGTTTGCATTTCGTGTGGGCGGTGCACGTACTCAAGATGCAAAGTTATTGCGTGTCATGGATATGATTTTGAGCAATCGCACTGCAGGTTTGATTGATTTGAACATCAACCAAAAACAATTGGCACAATATGCCGGAGCTTCCCCTCAAATCATGAAAGATTATTCGGCACATATCTTCAATGGAATGCCAAGGCAGGGGCAATCTCTGGACGAAGTGAGAGATCTTATTCTTGAGCAGATTGAAAAAATCAAAAAAGGGGATTTCGATGAATGGATGATTGAAGCAGTCATCAATGATTTTAAAAAGCAACAGCAACAAGTTTTGGAAAATTCCGATTGGCTTGCTTCTGAAATGTACAATTCATTCATTCAGGAACAAACTTGGGCAGAAGTCGTGGCAGATCTTGATGAATTATCCAAAATTACCAAAGCCGATATTGTAAAATTTGCAAATGATAATTACAAAGACAATTACGTAATTGTTTACAAAAGACAAGGCGAAAATAAAGACTTGGTGAGAGTTGAAAACCCGGGCATTACACCCATCAACCTGAATCGTGAAAATGAATCTGAGTTTTATAAAAACTTCATGAAACTTCAGGTAGAAGACATTCAGCCGGTTTTTGTGGATTTTGAGAAATCCATTAAAAAAGAAACACTTAAAAAAGCGGATTTATTTTCCATTCAAAATAATACAAACAATCTCTCTTCGCTGTATTATATTACCGAAATGGGGTCGGATCATGACAAGAAACTTTCTTTGGCCATCAATTATCTAAATTATTTGGGTACCGACAAATACAGCCCCGAGGACATCAAAAAGGAATTCTATAAAATCGGAATTAATTACGGTGTAGGAGCGGGTTCCGAGCGGACTTTTGTTTATTTGAACGGACTTCAAGAGAACATGGAAAAAGGGATTCAGCTTTTTGAACATCTTTTGGCTAATGCAAAAGCCGATAAACAAGCTTATTTAAATTATGTGGATCAAATTCTGAAAGGACGTCAGGATGCGAAAACCAATAAAAACAGCATTCAAAATGCTTTGAATCAATTTGCTATGTACGGTGAAAACAGTCGTTTCAGAGATATTTTGAGCGAAGAAGAGTTGAAATCCATCGATCCAGAAGAATTGGTAGGAATTCTAAAAAACTTCCTCGATCATCAACATCGAATTTTCTATTATGGAAATGACTTAGCCGCTACCAAAAAAGCATTGAAAAAACACCATAACTTTGGAAAGAATCGTCCGATTCCAGCAGCAAAAGAATACCCACAACCTGCAACTGATGGAAAAATCTATTTCACTCCTTATGATATGGTACAGGCTGAAATCTCTTTGCGTGCCCGTGAGCAGAAATTCAACAAAGATTTATTGACGCCTGCCGGAGTTTTTAATCAGTACTTTGGTTCAGGCCTGTCTTCCATCATATTTCAGGAAATTCGTGAGTCCAAATCTTTGGCTTATTCGGCCTATTCATTCTATGCGAACTCATCCAAAGCAGACCTATACAATTATGTATATGCTTACATCGGAACTCAAGCCAACAAACTTCCACAAGCTGTGGAGGCTTTGAGAGATTTAATGAACACGATGCCCAAAGCAGAAAATCAATTCCAGAATTCGAGAACCGCTGCTTTAAAGCAAATTGCCACTCAGCGCTACACCAAATCAAGTATTTTCTTCTATTGGTTAAGTCTTCAGGACAGAGGAATTGATTATGATATCAACCGCGATATTTACCAACAAACTTCCCGATTGACATTCAATGATTTAGAGAAATTTTTCAATCAGCACATCCGTGGCAAGCAATTCAACGTAGGTTTGATTGGCAAAAAAGAAAACTTGGATTGGGAAGCCGTACAGCAAATGGGCGAAATCCAAGAAATGACTTTGGAAGAACTATTCGGATACTAATTCGTTACCTATTTTTCCCAAATCATAAAAAACTCCTGCCCTTTTCAGAGCAGGAGTTTTTTTATGGATTTTAACTCAAGAATTCCGCAAATTCATATTGAATTTAATCATTCAATTCTTCTTCGATGTCTTTCATTTTATCATCGGCCCTTTGGGTCACTTCATCGATTTCCGCATCAAGTTGAGCGATGTTTTCTGAAACATTTTCCTCGATTTTTTTGATTTTTTCTTCAGCTTCACTTAAGACTTCATCGGCTTTCTCCTTTGCCTCATCGGTTGCCCCTTGAATTTTTTCTTTGGTTTCTTCCGCCTTGTCTTTGACTTTTTCTTTCAATTCTTCTGCCTTTTCTTTGGTGTCTTCCCAAGCGTCTTCAGCTTTGTCTTTGACTTTTTCCAGCGTTTCAGAGGCTTTTCCCTTCACCTTTTCAGCGACCTCCTTGGTCTCCTCCCAAGATTCTGAGAGTTTTTCTTTTGCCGAATCCGCTACTTCCTTTACCTCTTCCAAGGCTTCGGCTGCTTTTTCCGAAACCTTTTCTGTCTTTTCTTTCAAACCTTCTTTCAAATCGGCACCCTTTTCACTCGAGCCACCAAATAAATTTTTAAAAAACTTACCTAATCCCATTTCTTCTGTTTTTAAATTAATATTTAACTAAATTAGTCAGAATGAATTAATTATACAAACTAATTAATTTAAGACACAAAATGATTTCAACTTTGTAAATTTGTAGTTCAATCTTAAAATCAACTAATAATTTGGAGCTGCTAAAAAAAGTTTCTTGGGATGCCAATAAATACGGAAAGTTTTCGAAACTGATTCAGGATTATCTCAACCAAAAAAACGAAACATTTTCATTGTACCAAAGATTTCCAACCGAAGAGAATCTTATTTTACAAACCAAAAACAAGATTCAAAATTTCCCGTACCGGGAAACCACCTATCAAGCCCTGAAAAATCAATTAAAGTCATTTGATTTATATCCAAAGCAAATTGAAAACTTAGAAAAATTCAAACTGTCCAATTCCGTAACGATTACGACCGGACATCAACTCAATTTACTTACCGGGCCACTTTATTTTTTTTATAAAATCTTGCAGACTCTGAAAACAGCAGAGGAACTAAGTCAGAAGCACCCGAAATTTCACTTTCTACCGGTTTTTTGGATGGCCACCGAAGACCATGATTTCGAGGAAATCAACCATTTTTATTTTCGAAATAATAAATTTACTTGGCATAAAGACGCAAAAGGTGCTGTGGGAAGATTGGATCTGAATTCCATAAAGGAAGTTTTTGCTGAATTTTTTCAATTCCTACCCGATTCTCAATTGGGAAATGAACTTCGCGAATTGATTGAATCCACTTATCTGAATTCAAAAACCCTGACCGAAGCTTCTCAAAAACTCGTGCAGAAAATTTTTGGTGAAAAAGGGCTTTTGATGATTGACGGTGATGACAAAGAATTAAAGAAGCTAATGATTCCCGCATTTGAAGAGGATCTTCTTGAAAATACCGCTTTTAAAATTTTGAACCAAACCAATGATTTTCTAAGTCAAAATCAATATTCCAGTCAGGTGAATCCTCGGGAAATCAATCTTTTTTATTTGGGCGAAGGAAATATCCGTGAACGAATTCTGGAAGAAGATGGGATTTATAAAGTTCTGAATACCGACTACGAATTCAGCCGGGAAGAAATCATCGAAGAATTACATAAAAATCCCGATAAATTCAGTCCCAATGTAATTTTGCGGCCGCTATATCAAGAAACCATTTTACCCAATATTTCCTACATCGGTGGAAGTGGAGAAATCGCTTATTGGTTGCAATTAAAATCCTTTTTTGATTCGCAAAATCAATTGTTTCCAATTCTTTCGGTTCGGAATTCACTTCTTTTACTGACTGAAAAACAGCATTCTAAATTAATAAAATTGAATATTTCCTACGAAGATTTATTTCTTCCTTTGTATGAATTGGTCAACGAAAATATTCGAAAAAACACGAATTCCGACGTGAATTTTGATGCTTACGCGTCTCAACTTTTAAAAATCTTTGATGAGTTAGATACCAAAGCGACCGAAACCGACGTTAGTTTTTCTAAGATGGTGAAGGCACAACGCGCCAAACAGCTGAAAGGATTTGAAAAAATGAAAAACAGATGGTTGAAAGCCGAGAAAATCAAGTCTTCTGAACGTGTTGAGCGCATCGAAATACTCTACTCAGAACTATTTCCGAATGGGAATTTACAAGAAAGAATCACCAATTTTTCTGAATTTCAGCTCGGACAAGGCCAAGATTTCATTGATGTAATCTACCGTGAAATTCAGCCATTTGAGTTTCGATTTACGATAAAAACATTGCCTTAACAGAAAGAATTGTATTTTTGTTATTTAAATTTGAACAGATGAGAAAAGCGATTTGGGCATTTCTGTTTTTGATCTTAGCAGGCGGTTTGTTTGCACAGGAGAGAACGCACACAGTACAGGCAAAAGAAACCGTTTATGGGATTTCGAGGCAATATGGGATCTCGCAAGAAGAACTAAAAAATGCCAATCCATTTCTGAACGATAGGTCTCTGCAAGTCGGAGATACGCTCAGAATTCCGGGAAAAACCGATGGCTCTATCAAGCCCGTTGTTACACAGAAAAATCCCGAAACACCTACCCCAACGAATGGGCAAACTCATGAAGTAATCATCCCAACAGAGGACGAGAACTATATTTATTACGAAGTAAAACCCAAACAAACTGTCTATACGCTCACTCGTGAATATGGAATTACGGAAGAAGCGCTCGTCAGTCTAAATCCTCAATTGGAGCAAGGATTAAAAGCAGGTGACATCATCCGAATTCCCAAGAAAAAGTCCAATAATGGCGAAGAAGAGATCGTGCCGGCAGGAATGCATAAAGTCGTAAGAGGCGAAACGGTTTTCTCACTTACACGTCAATTTGGAGTGAGTGAAGATGAGTTTTACATTGCCAATCCGAGTGTTCAAACCGAAGGATTGAAGGTCGGTTCCTATATCAAAATTCCGAAGAAAGGAAAAACAAATGCCGTCATTCAGGATGGACTCATCGAACACAAAGTAAAAGCAGGCGAAACGATTTATACGCTTACCCGAGTTTACAAAGTCAGCCTTGCGGAACTTCTTCAACACAACCCGGAACTTCGCGACGGTCTGAAAGTCGGAATGACTTTAAAGATTCCATTGCAGGATGGGGCAAATATCATCAAAGCACCGGGCGAAATCAAACGTATCAATGACAATGAAATCAATATTGCTTTGATTCTGCCTTTCCATCTCAATAATGCGAAAGGAAGTGCAGCCGAGAAAAACATTTCGACGGATATACTGATAGGCGCAAAAATGGCGCTGGACTCACTTGCATTGAAAGGAAAGCAAATCAATCTAAAAGTCATGGACTCCGAAAACCAGTCGGCATCACTTGAAAGTCTGATTGCAACTACCGATTTTTCGAAATTTGATGCGGTCGTAGGTCCTTTGTTTGCTTCGAATTTCAAATCGATGGCTACTATGCTGACAGGCTCCGGAATTGCATTGGTTTCTCCTTTGAGTAATTCAGATGATCTAAAAGAATTGGAAAATGTAATCATTGCCAAACCAAGCGATGAGGTTATCGCCGATGCCATCATTGAAGAAATTAGAGCAAATTACAAAGGACAGGAAATTCAGATTTTGACCGATGAAAGACACCAAGGTTTGGCTGAATACGTTTCCCAAAACCTGAACCGAAGACTTTCCAATCCGACTATCAAAATCACTCGAAATGTCAATGAGTTAGCTCAAAAATCAGAAACGGTGGACGAAAAACTGAGCGATGGGACAATTGTAAAAAAAGAATATTTCACGCCAATTATTACCGTATTGGTTTCTGATAATAATGCATTGGGCGATACTTATGTAAACAAACTCAAATCCATGGATGCGGAAAGCCTTCAAGCTTATGGAGTGAAATTTGTCAATGCATATGATATCTATAACGATAAAAACGCGGCCAACATCGCTGCGCTGAAGAACATAGGATTTGCATTTAGCACGGTTCATTTGGTGAATATTTACGGAACGGGCGAAAGAGCAGCTTTGCAAAAGTTCTTAGATGTTTATTGCATCACTCCCAACGAATACCAACAAATTGGCTTCGATATTTTCTATGATTTGGTGGAAAGAATGAATTCGAGAGGTGATATCTTGAATTCACTTGGAGCGGAACAAACCCGTTTGGCTACCAAATTCAAATACGAAAAAGAAGGAAAAGCTTATGTGAACAAAGCAGTTCGGGTTGTAAGACTTTTTGTTCGTGCCGATGAATCCCCGGATGATGTGGGCGAGATTAAAGATTAAAGAATGAAAGGGGCTTTAAAGTTTTTAGTTTTTATTCTTCTATTTTTTTTCTTTAAAGAAGTTACTTATTTAATAATCGAAGCAAATTTAAATAACAACGCCTCCTTTCTGAAAGTTTTATCAGCATTTCATCTGCAATTATTAATTTTCATTTACACCATTATTTTGTGTGTGGTTTTTTATATGCTGGAGCATCTTTTAAATAATTTAAAGCCCTACTTAAGTTATTTTTTTAGCTTTATAATTGTGAGTTTAAGTCATGTTATCAGCATGTTTGCTATAGGCTGTTTTTTTCTAAAAAATCTTATTTATCTGGAAATTAATGATTTCTATAAAATTTTTGGAGTCTCATTTATCTTATTTCTTTTAATATGCCTTCTCTTTTATAAGATTTTAAATGGAGTACTTTTAGATAAGCTTAGGAAATTATAATTTAAAACCTCGCCTGAATCTGAACATTTCCGGTATGAATGGTTTTATTTTCTTCGGTTTTTCTACCATCATAACTGATATTTACGCTTAAAAATGAATTGAGTTGTCTTTGCAACATGAGTTGCCAAACGAAGTTATTTCCGGGTTTGAGTCCTTCCATCATTTGGTTTCCTACCACGGATTGTGCATTTCCGATGAAGCGGTTGTTGATGTAATTAAAACTTCCAAGCAATGAGGATTTGGAGCCATCATTCCATTGAATTTCTGCCCCCAGATTGGATTGATTGAGGCTTTCTTCGCCCGTTCGATTGGATTTGTTTTGATAGGTATAATTGAGTGCAGCGCTGAATTTACTATCGACCTGATAAGAAATCTGTGGTTTCACACGCCAAGATTCAATGATAAATCTTCGGCTTTCAAACATATCGGAATGACTGATGATTCGGATGTTTTCGGCTTCGGTCAAAAAGTAAAAGTTCTCCCACGGACGGTAGCGAGCATTGAGGAGATGACTTTTGGTATCACGGGATTCGCGTCCGGTAAACACAAAATTCTGAGCTTCTTGTTGGGAATAAGTATAACTCGAAGACCATTTGTATTGTCCGCCTTGATTGAAATTTAAACTGCTTCGGATACTTTGCATCTTGGAAAGGACGTTGTCCGAATTCACGAAGGGGTTCCACTCCAGAGCTCGTCCGTCTTTCAGAAGCGAATTCGTGGATTGAAGCGAGCCCTGTAACATCCATCGGCCGAGAAATTGATTTTCCGAATTCAATAGTTCTTTGGGGCGCAGTCGAAGTGAGAAGCTGAAATTATTTTTATTGGTTTTGACGTACTCAATTGTATTGGTATAAACCCGGATGTAATTCGCTTCGTCCTGATATTCCGCTACTTCAAATTCGTCCAATTGCTCCAAACCATCGCCATTGTAATCCGTCCATTTGTAAATTCCGGTGCCATCGGTCACTTTCACATATTCAAATTCCCGTTGGGGCTCCACACCACTTCCCAATTCATAAAAAGCATTGACCACCATCCCGCCACGGAAGTAACTTCGGAACCAGCGAATGTTTCCCGTGATGTAATCTTCGCTCGGATGGCCTTCAAAAAGATAATCAACCGATCGATAATGCGCCATCATTTCCAGCCTTTGGTCCTGCTGATTGATGAGTCGAGATTGCAAAATAACCCCATGGGACTTCGTCAAATTTTGCATGATGCCCAATCGAACGGAATCATCGCGACGATTGTAATAAGATAGTTGGGCATGAATCTTCGCGGTATCTCCCACGCCAACCATGGCACGAATTTCATCCCATCGGAAGGATTGATCTGATAAATTATCGCCGTCCGAAAACTGCAAATGATCTTGAATTTCGTTGAGCTCTCCTGCGTATTGAGCCCCTACCCAAAGTGTTTTCCAAAGTTTTCGACGAGCTTCGGCCTGATAGCGTAAAAACCGAGAAGCATCGGGTTCAAACTCCGGGTTCAATAGGCTTTCTTTCTCGGCATTTAATAAAGAAAAATTGAGCTGCGCAAAGTTCTTATCCGAAGTATAATTTAAATTCAAATCATTTTTCACACCTTTATATTGACCTTGATTTTGAAGGTAATGTAAATTATAATTCATACTGAGTGAATCTTTGTAACTCGTTGCCAACCCCAATCGAAGATAGGTCTGATCCGCCTCAGAAAGTTCTTCCGTCAAATTGAAATCACGGGTAAACTCTACCGATCTTAGCCTTTGAATGGAATTAAATGTCCGCTGAATGTAGGACATTTCAAATTGGGGTTGAATTCGCCAAGAATTCAATTCAAATTCCTGATTTCCATAAATCCTTCCGGCCAAACCTAGATTTTCGCCATCGTCTTTGTCTGAAAATAAATTCAAATCTTCATTGCTCATTCCCAAATCAATCCCGATGATTCCTTTTTTTAATTTATAAGCGGAATTCAATGTATATAATTGAAGTCTTTTCGGTGGAATCAACTGACGAATCGGTTCGTAATTTCCTTGTCGAATTCCTTCAATGGGCGGAACGTATTGAAATACTTTCCCATTGATTTCCACATTGGTTTGAATATAATTTCCGTTGTTATTTCCTACATACGTAAAATTGACTTGATACAATTCCTCTTCGGGATTATCGGAATATTCAAAGACCTCAACCCCATCGATGATTATTTTTCGATATAAATTTTTGTCAGGATCGTATTCAGTAGGAACAGCCGTCGTATTGAACATTTCTTCTTCATTGTTCCCGGCATCGGCAAGAATTTGTTTGTCCGCATCGCTTAGGTTGTCGGACAAAGGATTGTTTTTAGAATCGCCATTCGAATAAAAATGTCCGGCAATTCGAAATCGTTCCGATTCATGTTCGACTCCTCCATAAATCAAAACTTGGGAATAACTTCGATTGGCATAGAGATATTCGACAGTAATTCGTGAATTATCGGTAATCAGTCGGTTGCTGGTAAAGGTAAGTTCACCCGTATTGTAATTGATGACATAATCCTGGTTTTCGCCACGCATCATCAAGACTCCATCGAGGAAAACCCTTTCACTTCCCGAAACGATGATGATATACAATTCGTTATGATTTCCTGAAAGTCGATAAGGGCCTTGATTTCCGTTTTGACCAATTATTTTTTTGGTGGCGAACTCGCCCCGAGTCATACTTCCCGCTGCATGAATTCGGGTTTTGGAATCATTGGCATGGGTAAGTTCCGTTGCAACTTGCAATCCGGTGACTTTTTGAGAGAAATTTCCAAAGAAATCATTTTCCTGATGTAAATCAACGTGCCCGGCACGAATTCGGGAATTTCGATTGAATAATTCTACATAAACTTTGTCAAACTCCTGCAATTGCTGCGTATAACCATCGGCCTGAATCGGTACATTGTTGTCAGAAATCACAGCATTGATACCAATCTCTTCGGTTAAATTTCCGGTGAGTTGCAAATCAAGAGAAGATTGTACCGATGCGCTCTGGTTATTCCCAAAACGAATTCCTCGAACCAATGAACCCCGACTGTTCAGTCCGTCAAAAGGCTTTCGAACCTCTCTCAAATCCTCGCCATAAGCATAATATTTGTGTTCCTGAGTGGGCTCAATGATAAGCGCTGTATCTTTTGAGAATACTGATGAACGTTGCAAATCGGGGTGAATATAATAAGAGACAAATAGTTTTTGCCCCGACAGACTTTCGTCAAAAATGATTTGTGAATTTGCATAATCGACTTCGTAAAACAATTCGGAAACAGGATTTCCGGCTTCGTCCGTAATCATGAATTTATCGGGCAAAATCACGCCAGCATTGAGCTGCACCGTATCAGAAACGTTGATAGAGTCCTTTCTGAAGTTATCATTCTCCCAATCCGGCACCTGAGCCGAAACACTCAGGAAAAAGATAAACAGAAAAAGAGATATGTAAATTTTTGACGACAACTTCTGGATTTATAGTACAAATAACGGAAATTTGACGCTTGTCGTACACCCTATCTGTAACAAAGCCGAATTATTGCAACTTATAAAAAAACATGGCTTATGAAAACACTGCTTCAACTGGAAAATCTGGGACTTTTTATTTTGTCGGTTTATTTGTTTTCGCTTTTGGGTTTTCCTTGGTGGGCATTTCCAGCTTGTCTTTTATTGCCCGACCTAAGTATGATCGGATATGCCTTTGGAAATAAATTTGGGGCAATGCTTTATAATTTTTTCCACCATCAATTATTGGCGGTTGTGGTTTATCTGATTGGGATTTATTTTCATTCGGAATGGCTACAGTTTATGGGAATAATTTTATTGGCCCATTCGGTAATGGACCGGATTTTCGGATACGGACTTAAATATTTTTCCGATTTCAAAGACACGCATTTAGGGAAAATTGGGTCTTCTAACTGACGGAATTAATGCAAATTCAGTCAGTCAACTGACGGAATTCACGTAAATTCAGTCAGTTGATTGACTGAATTAACAAAATTTACGTAATTTTGTAGTGAAATAGAACGTCAGAAAATGGCCTATCGCTACAAAAGAGCATTATTAAATGAGTTTGAAAAGAAAGTCAGACCCAATAAAGTATTGATTTTATTAGGCGCACGTCGTGTGGGAAAAACTAAGCTCATTCAGGATTATCTGGAAACCATTCCCAAAGAAAAATACTTATCACTGAACGGTGAGGACGTAAACGATGCAGAATTATTGCGCGAACGTTCGGTTGCTAATTACAAACGTCTTTTGGACGGAATTGAAATTCTGGCGATTGATGAAGCTCAGCACATTCCCGAAATCGGATGGATTTTGAAATTAATCGTGGACTCTATTGATGGCATCAAGATTATCGCCACAGGATCATCTATGTTTGATATGGCCAATAATCTGGGTGAACCTTTGGTCGGAAGAAAAAATACACTTTACCTTTTTCCGTTGTCGCAAATTGAATTTTCTCAATTCGAAAATCACAAAGAAACCACCGAAAATCTGGAACAAAGACTTTTATTTGGCGGCTATCCCGAACTGGAACAATATCCGGACTGGGAAGAAAAACAAGAATACCTGAACGAAATCATCAGTTCGTATTTGCTGAAAGATATTTTAATCTACGACGGAATTAAAAATTCAGCTAAAATTTACGATTTGCTCAAAATGATTGCTTTTCAAGTTGGAAAAGAAGTTTCCTTGCAAGAATTAGGCAATCAGTTACAGATTTCAAAAAATACCGTAGAACGCTATCTGGATTTGCTTTCCAAAGTTTTTGTTTTGTATAAAATAAATGGTTTCAGCCGAAATTTACGCAAGGAAATCACCAAATCGAGCCGATGGTATTTTTACGATAACGGCATTCGGAATGCATTGATTAATAATTTTAACCGACTGGATATGCGCAATGATACGGGCGAATTATGGGAAAATTATTTGGCTTCCGAACGAATTAAAAAGCAAAATTATCAGAAACTTAAAAAAGAAAATTATTTCTGGCGAACTTACGATCAGCAAGAACTGGACTGGGTAGAAACCGAAAACGAGTCCATCGCCGGATTTGAATTCAAATGGAATGAAAACCGAAAACCGAAAATTCCAACCGCTTTTGCAAAGGCTTATCCCGATGCTTCTTATGAATTAATTCATCCCAAAAACTATCTCGATTTTATTACATAAAAAAACCTACAGGAGAACTGCAGGTTTTCATTATCCGAAATTTCGGGTTTATTTTTTACCATTGAAACAATGGACGAGAAGACATCATTTCAGTAACTTTATCGCCCACCGCTTCCAAAACGGTATCATTGTCTTTGTTCATCAAAGCTTCGTCGATCAGATCTGCAACGGTTTGCATATCGTCTTCCTTCAAACCTCGCGTTGTAATCGCAGCGGTTCCCAAACGAATTCCCGAAGTCGTAAACGGAGATTTATCGTCAAAAGGAACCATGTTTTTGTTACAAGTGATTTCGGCTTTAACCAATGTATTTTCCGCCTGACGGCCTGTGATATCTTTGTTTCGTAGGTCAATCAACATCAAATGATTGTCAGTTCCACCCGAAACGATTTCGTACCCGTGCCCCACCATTGCTTTGGCCAAAGCTTGTGCGTTTTTGGTCAGTTGAACTGCGTATTCCATATATCCATCCGACAGCGCTTCTTCAAAAGCAACTGCTTTCGCAGCGATGACATGTTCCAAAGGACCACCCTGAGTTCCCGGGAAAACCGCCATATTCAGCAGCTGAGACATCATTTTGATTTCTCCTTTTGGCGTTGTTTCGCCCCATGGGTTTTCAAAATCTTTACCCATCATGATGATACCTCCACGTGGCCCACGAAGGGTTTTATGCGTAGTAGAAGTTACAAAATGACAATGAGGAATCGGGTCGTTCAAAATTCCTCTTGCAATTAACCCGGCCGGGTGCGCAATATCGGCCAACAACAAAGCGCCTATTTCATCTGCTACTTCACGGAATTTCGCAAAATCCATATCGCGCGAATAAGCCGAAGCACCGCAGATAATCATTTTGGGTTTTTCTTTCAGTGCAGTCTGACGCATCGCTTCGTAATTAATCGTTCCGGTTTCTTTATCAACGCCATAGAAACAAGTCTGATAAAGCATTCCCGAAGAACTCACCGGTGAACCATGTGTCAAATGTCCACCATGTGACAAATCCAATCCCATGATTTTATCGCCCGGTTTCAAACAAGCCAAGTAAACAGAAGCATTTGCCTGTGAACCACTGTGTGGCTGCACGTTTGCGTATTCGGCATTGAATAAATGTTTCAATCTTTCGATGGCAAGGGTTTCGATTTCATCTACGACTTCGCATCCGCCATAGTATCTTTTGCCAGGATAACCCTCTGCATACTTATTGGTCAAAATTGACCCCATTGCTCTCATGACGTTGTCACTCACGTAGTTCTCAGATGCAATTAGCTCCAAACCAACGGTTTGTCTTTCTCTTTCATCTTCAATCAAATCGAAAATAATATCTTGTGCCATTATAAAAATTTTAATTAACAAAAATACTGAATTTATCTTAGTTTTATATGATGAAAACGCTTTTTGCAATAGGACTTATGTCAGGTACTTCGCTCGACGGATTGGATATTTGTTACGTTCGATTTGATCTTCCAGATTACCAATTTGAAATTATAAAAGCCGAAACGATTACTTATCCACCGGAATGGAAAGAAAAACTAAAAAATTCCATTCACCTTTCCGCGAAAAAGCTTACAAAACTCGATTTTGATTACGGAGTTTTTCTGGGGAGTTCAACTCGAAATTTCTTGGAAAAACACTCAATCGAAAAGGTAGATTTCATTGCTTCCCACGGACATACCGTTTTTCATAATCCGGCTGAAAACTACACGCTTCAAATCGGGAAAGGTCAAGGAATATTGGCCCAAACTGGAATTCAAACCGTTTTTGACTTCCGTTCGCAGGATGTTATTTTTGGCGGACAAGGCGCACCGCTTGTGCCGATTGGTGACGAATTATTATTCGGAAAATTTGATGCTTGTCTAAATCTGGGCGGATTTTCCAATATTTCTTTCCGAAAAAACCAAAACAGGATTGCTTTTGATATTTCCCCGTTCAATATTCTTTTAAATCCATTGGCCGAAAAATTAGGAAAGAATTATGACGAAAATGGAAATTTCGCTCGTTCGGGAAATTTGAATTTCGAATTTCTGAGAAAATTAAACATTTTGGATTATTATCAGAAACTTCCGCCAAAATCTTTGGGCGTGGAATGGTGCCGAAAAGAAATCAATCCTTTGCTCAATGAATTCCCCGATAGACCCGAAAATCTGCTTGCAAGTTTTACCGAACATTTCGCAGTTCAAATTGCCAGAGTTTTGAATGAAAATTCAATTCGAAATGTCTTGGTCACAGGCGGTGGAGTTTACAACCAATTTTTCATTGAAAATTTAAAATCCAAAACGGAATGCGAAATCATCATACCCGATAAATCCGTGATTGAATTCAAGGAAGCTTTGATTTTTGCCTTTATGGGAATGTTACGGCTGGAAAATAAAATCAATGTTTTGAGTTCGGTTACGGGCGCAGTTCGCAATCATTCGTCCGGAAATATCATCGGTTGATGAATTGCAAAAAATTGATGTTCAAATGAATAGAATTTAGAAAAAATTAAAATAATTCGATTGAGCCGTTAAATTATTTCGTACATTTGCACCCACTTTGGCGGATTTAGAAACAAAGCCCTGATAAACAAAAGTTTAACTGCTCTCAAATACAATTTCTCCGCTTTATTTCGAATTGATTTTTGGGATACAAATTATTAAATTATGTCTAAAGAGACAAAACACGAAGAAATGGATGAACAAGCATTGGACTTTAATGCAAATCCATCTACTTTAAATGCCAACGTTGCACCCGAAGAATTTGACTGGGAATCTTTTGAATCAGGATTGAACGAAGAAGACCGTAAGGAAAAAGCTGAATTGGAGAAAATGTACGATGAGACATTGGACGATTTGGACGAAAACGCGGTTTTTAAAGGAAAAGTAGTTCGATTGACTGACAAAGAAGCCATCGTTGACATCAACTTTAAGTCAGAAGGTGTTATTTCATTGAACGAATTCCGTTACAATCCAAATCTTGCCGTAGGTGACGAGGTGGAAGTAATGGTAGATACACGTGAAGACAAACACGGACAATTGGTTCTTTCACACAGAAAAGCCAGAACGCTGAACGCTTGGGATGCAGTAAACAAAGCGCATGACGAGCAGGAAATCGTAAACGGATACATCAAAGCACGTACAAAAGGTGGTATGATTGTGGACGTTTTCGGAATCGAAGCTTTCTTGCCTGGATCTCAAATCGACGTGAAACCAATTCGCGATTACGAACAATATGTTGGGAAAACAATGGAATTCAAAGTGGTTAAAATCAACCCTGAGTTCAAAAACGTTGTGGTTTCTCACAAAGCGCTTATCGAAGCGGATATCGAAGAACAGAAAAAAGAAATCGTTGCACAACTTGAAAAAGGACAAGTACTGGAAGGTGAAGTTAAAAACATCACTTCTTACGGTGTGTTCGTAGATTTAGGAGGTGTTGACGGATTGATCCATATCACAGACCTTTCTTGGTCAAGAATCAACCATCCATCCGAAATTTTGGAAGATGGACAGAAAATCAATGTGGTTATTTTGGATTTCGACGAAGACAAAACAAGAATCCAGTTGGGTATCAAACAATTGGAAAAACACCCTTGGGAAGCTTTGGATCAGAGCTTAGCTGTTGGTGACAAAGTAAAAGGAAAAGTGGTTGTATTGGCTGACTACGGTGCATTCGTTGAAGTTGCGCCAGGCGTTGAAGGTCTTATCCACGTTTCTGAAATGTCTTGGTCAACCCATTTACGTTCCGCTCAGGATTTCGTAAAAGTAGGTGATGAAGTAGAAGCAGTTGTGCTTACGCTTGACCGTGACGAAAGAAAAATGTCATTGGGCATCAAACAATTGACGCCAGATCCTTGGACTGACATCACAACTAAATACCCTGTAGGTTCTCAGCACAAAGGAAAAGTGAGAAACTTCACGAACTTCGGTGTGTTTGTAGAACTGGAAGAAGGTGTTGATGGTTTGATTTATATTTCTGACCTTTCTTGGACGAAAAAAATCAAGCATCCATCTGAATTTACCAATGTAGATGAGATTTTGGACGTTGTAGTTCTTGAATTGGATGTAGAAGCAAGACGTTTAAGCTTAGGCCACAAACAATTGACTGAAAATCCTTGGGACAAATACGAAACTAAATATGGTGTAGGTACAAAACACACCGGAACTGCAGTTGACGTATTTGATAAAGGGGCTACTATCCAGTTTGAAGATGCGGACGTTGAAGCTTTCGCTCCATCCAGAACTTTGGAAAAAGAAGACGGTTCACGTGTGAAAAAAGGTGATGAGTTAGAATTTACAGTGATTGAATTCAACAAAGAATTCCGTCGTGTAGTTGTTTCTCACACTGCAACTTTCCGTGAAGAAGAAGAAAGAGCAGCGAAAAAAGCGATGGAAAACCAAACGACTGAAACAGCGACTTTGGGTGACATCGACGGCTTAGCTGAATTGAAAAAGAAAATGGAAGAAGGAGGAAACTAATTCTGAAATTATCTTAAAATACGAAGCCCTGGCACTTTGAGAAATCTAAGTTTCGGGGCTTTTTTTATGAAAAAAAATGATTGAAGCTCAAAACCATTTAAAAACATATATTCAGAACTTTGGTTAAACTAAGCGAATGCTTCAATTCATTCGATTCTATATTTTATCTTCATTGCCAATAATTCACTTAAATTCACGATTTTTGCAATTCAATTTTTAGAAAATGACTTCCAAAGAGATACGTAAACAGTTTTTAGACTTTTTTGAATCCAAAGAACACCTTATCGTGCCGTCTGCACCGATTGTCCTGAAAGACGATCCCACCCTGATGTTCAACAACTCCGGAATGGCACAGTTCAAAGATTTTTTTCTCGGCTATAAAAAACCCACTTCACCCCGGATTGCCGATACCCAAAAATGCCTTCGCGTTTCCGGTAAGCACAACGATTTGGATGATGTAGGGAAAGACACTTACCACCACACCATGTTTGAAATGCTCGGGAACTGGTCTTTTGGAGATTATTTCAAAAAAGAAGCTATCGACTGGGCGTGGGAACTTTTGACCGAAGTTTATAAAATCCCCAAGGAAAATCTTTATGTAACCGTTTTTGAAGGCGACGAAAAAGACGGAACCGCTCAGGATGAGGAAGCGCTTGAACTTTGGAAAAAACATATTGCCGAGGACCGAATTCTCTTCGGAAACAAAAAAGACAATTTCTGGGAAATGGGTGAAACGGGACCTTGTGGACCTTGTTCGGAAATCCATGTGGACATCCGTTCGGCGGAAGAAAAAATGAAAACGCCGGGAAGGGATTTGGTCAATCAAGATCATCCGCAGGTAATTGAAGTCTGGAACCTGGTTTTTATGCAATACTTGCGCAAAGCCGATGGTTCACTGGAAATTTTACCGTCCAAAAGCATCGATACCGGAATGGGATTTGAGCGTTTGGCAATGGTTTTACAGGGAAAAACTTCGAATTATGATACGGATGTATTCCGCCCTCTGATTGATGATTTAGAAAGAATTTCAGGTAAGAAATACGGTGTCGATTTCACGAGTGATGTGGCTTTCCGCGTGGTGGTAGACCATTTGCGTGCGGTTTCTTTTGTGATTGCCGACGGCCAATTGCCTTCGAATTCGGGTGCCGGATATGTAATTCGTCGGATTTTAAGACGTGCGATTAGTTATGGATATCGTTTTCTGGATTTGAACGAAGCTTTTATTTATAAATTAATTCCAACGCTGAAATCCCAAATGGGCGAATTTTTCCCGGAACTGGAAAAACAATCTCAATTGATAACCGATGTAATCAAAGAAGAAGAAACCAACTTCTTGCGTACCATCGATCAGGGATTGGTTCGACTCGATAATTTCATCCAGCAAAATTCCAATCTGAAAGAAATTCCGGGCGATGTGGTGTTTGAACTCTACGATACTTATGGTTTCCCGGCGGATTTGTCGAGAATTATTGCGGAAGAAAAAGAATTGACCATCGACGAAAAGGGATTTGAATCCGAAATGGAAAAACAAAAACAACGATCCAAATCGGCGACTTCTTTTTCGGCTTCTGACTGGACAGAATTGATCGAAGACAAAGTGGAAGAATTCATCGGATACGATTATTTGGAAACCGATGTGAAAATCACGCGTTATCGTCAGGTGGCGAACAAAACTGGAACTTTTTATCAGTTGGTTTTTCAAGCAACGCCTTTCTATGCTGAGAGCGGTGGTCAGGTGGGCGATACCGGTTTCATTGAAAATCAATTCGAAAAAGTTGAAATTATCAATACCAAAAAAGAAAATAATCTGATCGTTCATTTCACCAAAGAACTTCCGAAATATTTGGAACTTCCGTTTCATGCGGTGGTGGATAAGGAACGTCGCAATCATATTATGCGCAACCACACGGCCACTCACCTTTTGCACGAAGCATTGCGCGACGTTTTGGGAACGCACGTGGAACAAAAAGGTTCGTATGTGGGACCTGATTATTTACGATTTGACTTTTCGCATTTCAATAAATTGAGTGAGGATGAACTCAGAGAAGTAATTCGTCAGGTAAATACGCGAATTGCAGAAAGAATTCCTTTGGAAGAAAAGCGTTCGGTTCCTTTCAAAAAAGCATTGGAAGAAGGCGCCATGGCGCTTTTCGGAGAGAAATACGGCGATGTCGTTCGGATGATTAAATTCGGAAAATCGATTGAATTATGTGGTGGAACGCATGTTCAAAATACGGCCGATGTGATTATGTTCAAATTACAAAGCGAAAGTTCAAGCGCAGCCGGAATCCGAAGAATCGAAGCTACGACCGGATTTGCGGCGATTGAAGAATTGAAAGATACATTTAATCAATACAATCAAATTCTTGCGGAACTGAAAAATCCAGCTGATCCAATTGATGCGGTTCAAAAATTAGTGGATGAGAACAAAGAGTTGAAATCCCAATTGGAAAAATTTGTACTGCAACAAGCCCAAATGGAAAAAGAAACCTGGAAAAAGTCTTTTGAAAACATCAATGGTGTGAATTTCCTGGCGGTTCGTACAAGTTTGGATGCGAATACCATCAAACAAATCGCTTTTCCACTCCGAAAAGAAATAGAAAATCTGTTTTTGGTGGTAGGTTCTGATCACAATGGAAAACCTTCGATCACCGTTTCGATTTCCGATGAATTAGTGGAAAGCAAAGGATTGAATGCCGGACAGATCGTGCGTGAATTAGGAAAAGAAATCCAAGGCGGCGGCGGCGGACAGCCTTTCTTTGCAACTGCCGGAGGAAAGGATGTAAGCGGATTGGACAGAGCGCTGGAAAAGGCGAAGAGCCTCACTTAAAGCCTCCCCTAACCTCCCGAATCAAGTTCGGGACAGGCTCCCCAAAGGAGGGGGGATTAAATTAATCTCTGTAAAAAAGATTTGATTACTGAAAATATTTAGCCTTGTCAAGGATTTGAAACCTTGACAAGGTTACTTACCTTCCTACAAACTTAAAAACTCACATCCGTCAAACAATGTCGTTGAAAAAATTAATCTAAACCTCAAATAAAATCGGTGGATTTGTACGTTCATAATTTCCATTTAGAACGGAAGAATTGATAAAGGTTGTGGATTTCGACTTTTCGATTCCGTAAGCATTGTGAATGTGTCCAAACAGATGGAATTTAGGTTTGATTTCCAATGTTTTATGCAATAATTCTGAGCAACCAAAATTGATTTTGCCGTCCAGATCCAAAATCCCCAAAGGCGGATGATGGGAAACAAGCACATCAATATCAGCAGGAATTTTTTTGATTTGTTCAAAATAACTGCCGTCAATGTCTTCTGAAACGAACATCGGCACGCCCCAAAATTTTAGATTTTCAATCTTAATTCCACTATGTCGAAGATAATAACAGTTTTCAGGCAAAATAGATTGTATTTCTTTTCGGGAATTTTCTTCTAAAAAACTATCGTGATTGCCTCCGATGAAAATTTTATATTGATAATTCAAATTCAAGAACCATTTCAAAAAATCTCGAAATTCAGATTCCGTACCTGCAAAAGAGAAATCTCCGGAATGAATGATGAGATCCACTTCGGGTAAATCATTTAGAAAATTGTGCTGATTATGAGTGTCAGAAAGGTGTAAAATGCGCATTTCAAAGTTTTCTGGCGCTAATTTAACATCTGACTCCGCCAATCTGTGTCGTCGAAATAACAAAAATGAGAAATCTACAAATTACTCAGATAAATTTTATACAATTCCGCACAAGCCAAAGCATCGCTGAGCGCATCGTGATGATTAAGCAGAATCTGGTGCTCCTGACAGAGCAAATTGAGCCTTTTTCGGAAAATTTTGTACGTACAATATCCATTGAATTCAGGCATCTGTAATCCATACAATTCCAAAGTTTGTTTGAGACAAGGAAAATCAAACCCAAATGCATTGTGCGCAACTACGTTTTGGTGCTTGATGAAAGGTTCTATCTTAGACCAAATTTGCCCAAAATTTGGTGCATTGGCAGTATGTGTCGGTGTGATGCCGTGAATTTCTATGTTTTTATACCAATAATAATTATCGGGCGGTTGCACCAAAATCGACAATTTATCGGTTATGATGCCACTTTCAACTCTGACCAATCCCACCTGACAAATGCTCCAACGATAGCCTTGTGCCGTTTCAAAATCAATGGCTGTGAATGTGTTTTGCATAGTCATAGTTCAGAACTATACTTATTTATTTTATTGATTAATTGAATTAAATCTTCAGAAACATGTTCTTCGAGGGATTTACTTTTCAAATAAGTATTTATGTTTTTATAAACTAACCAACTTTGATGTTCTGTTTCATATTTACCAGAAAATGAATTACGATAAATATCTTTGCCTTTTAGATGATTATAAAAGCTATTTTGAAATTTTTCTTTTGATCGAAATGAAACATACTTTTCCTTTCCAATAGTATTAATTCTTATGTCTAATACATCTCCTAAAACACCTTGAATAGCGGCTTCAAATATTCCTAACTTATTTTGATAATTTGAAAACTCTATTTTATGGTTTCTTAATTTATCATTTAACAGGTTTATATTAATTACTTCTTTAGAAAGTATTGGTTTGTTATTATTTTCAAACTCGAAAACGCTTAACTCGTCTTTTCCTGTATAAATTTCATTTAGACATATGTCTAATGCTCTTCTTGTGTCGTAACCATAATTTCTAGATGGATGTGGAATTGCATAGATAACTTTATTTTTCAATAACCCCTTCGTTAAAATCCTATTATTTCCTTTTTGTAGAATTGTTTTTGTGGGAGAATCACTTATTAAATCCAAACCATCTTTCACTCCCATAATGACTACTAATTTAGGCTTTAAAAGTTCAATAAGTTCATTTAACGAAACTTTAGAAAAATCAATAATATCTGAAAATTTATCTATTTTTCTCATTTCATTAGCGTCTTTTGTGGCAAAATAGAAATAATTCATATAGGTATACTCTGCATTTTCTATTTTGTTTTTTAAGAAGTCAATTTGCTTTAAATTATTAAAAAACCGCCAGTTATTATCATTTAAAAAATATGGGTTTCCACCTAATAATCTTGAAATGGTCATTTTACCTTTGACAAACTGCCATTTTTCATTTTGGTTTTGACTATAATGATTTCCATTGCTTCGAGGATTCACGCCCACAATTAGAACCTCAGTTTTCTTGATATTAACAGGAGATTGTAATGGATAATACTCTAAATTTTGACATTGTGAAATGGGTGTACAATAATCAATAATTTTTTCAGCCCAATTGTTTAGTCTAATTTCAAATTCTTTTGTTTCCATTATTTTTTTAAGTTTAGATTATTAGAATTTTCTGTTTCGAATATAAAGATTTTTAATTGCTCCCAAATCCAATTGCGATCCTGTTCTTATTTTTTTCAAAATTTCTTTCTTCCTGATTGTAAATGTCGGTCAGGGTCATTGGCTCATTGATTTTAGTTTGAAATCCTAATTTATCGGACAAAGCTTGGGCTTTTTCGGTTTCCAGTTCTTTGAATTCATATTGTGCAATCAATCTTCCTTTGCGCAGAAGTGCAGAATCCACTTTGGACAAATCAGTATTGAAAGAGCAAATGATTTGGATGTTGAGACAATCGGAAAGCAGGCCGTCAGAAAGGTTAAGCAAAGCCGAAACAGGCGAACTTCCTTCTGTTTCGCGGTCGATGATGATGTTTTCTGCATCTTCAATCACAAAAACGGAATTGGGTTCGTCAATCAACACCGAAAGCAATTCAGGATTTGTTATGGCAGAAGCCAAATTGGGCGGAAGAAAAATCACTTTCTTTTTCAGCGAACCGATAAGATAGCGGATGTAGGAAGTCTTTCCGGTTCCGGGTTTCCCATGCAAAAGCACCAATCCTTTGTCATTATTTTTGGACAATCTTTTATGAATGGTTTTATGTATTTCGACAAAATCATCGTTGTAATTGTCTTCGATCTTGAGTTTTGGCTTTGCAATTTTAAGTGATTTTGTATCGAGACCGTAATTGGTGTTAATCAACAAACTCAATTCCGGATCCCGATAGCTTTTTTTCTTTTTGAATTTTGAAATTTGCGTTATTAATTTGTTGATTTTTTCTTCGTCCGATGATTTAAAAAGCAGTCTGACAATATCTTGTTTCATTTCAAAAGCCAACATCAATTCATCACTAAGAATGTAATAAGTTTCAAAAACATTCACCTTTTCGTTTGGTTTCTGTTTTTTGCCCGAAACAATTTTTTCAATAATTTCCGATGCGAAATTTTCTTCCAACCATTGACAGGCTTTTTCTCCATCTATATTATCCAAACGGATATTGTTGGGGATTTTCTGAAAAAGCGAAGTATAGAGAACCCAAAAATTGAGATAATGGCTTTCGTTACCCAAAAAAACGGCCGATAAATCTTTACTATCGGTTTTCACAACCTCTTTTTGGTAGGTGTCTAAATTGGTTAGTTCTAAATATTTCATTTCATAAAGGTTTGGTTCAAAAGTAGGGAAAACAAGCGTCAAATTATGTCGTCAATAAAAAACCCCGCCGAAAATTAAATTCCGACGAGGTTCTATCCCTAACCAATAAGGAGTTATTTTTAATACTGCTCCAACAGATAATTAATCAAATCGGTAGTGGTCACGATCCCAACCAATTTTCCTTTTTCAACCACCGGAATGGAGTGGAAACTTTGTTTCGATAAGATTTCTGCGACTTCCTTTATCGTCGTATCGGCCTCAACCGTTACCGGAACTCTAGTCATCACTTGTGGAATGGTGTAGGCATCATAAACAAAAGATTCTACTGTTTCTTCATTTTCTGTCAAATCTGCAAAGCTTATTCTCAATAAATCGGAACGGCTGATGACACCTACGATTCGCTCTCCTTCCACCACTGGAATGTGACGGATACTGTGCTTGTTGAACAATCTTTCCGCATCATACAAAGAATCTGTTGGGTTTAGGGTTACAAGGTCTTTTGACATAATCTGCGTAATGGGAACTCTTTTTTTCATTTTTAATTTGTTTTGGATTAATAATTTTACTCTTCTTCTTTTCAATTCTAAGTTCCGTAAGTTTTAAGCTAAAAAGAATGATGCCCGGCATTTGAAAATTAATTTGTTTTTCATAACTTAAAAAGATTACTACACACGATTTTTCATCAAATTACGTTACATACTTTATTGTTACTTTTGCCGAATGACAAAAAAGCTCGGATTTTTGTTTTTTCTCCTAACGACCTTGGCACTTGGCCAGGACGGAACACGTGTATATGAGTTTGTGAACATCACTACTTCGCCCCGTCAGGCTGCACTGGGGGGAAATGTTCAATCGGCTTGGGACAACGATCCCAATATGTCGTATTGGAATCCTGCACTCATGAGTGAAAGTTCGCACGGGCAGCTTGGAATCAATTATATCAATTATTTGGCCGATGTAAATTTCGGGACGATTTCAGCCGTGTATCAGTACGATGATGATGAATTTTTCTCTATTCATGGTCAATATGTCGATTATGGTGATTTCCGTGGATTTGATGAGAATGACAATCCAACAGGGGATTTCAGTGCAAAAGATGCAGCTATTGTAGTGGGATACGCTCGAAATCTAAGCGATTTTTTCACGGTGGGAATCAACGCCAAATACATCAATTCAAGGATTGAATCCTATACTTCTCATGCCATCGCTGCCGATTTGGGGATTGTTTTTCACGACATCGATTACAATACCAATGTGGCTCTTTCGGTTCGAAACATCGGGGCTCAACTCAAAACCTATCATGGTACTTACGAGAAAATGCCGCTCCAAATCAATTTGGGTATTTCACATCGATTGGAATACGTTCCTTTGGAACTAAGTATGACTTTGCATGATTTGCAGAAATTTGATATTTCCATGCCGTATAATGAAAATGGGCAGGAAACAGGTTTTGGACGAAAGGTAATCGACCACGTTTCATTGGGTGCAGAACTTTTTCCCGGGCGTGGGTTCAACATTCGATTGGGTTATAATTTTAAACGAGGAAATGAATTGAAATTAGAAGACCAAAGAACCTTTGCCGGTTTGACGTATGGATTTGGCATTCGGATCAATTCCTTCCGTTTCGAATTTGCGCACGCCAATTATTACAAAGGTTCCAACTCCAATCATTTCGGAATGATCATCAACCTCGACCGATTGATTCAAGGACGTAACTACTGGAGAAGTAATCCTTATTATTAATTCCAAATTCATTTAAATTGAAAGTTAAAATCTTATCAAACGATGAGTTTTGGACTTTTTTTTGCAGCGTTTTATAAAAATAGAATTTATGAAACGTACAGCAACAGCCGTTTGGAGCGGCACAATCAAAGAAGGCAGCGGTCATTTAACTACAGACAGCAATGTTTTAAATCAAACGCCTTATTCTTTTCACAGCCGTTTTGAAGACGGAGCTGGAACCAATCCTGAAGAACTTTTAGCTGCCGCACACGCCGGATGTTTTACCATGAAACTCATCGCCAATCTATCGGAAGCCGGCTATACGCCCGACGAAATCATGACCGATTGTCATATTTCCATGGCAAATGGGAAAATGTCAAAATCTGAATTGGAAGTGAAAGCAAGAGTGCCCGGTATTCCCGAACATGAATTTCATCAATTGGCGCAGGATGCCGAGAAAAATTGCCCTGTCAGTAAAGCATTTGCATTTGAAATCACGATGACGGCGCAGTTGTATTGATTTTTAAGTAAGTTTATTGGAAATAAATCAACTTGTTGAGCTTAACAAGTCTTAATAAATTCAAATTGATGTTTTGAGTGAATCTTAATGGTTGTAATAAAATCAAAACCTCAAAAACTTTTTCTTTTTCGGGCGGGATTCATCGTCATAGAATTCCAGCATCCAAACAACGGCGCAGCCCGCCAAATAAGCCCAAACATCATTGAGGTCAAATGTGGTACCCAAAACGGTGGCAAAGAACTTACTGTTCTGTAAATTCAGTTTTTCCACAACTTGGAAAGCTTGTGATATTTCGACGAGCAATGCAAATATCCCAACACCGATGATGGTTTTCTTTTTATTGATTTGAAAAAATGCCTGAATGAAACAGTAAATCAAAATCACCACCAGCACATCGCCAATGGCGCCGCGAATCGTAGGGTTTTCCACAAACAAAGCAATCAGGATTTCTACGATGAGCAATCCCAGGAAATACAGAAAATATTTTTTATCGAAACGGAATTTCATTTCCCTAAATTAAAAAAATCCTCTCACATAAGCGCAAGAGGATTTTCAAAGAGTACAAATTATAAGTTCAAGTCCGCCGCGCGGCTTTTGATAATGTTATTCTTTAGTTAGCTGTTATGGAATAGGTCATATTGTCAAGATCCATAACTACATCATAATTTCCGTCGGCAGGTATTGCGATATTGGCACCTCCGTTCTCAAGCGTTCCGTCTGCGCCATCATCACCATAATTCAATCCCCAATCATTGTCAGCACGGAATTTAATTTCTCCGGCAAAAAGGGAAACATTATTGATGTACCAAACCCCGCCTGAAGTATAATCAGATGTGTAATCAATGTTCAATTGAACATCGGGTCCGTCCCATCCGTTCGGAGTTGCATCCCCCACCAATCCCCAGATATTTGCGATGGCTTCGATTTCGTAAGTCATTTCATTCACGTTCACGGTAACGACATATTTACCTGCAGTTACAGGAATATTTGCGCCTCCGGCTTCCAATGTTCCATCTGCACCGTCATCGCCCCAATTTACGCCCCAGTCGTTGTTTAATCTGAATTTCATTTCACCGTCTGTGAATTGAACCACTGCACGGAACTGGTCAGAAGTTGGATCGTAAATCAAAGGAACATCCGGTCCGTCCCATCCGTTTGGAGCAGCATCACCTACTATTCCAATGGAAAAGGCTTCAATTACATACGTCATATTGTTGAAATCGATTGTGACTTTGTATTTACCTGCAGTAACCAAAATATTGTCGCCTCCTTCAACTAAGTTTCCTCCTGAGCCACCGTAGTTTACATCCCATTCGTTATTTTGACGGAATTTAATTTCCCCATCAATCAAATTGGCATAAGCCACAAATACATTTTCAGTTCCGGTTTGCCAAAAAGGAATATCCGGCCCGTCCCATCCATTTGGTGTAGCAGAACCAACGATTCCCCAATCTGTCGATAGGTCAAGAACATCTGTATAAGGTGTAACTGTCAATGTAATAGGAGTTGAAATTAAATCATGTGAATCGGTATTTCCGAATCTAGCCACTACACGGAAATCAATGTTGCCCTGGGTTTCAGGTAGGATTCCCATATTGATTGCTCTTGAATTCAACTGCGCAACAGTCATTGAAAATGAAGTGTCCATCGAGTTTTGCAATGTAGCCGGTGCGGCGAAATCCGTTCCTCCCAATGCAGCTTGTAAAATGTAAGTTACTGGCGTATTCACGTTTAGATTGACTTCGTTCCAGGAGAATGAAGTCGCTTCCATATCGGAATTTTCACTTAGTAAAACCAGATTTGTATCACCTGCAACCGTAAGCGTCGGTGCTTGTTCGGTTCCGTCAAGCATTGTATAATCATCGTCTGTACAGGAAGAAATCGTTCCTGCAATGAAGATCAAGCTTAGTATGTATTTAAAAATTTTCATTGTTCTGAATATTAAAATTAATAACCCGGATTTTGAGTTAAATTAGGATTTGCTGCCAAATCCGATACCGGAAGCGGATATAAATCATACTTGGGATCGGTTGCAGTTCCTTCCGGAGACTGTCCTTTCCAAGGCCACACATAACTTCCGCCGGTAAATTTTCCGAAACGGATCAAATCGGTTCTTCGAGTTGCTTCCCAATAAAGTTCTCTTCCTCTTTCATCTAGAATGAACTGGTCATTGATTTGTCCGGCGGTAACGTTTGGTGCATTGGCACGCTGACGCAATAAATTGACATAAGTTGCATCGGCTCCTCCGGATTTCATTTTGGCTTCGGTCCACATCAGGTACACATCACCCAATCTGAACAAAGGAAAGTCCACGCTTACCTGGCTTGCATCGTTGGATCCGGTGGTTCCCGGTGTTCCGTCAGCATTCAGGTTTTTGAATTTGAAAACACCGTATCCATTTTGGTAAACGGTCACATCGGTCATTTCCAAAGTTTGTCCTTCTGTGAAGAAAGTTCCGTTTCCGCTGCCGTAAGCTTTACCGCGTGTATCAGTTACAGTTTCAAGGTTTCCGTCCGGTGCAAATAAATGAACCAGATTTTTTGTGGTACGAGTTCCGCCCCATCCACCTCCGGGAACACCCAGTTCAGAAGGGCTTGCATCTCCACCGATGGAAGCGTTGATAATGAAAGTCATTCCTCCAAAAGTCTGCATATAAGAAGCATCGTAAGGAATGGCAAAAATGATTTCGTTGGCTGCATCACCGATGTGGTTATCGGCACGGAAAAGATTTTCATAATTGGAAGCCAAAGCATATCCGGCGTTCATAATTTTCTCACAATAGGTAATGGTTTCATTGTATTTGGCTTGTCCTGTATAAACTTCTGCATTCAAATACATTTTGGCCAATAATGCCCAAGCTGCGGCGCGGTCTGCACGTCCGTAGTCGTTTTCTTTAGGTGCCACCATTTCATTTTCGATGGCCAATAGTTCAGATTCGATATAATTAAACAATTCTGCACTTGAATATTGCGGTGGGAAATAACCACCTACCGGATCGTTTTCGGTTTTAAACGGAACACTTCCAAACAAATCCAATGCGTGGTAATAACCCAAAGCTCTCAACCATCTAGCTTCTAATCGATATTGACGAACGACTGCTTTTTCAGCATCGGTCAATCCTGCAGCATCCAAACGGTCGTCGCTTGAGTCTCTCAGGAACTGATTGGCCAATTCCACTTCGTAAAGGAAACGACTGTATCCGGCATTGATAAATTCACTGTTACTAGACCAATTCTGAAAGTTAAAGGTCTGCAATGTACCGTCGATCCACGCGATTTTGGTTTCGTCGGTTGGTAATTGTTGCAATTGCCAATAAGCTCGTAAGTATTGGCCGAAACCTTCGTCGATACCTCCGATGTCACCTTGTCCCGCTGGACCTTGTTGACCCGAAAGCGCCAAACCTGCATACACTTTTGCTATACCAGAAGTATAGTCGGCTAAACTCTGGTAAGCATTTCCGCCGATGATTTCATCGGGGTCTTCCACATCCACGTCCAGGTCGTCAAGACAGGAATAGTTGAAAAGCATCCCGGACATTAAGAATAATAATATGATTTTAATATTTTTCATTTCAAATTGATTTAGCGATTAAAAGTTCACATTTACACCAAACGTATAAATTCTTGGACGCGGATAGATATTATTGTCAAGTCCGCTTCCGATTTCAGGATCCAATCCTTCATAATCCGTAATGGTAAATACGTTCTGAACTGTTCCGTAGAAACGCATATTTGTTTTTCCAAATACTTGTCGGAAAGTATAACCCAATGTCATATAATCCATTTTCAGGAAAGATGCATTCTGAATGTAGTAATCTGAGAAGTATTCGTTGTTTTCAAATCCTGAATTCAAAGCATCGGACTGAATGTTTACCAAATACCCATTGGTTCCTCTGATGGCTCCATAAGTACCGGCGTCAGACGCGATGTTATTGTACAAATAGTTTCCAAGATTTGCACGCATCGAGAACCCGAAATCCCAGTTTTTATAGTTCAAATTTGAACTAAATCCAAGGTACCAGTCGGGACGACCCGAATGGAAAGGGCGTAAATCCAAATCGTTGATGATTCCGTCACCGTTTTGATCCACATAAGCTCCTTGGATCGGGTTTCCGTTCGCATCGTAAACTTGTTCGTACACATAGAAAGAATAAGCAGGAACACCTACCATGTTTACAAGTAGCTGATTTCCTACTCCTCCTGAAATCGCATCTCCGGCCAAATAGAACTCACGCTCACCAGCTCCTGAGATTTTAGTAATTTCATTTTCATTATAAGTTGCATTCGCATTTACTGTCCAAGTCAGATCGTTGGTTTTGATGATATCTCCGCCTACATTGATTTCTACACCACGGTTTTCCATCGTTCCAATATTGGTTGTAATCAAGTTATTAAGATTTGGAAGTGGCGCTGCGATGGTCTGCAACATATCTTCTGTTTCTTTTTGGTAAAATTCAACTGATCCCCAAAGTCGATTGTTGAAGAATCCAAAATCCAATCCGATGTTCCAAGTGGTTTGTTCTTCCCATTTCAACAAGGGATCGTAAATATTCGGACGCAAAGTCGGCACGAAAGTTCCGCCCATTGGGTAATATCCGTATTGATTCGTCGAAGACAAATAAATCGGTAAATAAGGATAAGGACTTCCTCCTAAATTTTCTTGTCCGGTAATCCCCCAACCCAATCGAAGTTTCATATTGGAAACGGTTTGGGAATTTTTTAGGAATTCCTCTTCCGCAATGTTCCATGCTAAAGCCACGGACGGGAACCACCCCCAACGAGTGTCAGGAGAGAAACGAGAGGATCCGTCTCTTCTGATGGTTGCTGTCAATAAATATTTATCGTTGAAAGTATAATTTAATCTTCCAAAGAATCCGATCAAAACACGTGTATTGATATCCTGATACAATCCGATGGTATCGGTGTGCATAAAGTTTCTATTGATTTCATAATTCTCGTAATCAAAACTTTGGTACGAATAACCTGCGGTTAGATCTATTTTACTTCGGATGGAAGCAATGTCTTTGTTATAGTTCAAATAGAAATCAAACAATTGGTTTCTTCTGATTTGGTTGTAATTTCGACTGAAACCACCTTCTGCCGGATCGTTTACATTGTAATTCATTCGGGCAAAAACCGGAACGGTTTCCGAACCTTTTCCTTCGGCATAATCATAACCTAAGTTCAATACCGCTTTTAAGTCTTCAAATCCGTGAATTTTATAGTCAAATTTGATGTTTCCAACGCTTCGGTTTACATAGGAATGATTGTCTTTTAACATTAACAATGCCAATGGATTTCTTGTAGCATTTGGATTGGGATCGCCTTGATTATTCAGCCATTCCCAATACCCGCCAAAGTCGTCATTTCCTGAATAAACCGGTTGGGTAGGATCCATACGGATGGCCGCACCGATTGCTCCTGCATCGGCAAATTGATTTTCTTCGTAAGAACCTCTTGCGTTGATATCAATGGTCAAATGATCGTCCAACAAAGTTGGTGTCAAACTAACTGAAGCTGTCGTTCTTTCGAAATTACTGGTTTTCAGTATTCCATCTTGATTGGTATAACCCAATGAAACCCGGAAGGGTAAATTATTTCCAATCATCCCATTGATACCGATATTACTATCGTATCCCAATGCCTTTTTGAATATCTGATCTTGCCAATTAGTATTGGCATCACCCATCATTGCTGCAACATCTGGATTGGCGCGCTCAGTCATCACCTGGCGGAATTGATCGGCTGATAAAACATCCACTTGATTGATTCGGTCCGAAAGTGAAACCGAGCTATTGAAATTGATTCCCAGTGATTTTCCTTTTCTTCCTTTTTTGGTGGTAATAATGATTACACCGTTGGAAGCACGTGAACCGTAGATTGCAGTTGCGGAAGCATCTTTCAGCACACTGATTGATTCGATGTCACTTGGATTGATAAAGTTCAAAGGATTGGAAGTTCCTGCAACGGTAGCACCGTTGTCCATTGGGATTCCGTCCACCACAAAAAGCGGATCACTCACTGCATTCAAAGATGAACCTCCTCGGATTCGGATCAAGGAACCCGTCCCCGGCTGTCCGCCACCTGTTGTAATTTGCAGTCCCGAAACTTTTCCGGTTAGTAATTGTTCGGGTGCAGTGTTGAGTCCCTCGTTGAAATCCTTTTCTGTAACGGCAACTACAGAACCCGTTGCGTCTTTATGCGTTGTGGTTCCGTATCCGATTACCACGATTTCGTTCAATTGAAACGAAGAAGTGGTTGCCATTGTTACATTTACCACAGCCTGATTATTGTAGGTGATGTTCATATCGTTGTACCCATCGAACGAAAAGACGAGGACATCTCCCTGACTGGCCTGAATGGTATAATTCCCATCGAAATCGGTGAAAGCCTCCTCCAATGTATTTTGGTTGATTACCGACACATCAGGCAGTGTAAACCCGGTGCCGTCTTCTGTAACCACACCACTTACCGTTGTTTGTGCGGCCACCCATATTGGAATAACCAACATACAAACAACATAAATTTTGCTCAATAATTTCATCTGTTTAATTTTTTGTTTTCATTTTACCAGATGGAAATTCGCCCTTAATTCCGGCGGATTTCATCCCTCAGATATTAATTAAATTTGAAAAAAATGTTATATTTTTACTTCTCGTGTTAAAATTATGTAAATAGAATCTAACTTGGTCTAAATTCGAGGCTTCGAAAACTTGCGAAAACGTTTTCGTGTTGATAAGTTTTCTTAATTTAGAGCGAATTAACTTAACTCAGCTAAAAAATAAGGGAATTTGAAGAAAAACGTAACTCTCAAACAAATCGCAAAGGAACTTGAAGTATCAGTTTCTACCGTTTCAAAAGCACTTCGTGACAACGAAGAAATCAGTTTGGATACCCGACAGAAAATTCAGGCTTTTGCGAAAATGTACAATTACAAACCCAATAGCATTGCGCTGAGTTTACGAAATAAATCTTCCAAATCCATCGCCATCATCATACCTCAGATCGTCAATCACTTCTTTACCAAGGTGATACAAGGAATTGAGTCCGAAGCCAACCGCAGAAACTACAACGTCATCATCGCCGTCTCAAACGATTCATTTGACAAAGAAGTTCTAAATATGGAAACCTTGGTCAATGGTAGCATCGACGGTTTTATTCTTTCCGTAGCCAAGGAAACGATGAAAAAAGCGGATTATCACCACTTTTATGAAACCATTTCACAAGGTGTTCCCGTTGTGATGTTTGATCGTGAAGCAGCGGAAGTGAATTGTGATAAAGTGATCATCGACGATGTAGAAGGCGCCAAAAAAGCGACTGAAAAACTGATCAATTCGGGTTGTAAAAAAATTGTTTTCATTACCACCGAAGACTTTGTTTCTGTGGGAAATCTTCGCCTGAAAGGCTATATGGAAGCTTTGAACGAAAACAAAATCATAGCAAACAATTCATTGATTATCAAAGTAAAGGACGAATTGAATTCCGATGAAATCGAAGAATTTATTTTTAATGAATTGGAGAAATTGCTTGAAACATTTCCGGATATCGATGGTTTAATTGGGGTCAATGAGTTTTATACGATTACAGCTGCGAATTTTTTCAAAAAGAAATCGATTCAGATTCCAGAAGAAATTTCGATAATCGCTTTTTCGGACGGTGATTTGCCTAAATACTCTTATCCAAGTCTCACAGCCGTCAGTCAGCATGGTCGGCAGATTGGCGAAGCTTCGGCAAGACTTCTCATCGATAAATTGGAAGGAATTACACCCGAAGAAAATTATCAGACATTGGTCATCGAAACGGAATTAATCGAAAGAGACTCTACAAAGTAGGAGAGTGATTGAGTTGGGGGTGATTGAGTTGGGGGTGATTGAGTTGAGAGTGGTTGAGTTTAAGACCGCTATATTAAACTTCTGATTCCGAAAGGTTAAAACTCTGAACAAAACTTCTTCTAAATCAAATTATCGTTTATATTTGTCCAATCGAAACTTATATTTTTACTTCTCACCTTTATAAGTTTTGATAAGCTTTGCGCTTATCGTATTGTTTAACAGTAAATTACGATAATGGAAAAGCGTAGGTTGGGATTTTGGGAAATCTGGAATTTGAGTTTTGGATTTCTGGGAATCCAAATGGGTTTTGCCCTCCAAAATGCAAACGCAAGCCGAATTTTACAGATTTTTGGTGCCGATGTCCACAGTTTATCCTGGTTTTGGATCATTCCTCCTTTGATGGGTTTGATTGTTCAACCGATTGTGGGGCATTACAGCGACCGAACCTGGACGAAATTTGGTCGAAGAAAACCTTATTTTTTGGTAGGTGCTCTATTGGCGGCGGTAGGTTTGATTATGATGCCGCAAGCCGGAATTTTCACTTCACTTCTTCCCGCTTTGTGGATTGGAGCAGGCTTCCTGATGATAATGGATGCGTCTTTCAACATTGCCATGGAACCATTCCGCGCATTGGTTGCCGACCTTTTGCCATCGGATCAGCGAACGCTTGGCTACAGCGTACAAACGGTTTTGATTGGAATTGGAGCGGTCATTGGATCCTGGCTCCCTTATGCTTTGAGCAATTGGTTTGGGGTTTCGAGTGAAGCCCTTCCCGGCGAAGTTCCCTTGCATTTGATATTCTCATTTATCATCGGAGCAGCCTTTTTAGTCGGAGCGGTTATGGTCACGATTCTCACCACGAAAGAGTACACAAACGAAGAATTACTATCTTTTGAATTACCCGAAAATCGGGTAGTCGAAGAAGAGAAAGCTCGAATTTGGGACATCTTTACGGATTTTGCCAAAATGCCCAAAACCATGCGGCAACTTGCATGGGTTCAGTTTTTTTCCTGGTTTGGATTGTTTGGGATGTGGGTTTTTACCACACCTGCGATTGCCCATCATATTTATGAGCTTCCGCTTTCCGATACGAGCAGTGCGACTTATCAGAAATCCGGTGACTGGGTAGGAATTATCTTTGGGGTTTACAACGGAGTGTCGGCAATCATTGCCTTTTTTCTTCCGTTCATTGCTAAAAAAATCGGACGTAAAACCACGCATGCAATCGCTTTGGTCATTGGAGGACTTGGATTGATTTCTATTTATTTTGTTTCATCGCCCAATATGTTGATTGTCTCGATGATTGCGGTGGGAGTTGCCTGGGCGAGCATCCTAGCGATGCCTTATGCGATTTTGGCAGGGTCCATTCCCGCACGAAAAATGGGTGTTTACATGGGGATTTTCAACTTTTTCATTGTTCTTCCTCAGATTATCAATGCCATCATCGGCGGTCCGATTGTGAAATATCTTTATGGCGGTAATCCCATTTTTGCTTTGGTTACCAGCGGTGTAGCCTTCCTTATTGCAGCTGTTTGTGTGTTAAAAGTTTATGATGTGGATGATAAAACAGAATTGATAAATGCAAAAAATTAGAACCTATATATTTGATTTGGACGGAGTGATTGTCGATACGGCGAAATACCATTTTCAGGCTTGGAAAAAATCGGCTGAAGAATTGGGAATTGAATTTACAAAAGATAGCAATGAGCTTTTAAAAGGTGTCAGCCGGATTCGTTCGTTGGAAATCATTTTGGAATTGGGAAATAAAAAAATATCCGATGCGGAATTTGATCGAATTCTGAATGAGAAAAACAAGAATTATCTGAGTTACATTGAGAAAATGGACGCTTCAGAAATTCTTCCCGGTGTTTTGGATGCTTTGAAATGGATTAAAAATGAAGGAGGAAAAATCGTATTGGGTTCGGCCAGTAAAAATGCCAAACCGATTTTGGAGAAAGTCGGATTGATGGAATATTTCGATGCAATTGTGGATGGAAATGATGTTTCCAAAGTCAAACCCGATCCCGAAGTTTTCCTTTTGGGTGCAGAGCGAACGAATTCCAAACCGGAAGAATGTCTGGTTTTTGAAGATGCGATTGCAGGAATTCAGGCGGCGAATAATGCCGGGATGCTGAGCATCGGAATCGGAGAAAAGGAAGTCCTGAAGGAAGCCGATTATGTTTTTGCAGACTTCACTCAAATATCAAAGGAATTTTTAGAAAAATTAGAAAATAACTAAAGAGAAAATAGAACACGGAAAATAGAACATAGAATTAAAAGTCTATTCTCTATCATCTATTTTCTTTAATCTTAAAATAAAATGAATCAAGATTATATCATACCAAACGAATGGTCCATCATCGAAGAAGGATTTGAGAAGGAACGAGTGATCTCGTCTGAAAGTCTTTTCAGCATTGGGAACGGAGCCATGGGGCAACGTGCCAATTTTGAAGAAACTTATTCGGGCAAAACCTTTCCCGGCAGTTACATCGCCGGCGTTTATTATCCCGACAAAACCAAAGTCGGCTGGTGGAAAAATGGTTATCCTGAATATTTCGCTAAAGTATTAAACGCGCCGAATTGGATCGGGATCGATGTGGAAATCAACGGTGAGAATTTAGATTTAAATAAAATCGAAGTAAGGAATTTCCGTCGCGAACTCAATATGAAAGAAGGTTGGCTGAGTCGTTCGTTTGAAGCAAAGCTTGCTAATGGAACTCAAATTGAAGTTCGTATAAAACGATTTCTTTCATTGGATTTGGACGAATTGGGTGCGATTCATTATGAAATTCGTCCCTTAAATAAATCAGCCAAAATCAGTTTCAATCCTTATGTGGATTCCGGCGTGAAAAACCAAGATGCGAACTGGGAAGAAATTTTCTGGGAAGCTTTGGATTCCGGACAGGAAACCGATTTTGGTTTTGTTCAGGCGAGAACCTTTAAAACCGGGTTCAATGTGGTTACCTATATGAAAAACTCGGTTTTTCTGGACGGTAAATTGCAGGAAGTTTTACCGAAGTTGGAGGAAGAAAGCAGTACAAAAATCAAATTGAATTATACTTTAAATGCTTCTGAAAACCAATGGGTTTCGATGGTGAAGTTCGGCGGATATACCGTATCGACCAATCATCCCGAAGAAGAATTGATTTCGGCTGCAAAAAATCTCGTTTCCCAAGCGACTGAAAAGGGATTTGAAAAATTATTGGAAGAACAAAAAAGGGCTTGGGCGAAAATCTGGGAAATGGCCGACATCACGATTGAAGGTGATGTGAAAGCACAACAAGGAATTCGTTTCAATATATTCCAATTGAACCAAACTTATTTAGGCAAAGATGCCCGATTGAACATCGGTCCGAAAGGGTTTACGGGAGAGAAATACGGCGGCTCAACTTATTGGGACACCGAAGCTTATTGCTTGCCCTTTTATATGTCCACCAAAAATCAGGAAGTGGCGAGAAATCTTTTGGCGTATCGATACAATCATTTAGAAAAAGCGATTGAAAATGCTGAAAAATTAGGTTTTAAAAATGGTGCAGCGCTTTATCCGATGGTGACGATGAACGGTGAAGAATGCCATAACGAATGGGAAATCACCTTTGAGGAGATCCACCGAAACGGAGCGATTGCCTTTGCGATTTATAATTATGTACGCTACACCGGCGATTTCAGTTATGTGCCGGAAAAAGGTTTGGAAGTTTTGATTGGAATTGCACGGTTTTGGCACCAAAGAGTCAATTGGTCGGAAGCCAAAGGAAAATACGTAATGCTGGGTGTGACGGGACCGAACGAATATGAAAACAACATCAATAATAATTTCTATACCAATTACATAGCGAAATGGTGCATCGAATTTACAATTGAAAATATCGATAAAATCGAAAAAGAATTCCATTCGGATTATGTAAGAATTCTGAACAAACTTCGTTTGTCGAAAGCAGAGATTTCGGAATGGAAAATGGTAGCCGAAAATATGTATTTCCCTTATTCGGAAGAACATCAGGTTTATTTGCAACAAGACGGATTTTTGGACAAAGATTTGACGCCGGTTTCGGAATTGGATAAATCCCAGCGGCCATTAAATCAGAAATGGTCTTGGGATCGGATTTTGCGTTCGCCTTACATCAAACAGGCCGATACGCTTCAGACGTTTTATTTTTTCGAAGATCATTTCACGACCGAAGAATTGGAAAAACATTTTGATTTTTATGAGCCACTGACGGTTCATGAATCATCGCTTTCGCCTTGTGTTCACAGTATTCAGGCAGCGAAATTAGGTCGAATGGAACAAGCCTATGAATTTTATCTTCGAACTTCCCGACTGGATTTGGATGATTACAACAAAGAAGTGGAAGAAGGTCTGCACATCACTTCGATGGCCGGAACTTGGATGAGTATTGTGGAAGGATTTGGTGGAATGCGTGTCAAGGACGGAAAATTGTCCTTTCATCCGCATATTCCGGAGCAATGGAAATCTTATTCGTTCAAAATCATTTTCCGTAATAAAATATTGACAATCCATGTTTCGCATGAAGGAAATTCTTTTTCGGTCGATGGCGAAGAAGAACTTGAAATTTTGGTAAATGGAAATCCGGTGAAAGTAGAACCGGGAAATTTGGTAAAAGTTTAGAATTAAATAAAGTCCAATTCAAGCCCTGTTAGAGTTTGAAACCCTAATAGGGCTCACAATTAAAATCATAAAAATGAATAAATTAAATCTCATTCTTTGTTTCATTTTGACTGTCGGCATCGTCCGTGCGCAGGAATTAAAATCTCCGAGTGGGAATTTCACGATGGAATTTTCTCTGACGGCTGATGGAAAACCGACGTATCAGTTGAGTTACGAAGGAAAAGAAATTGTCAAAAAAAGTACACTTGGATTTGATTTCAAATCGAATTTGAAAGAAATGGAATTCGAAGCCCAGAAAGAAGTTGAAAAAGAAAAAGCCATGAAAATGGCCAATTTCAAATCGGGATTTGAAGTGGTGGATGTGAAACATTCGAGTTTCGATGAAACTTGGACGCCGGTTTGGGGCGAAGTTTCTCAAATCCGAAACCATTACAACGAAATGGCGGTCCAATTGAACCAGAAAAACACGGACCGAGAGATGCTCATTCGGTTTCGATTGTTTGACGATGGTTTGGGTTTCCGATATGAATTTCCCGAACAGAAAAACCTGACGTATTTCGTCATCAAAGAAGAAAGAACCCAATTTGCGTTGACAGGCGATCACACAACTTGGTGGATTGCAGGCGATTATGACACACAGGAATACGATTATACCGAGTCCAAACTTTCGGAAATTCCGGGATTGTATTTCAGTTCGATGCAAAGCAATGCCTCCCAAACACCGATGCCTGTGCCGGGCGTTCAGACGGCTTTGATGATGAAATCCAAAGAGGGAATTTACATCAATCTGCACGAAGCGGCTTTGATTGATTTTCCGGCGATGAGTCTGGCTCTGGATGCGAAAAATTATGTTTTAGAATCTCATTTGACACCCGATGCTTTGGGCGATAAGGGTTATGTACAAGCGCCTTTCAATACACCTTGGAGAACGATTATTGCGAGCAATGATGCACGGGATATTCTTTCTTCCAAAATGACTTATAATTTAAATGAACCTTCAAAAATCGAAGATACTTCTTGGATCAAACCCGTAAAATACGTAGGTGTTTGGTGGGAAATGATTACCGGAAAAAGTTCTTGGGCTTATACGGACGATTTCCCGTCGGTTCAATTGGGCATCACGGATTATTCGAAAGCCAAACCCAATGGAAAACATGGCGCGAACAATGAACACGTAAAAGATTATATCGACTTTGCAGCCAAGCACGGATTTGATGCGGTTTTGGTGGAAGGTTGGAACCAAGGTTGGGAAGATTGGTTTGGAAATCACAAGGACTATGTATTTGATTTCCTGACGCCTTATCCGGATTTTGATGTGAAAATGTTAAACGAATACGCACATTCAAAAGGAGTTAGACTGATGATGCACCATGAGACTTCGAGTTCGATTCGGAATTATGAACGCCACATGGACAAGGCTTATCAGTTCATGGTGGATCACGGATACAATGCTGTGAAAAGCGGCTATGTGGGGAATATTGTTCCGCGTGGGGATCACCATTACAGCCAAAATATTGTCAATCATTATCAGTATGCGATTGAAAAAGCGGCCGAATATAAAATCATGGTGAATGCCCACGAAGCGGTTCGTCCGACGGGCGTGGCGCGAACCTGGCCGAATTTAATTGGAAATGAGTCTGCAAGAGGAACGGAATTTCAGGCGTTTGGGGGTTCCAAACCTAATCATACAACGATTTTGCCTTTTACAAGATTGATTGGCGGACCGATGGATTATACGCCCGGAATTTTTGAAATGCACATTGAAAAAGTCAATCCTGACAATCATTCCCACGGGAATTTCACGATTGCCAATCAGTTAGGATTGTATTTGACGATGTACAGCCCGCTTCAGATGGCCGCAGATTTGATTGAAAATTACGAACGTTTTCCCGATGCTTTTCAGTTTATAAAGGATGTTCCGGTGGATTGGCAGGACAGCAAATATTTGGAAGCGGAACCGGGAAAATATGTGACGGTGGCGAGAAAAGATAAAAATTCGGAGAATTGGTACATTGGGAATTCCAATGGACTGGAAAAACGTTCGACTAAAATCAAATTGGATTTCTTGGACAAAGGAAAAAAATACGAAGCAATAATTTATCAGGACGCAAAAGATGCGCATTATAAAACCAATCCGCAGGCCTATGTGATTTCGAAAAAGAAGGTGACCAATAAATCCGAATTGGAATTATTTTCGGCGCCGGGTGGTGGTTTTGCGGTGAGTGTCGTAGAACTTAAATAATTAAAATCTGCGTTTAGCTGCAACATCTGCGGGAAATTTTTAGCCCGCTGATTACACAGATTTTCGCTGATTATTTTAATAAAAAATAAACAATGAAAAAATTACAAATCTTAATTTTACTATTAATTTTCAACTTTTCTTACGCCCAAGTCGATAAAATCGAACCGGAATTTTGGTGGAGCGGCATGAAAAACACCGAACTTCAATTATTGGTTTACGGAAAAAACATTTCGGATTTGGTTCCTGAATTTTCCTCAAATATTCCCATCAAGGAAGTCAAAAAAGTGGAAAATCCGAATTATTTATTCGTAACGATTGACACCAAAAGCGTTCCGCCGGGGAAAGTTCAGTTGAACTTCAAAAAAGGAAAGAAAACGGTTCAGAAATTCGATTATGAATTCAAGCGAAGAAATCCGAATTCCGCACAGCGAAAGGGCTTTGACAGTTCCGATGTTTTTTATTTGATTATGCCGGATCGTTTTGCCAATGGGAATCCGAACAATGATAATACGCCCGATACTGCTGAAAAAGCCGATCGTTCCAATCCCAACGGAAGACACGGCGGCGATATCGAAGGAATTATTCAGAATTTGGATTATCTGAACGATTTGGGAATTACTACGATTTGGACGACACCGATGCTGGAGGACAATGAACCTGTTTTTTCCTACCACGGATATGCCCAAAGTGATTATTACAAAATCGATCCGCGTTTCGGAAACAATGAAGATTACAAAAGATTGGCAGACGAAATGCATAAACGCGACATGAAATTGGTGATGGATTATGTGACCAATCATTGGGGTTCCAAACATTGGATCATTCAGGATTTACCGACTCAGGATTGGATCCACATTTGGGATACGGAAGAAGCCCGTCAGCAAAACGGATTTCAGCGAAGCAATTATCGGATGACCACGCAGTTTGATTTGAATGCTTCTCAAACCGATGCCGAAGGCTGCATGGACGGCTGGTTTGATACAACGATGCCCGATATGAACCAGAAAAATCCTTTGGTTTTGAATTATATGGTGCAGAATGCGATTTGGTGGATTGAATACGCCGGATTGGACGGATTAAGAGTGGATACCTATTCTTATAACGACAAAGAGGGAATTGCCGAATGGACCCAACGCGTGATGGATGAATATCCGAATTTCAACATCGTGGGCGAAGTCTGGATGCACGATCAGGCGCAAATGGCTTATTGGCAAAAGGACAGTAAGATTGCAGCGATTCAGAATTATAATTCCCATTTGCCTTCGGTGATGGATTTCACTTTGCACGATGCCATCGGTATGGTTTTTCACGAAAAAGAACAAAGCTGGGACAGTGGAATGATCCGTGTGTATGAGAATTTCACGAATGATTTTCTGTATCCGGACATCAATAATCTGATGGTTTTTATGGAAAATCACGACACCAATCGTTTCAATCAGATTTATGATAAGTTGGAAGATTATAAATTGGGATTGAGTTTGATTTTGACCGTTCGTGGGATTCCGCAATTGTATTACGGTTCTGAAATCGGGATGAAAGGTGAAAAGAGCAAGGGCGATGGCGACATTCGACGTGATTTCCCGGGCGGATGGAAATCAGATGCCCAAAATGCTTTTACCGAAAGCGGAAGGACCGCTGAGCAGAAAGAATATTTCGACTTCACAAAGAAACTATTGAACTGGCGCAAAGGAAATTCGGCTATTCACCATGGAAAAACCTTGCATTTTGTGCCACAGGACAATGTTTATGTGTATTTTCGGTACGATGAAAATTCGGGAGAAACCGTGATGGTGGTTTTGAATAATTCCGAAAAAAATCAAAGTTTGGAAATGAAACGTTTCAAAGAAGGAATTAAGAATTTCAAAAAAGGAAAAGACGTGATTTCTGATAAGGAATTTGAATTGAATAATAGATTAGAAATCAAATCGAAATCTTCGATGATTTTGGAGTTGAAATAAAAATCAGCGTTTATCTGCGGGAAAATTATCTGCCCGCAGATTGCGCAGATTTTCGCAGAAGAATCAGGAGT
>JAAYKY010000056.1 GCA_012522185.1 Flavobacteriaceae bacterium | reverse complement strand
GAGATATGGGTTATGCGTATAACTATGTATATAATTACACCGACCATTTAGGCAACATTCGGGTTTCTTATTCCAAAGACCCGCGAACTAATCAACTGAAAATCCTTGAAGAAAACCATTATTATCCATTTGGGTTGAAGCATAGTGTTTATACTGCGGGTAGATTGAGAGATTTTGAAGTAGATTCCTCAAATCCGGAAGGTGAGCATGTTTTCCTTAACAACGTTACTAAAACGGATTACCACTACAAATACAACGGTCAGGAGTGGCAGGATGAGCTTGGATTAAATATGTATGCAATGGACTTGCGCCAATACGACCCAGCCATTGGTAGATGGGTAGTTATAGATCCTATTACACATCACAGCATGAGCCCATATAATGCTTTTGACAACAACCCTGTTTTTTGGGCAGATCCGAGCGGGGCAGATGCTGTAGATATTGGTTATGACAGAATAATAGACTCACAGGATATGATGGGCAGTTATCATTGGTCAGGTGGGTTTCAGGAAATTGAGAATGAGGGAGGGGATAAAAAAGATACTGAGTATAAAACTGAAAAAGGAGAAACTATAGCAATAACAGACGACGGTTCTTCTGATGTTGTTACTGTCCCTAATAATATGCTTGATGATTTTGTTGAAAATGTTGCTTGGACAAATCAAGATCGACTGGACTCTCAGGGGTGGAACGCTTATTGGAAAACTGAGATATTGGGTTTTGAGTCAATAGAAGAATTGGATAATTTTTTTGCTGTAGCTACAAGTGATTGGAGTAGGAATAAACTTATAAAATATTGGCAAGACCCTACCCTTTTTAACTGGATGGCATATTGTTCTGCCGAAGTAGTAGAATATTGGATTAACCCCGTCAATCATTTACCATCACCTAAAATTAAAGTTAAGCAAACTAAAGGCAGTATTAATGTTAATGCAAGCCCAAATTTAGTTAATGCCAATAAAAACCCTTGGATATTATTTAATAGAGAAATGGGAGTAGGTAAATTTACAAAAGAAAAATTTGGTTCTTCTGAGGCTGCAAATAAAGCAAGATTGAACGAGTATTCTAAATGGAAATCAAAAAATGGTTATGGAAGACGATAGATTCAGTGTTGTACAGCACCAAAACTCAATCCTGATAGAGGTATCGGTAAATAAGTCTCATATAATTGCTAGACTAATTTTAATTATTTTAATATTAGTTTCTATTATAGTACCTATAGTCATTCTTTTCTATGCAATAGGTGTGGGTAGGCAAATAGGGGTTGGATACATTTTTTCACTACTTCTATTTATTGCGTCCTTTGCTTTTTTCTTGAGAATGTTTTTATGGAATACCTATGGGAAAGAGGTATTTCTAATAGAAAATAATAAAGTTCTTTTTTATAATGATTATAAATATTTTAAGGATAACTTAAAACAGTATGAGTTTAGTATTGAAGTTATTTTGGGATGTATTCCCATCGGGGAGGAAGACTTTGTTCAAATCAAAAACGTATCGGCATTATATGATTATTGTAGATTTTGTATTTTATTAAATGATAAGGAACTTATAGAATCGAATATTCCGATTAGAACAAAAACTTTATTAAAATTCCGGTAATGCACCAAAGTTAGTGATGGATAGAAAATAAAACATAACTAACTGAAAACAAGAATGCTTTCGAAAAAAAAGATATAAATAATAAGAGCAGAAAATCCTGCTTTTATTGTCTTCGTGTTCCTTAAACCTTCTAAAATCATGAAATATCAGACCAATTGTTTCAGAGTTAGTGATGTGAAAATTTGTCCGCATTGTAAAAATCCTAAAATCATCAAGAAAACCTATAAATCCAACCATTTGGGTGGGTTTACTAAAACCGAAAGCGAATTGGATTTCCGTGGGAAACCTATTCAAACCCAAACCGTTCACAAAAGAAATGCTTCGGGAGTGGAAGTCATAACCAAAGACTACTTCACCTACGACAATAGGGAACGACTCGTCAAACATACCCAGTCCATCAACACTTCCACGGTCAAAAACCTTATAGCTCAAAATAAATACGACCGCAGGGGACAATTGATCTCAAAGAAAGTAGGCGGAACCCAGACCAATGCCGCAGACCGTTGGCAGGAAGTGCGGTACAATTACAACATACGGGGATGGCTTACGTATATCAATAATCCAATGGTACTGGTTGCCGGAGAAAATACAGTGCCGCCCGCTCCCAACGATGATTTGTTTGCTTTCAACATTCGTTATACCGATCCTACAAACGACGGTGAGTCTTTGTACAATGGAAATATCTCCCAGACGATTTGGAAAACGGCAAGTGATAATACCCAAAGGGGATATAATTACACTTACGACCGTTTGAACCGCCTCCGCAGAGCTGATTTCTACAAACAGGGAGCTGGAAACCTAACGGCTTATGGTGAATTCATCTCGTACGATATAAACGGAAATATCACCCATCTTACCCGAACCACAGGCGATGCCAACGACAACGACATCGATATGGATGACCTGACCTATACTTATCAAAACGGAAACGGTCTTTCAAATCTATTGGTCAATGTAGCGGATGCGGTAACGACAGGCAGTAACGAAGGCTTCAAAGACGGGAACACCGACCCAAACCTGGATGATTATGAGTACGATGCCAATGGAAATATGATAAAGGATAGAAACAAAGGAATTTCCAACATAACGTACAACCACCTGAACTTGCCTACGCAGATAGAATTTGAAGGCACAAATAATAAAATTACTTATCTTTATAATTCGGTTGGACAAAAACTAAAGAAAACGGTGGTGTACAGTGATAGTATCAAGATAGTGGATTACTTAGATGGTTTCCAAACCGAGGCACGAGGTTCGCGAATACCCGTTGGAGCTTTAGCGACACAACTAGGCAACAATGAGCAATATGCAGGAGTAATATTGCAATTCTTCCCGCACGCAGAGGGTTATGTAAAAGTAACGCCAATCGACAGGCTTAATACTAATTATGCCTTTAACTATGTTTATCCTGTCAAATAATTTTAAATTTGAGTTAGAATGTTTTACTATATTTATGTATTGGAAAGCGAAACTGACGGAAAGTTTTATACAGGTTATACTTCAAATTTAAAATTAAGACTTGAGTAGCACAAGAAAGGACAAGTCGAGTCCACAAAATCGAGAAGACCATTAAAGTTAATATATTTTGAAGGATGTATCAATCAACAAGATGCCACCAAACGAGAAAAATATTTGAAAACCCATTATGGGAAGATGTTTTTAAGAAACCGGCTCAAGTCTTATTTGACGGGATGAATAACTATACAGATTATTTGGGCAATGTGAGAGTAAGCTATGTATTGGATCCGGAGACCGACGACTTAAAAATCCTCAATGAAAACCACTACTACCCTTTTGGTTTAAAGCACCAAAGATATACTAATCCCTTCTTACGAGATGTCATGGCCAATGAAACAGAAACAGAAAAAGCAGTCGTTAACATTGATGTCAGTGTGGAAAATTACTATGCCTACGATTATAAATACAATTACCGCGAGTGGCAAGGAGAGTTTGGTCTCAACTGGTACAGTATGGATTTCAAGAATTATGATCCTGCCATTGGGAGATTCCATAGCCCGGATCCTTTGGGAGAGCTTACCCCTGACTGGACACCCTACCGTTTTGCGTTTAATAATCCCGTTTTCTTTAATGACCCAACGGGGTTGTGTGAAGATTGTGACTTTATAAATTTCTATTATGATGGATGGGAAACGCAGAGTTCATTTTTTGAAAATTTCTTTAAAGGTAACTGGGGGGTTGATATAAACCTTGATGCGTTAGCCACAGGGGATTGGAGCCAGGAGGATATGTATGAGAGTTTTGGGGCGGAGGGCTACGAGTATGATTTAGATAATGGTAATGAGTTTAATGAAAAAGAAATTCAAAATCCCAATCCAACAATTTCAAACACTTCAGATTATACAATTCATATTTTAGATGAAAGCAATAACAATGTGTATGATTTAAAACCTAATAATAATTATTATGGTAAATTTGATGGGATATCTATGCCGCATTTATATAATGATAAAGTATTAAAAGTTACTAATGGTAACTCGGTTGTAATTACTAATAATGATTTTAACACTTCAGGTAAAACATTTGCTCATAGTATTATTCAAAGTATCAAGGGAAGGTTAAAAGATAAATCATGGCTACAGTCTATAAGTAAACCTGACACAGTGATAATTCCTGACATTGGGGAAGTTGAGGTAGGCAAAGAAAAATCATATAATAAAGAACATTGGGGCGCATTATTTAAAACTTTGGGAATAGAATTATAACAAAATGAAAGTAGTCAGTAAAGTAAATAAGATATTTAATTTGATCATATTAATTTTAATTGGGATATTATATTTATACATTTTTGCATTTTATTCCTTTGTTCTTAGGGCATATTTTACCCTATCAAGATGGCCAAGTTATAATAATCCAGACCCAAGTCTATTTAATTTTGAACTTCATCAAGAATTAGTTTATCTATCTTTAAATATTTCAATTATTTCATTTTGTTTAATTATTATATTATTTTTTGTGTCATTTTTAATAAAAACAAGCATAAATAGGGTAAATTGGTATCTAATATTAATTGCAATTTGTATTATTATATATAATATAGTCTTCGATCCTTTTATGGAATGGTTTGCTGATTAAAAGGATAGAACAATCTTTACAGAATGGCAAGGAGAGCTTGGTCTCAATTCGTACAGCATGGGTTTCAGGAATTATGATCCTGCCATTGGGAGATTTCATAGCCCGGATCCGTTGGGAGAGCTTACCCCCGACTGGACACCTTATCGTTTTGCTTTTAATAACCCTGTTTTCTTTAACGACCCAACGGGGTTGTGTGAAGATTGTGACTTTATAAATTTCTATTATGATGGATGGGAAACCCCCGCTGCCGCACGATTGGCATCAGCGTATCGTGTGGCTCCGAGGATAGGTCATGTTCCAAATGTGTGGGTGATGAAAAATGAAAACTATATATCGCTGAGAATCAATGTGTAGATTGGTTGAAATAAATTATTGGGAGACGGGTGATTGGTTCATCTTCTTTATTTTTAGTTCTTTAAAACGCTTAAAATGGAGCAGAATAGAATGTCGTGTATCAGAAGTGTTGGTGGAGATAAAATTTGCAGCTATTGTGAAGGAAAACTTATAAAGCATGGCAAGACTAAACAACGGAATCAACGTTATAAATGTAAAAGTTGTAGAAAAACCCCGTGACTCAGTCATGTTCCAAAATTAGTGGGATACTACCTATATAAATTTGAAAGAACAATTCAAATTTAATCAGCCTAATTGTGGTACGGAAAATGGGTTGTACTTTACTCGCGCTGGAAAGTCTTCAGATTGATGGAGAAGAAGATTCTCATTGAATCCGTTTTGTGTTAATTTCCCAATCCTATCATAGGTCAATGTATTCCTCCTTTATCTTTTCAACCTTTGTAATTAAAATCAGAAAAATGGATTTGCAGTTTCAGAATTACATCAATAGTTTCAAAGAAAGAGAAAATACAATGCCCGTTTTGTTCATTGGACATGGATCACCTATGAATGGATTCGAAGACAATGCCTTTACTCAAGGATGGATCGATGCGGCCCAAGCCATGGAATTACCAAGTGCAGTTTTGGTTGTTTCAGCGCATTGGCTGACGAGAGGGACTCATGTCACAGCCATGGATTTTCCAGAAACCATTCATGATTTTGGTGGCTTCCCCGATGAGCTTTATCAAATCCAATATCCTGCGCCCGGAAGTCCTGATTTGGCAACTGAAATTCAAAAGGACATTCGAACTGTGGAAGTCGGATTGGATCACGAATGGGGATTGGATCATGGAACTTGGACGGTCGTTAGGCATATGTTTCCCGAAGCCAATATCCCGGTTTTGCAGTTGAGTATCGATTATTCAAAACCTGCGCACTACCATTATAATTTGGCAAATCAACTCATGAAACTTCGCAAAAAAGGAGTTCTAATCATCGGAAGTGGAAATATGATTCATAATTTGAGAATGATTGATTGGCAAATGATGAAAGAAAATAAAGGCTACGACTGGGCCGAAGAACTGAACAATCAATTCATTCAACTCATAGAAAACAAACAACATTCTAAACTATATAATCTACAAGAACTTGGCGAAGCAGGGAAATTGGCAATCCCAACGCCCGATCATTATTATCCGCTTATGTATTCGCTTGGTTTACAGGACGCGAAAGACGATGTGGAGATTTTTAACAATCATTTGGTAGGAGGTTCGCTTTCCATGACTTCCGTGAAAATTGGATAAATTATTTCCATTCTTCAGGTATTTCACAAACCGGAATCGGAACCATTTTATGCAGGTTGGCACGATGGCGTTTCTCATAAACCTCCATAACTTCCCGTTCACGTCCGGAAAAATCAGTTGCTGATTTTCCACTTTCAAAGGCTTTCATCGCCCATTCCAATTCGTCATAAGTAGCACCCAATTGATCTTCATCGGTTCGCTTATCACCAAATAAACCATCGGTAGGAGTGGCTTTTTGAATTTCATAATTGATGTCGAGAAATTTGGCGATTTCATAAACTTCCGATTTCATCAGATCTGCAATCGGGCTGATGTCCACACCGCCATCGCCATATTTGGTGAAAAATCCTACCCCAAAATCTTCCACTTTGTTGCCGGTTCCCGCCACGATGTAGCCGTACAATCCGGCATAATAATAAAGCGTGGTCATCCGAAGACGCGCTCGTGTGTTGGCCAATGATAAATTATAAGAATATTCGTTTTCCGATTTATCCACTGTCGAAACAAATTTATCATAAACCGGGGTCAGATTGACTGATTTTCCTTCTACTTTTTCAAAATTTGATTTCAACCAATTGATATGATTCAAAGCACGGTTCACCTCTGTTTCTGCCTGATGAATCGGGAGTTCCATACAAAGAACCGGATAGCCTGTTTTGGCACAAAGCGTTGAAACCACTGCGGAATCAATGCCGCCCGAAATCCCTAAAACAAATCCTTTTTGGCCTGAATTTTTCAGGTAATCGCTCAACCAATTGACAATGTGATTTATGATTTTTTCGGTCTGCATTATATCATTAAATTTGCGGTTCAAATTAGTTCAAAGATAATGAATGGCTCCCACTTATTGGGACTGGAAAAAGTCAATTCATTGGTAAATTGAAAAATTAATTAAAAATAAATAGATGAAAACTACGCATTGGTTCGTATTAATTTTTTCGGTTATTCTGATTTCCTGCGGAAAAGAAAATCGTTGGGACGTAGAATTACCACAGGAAAAAGTGGATTTGAATATAACCGATATCAGTAAGGATTTTTTTGATACCAATATTCCATTGACTGAAATTCAAGCTAAATATCCTTTCTTCTTTGATAATCGCGTAGAAAATTCAATTTGGGAAAACCAGCGCAGAGATACTTTGGAAGTCGCTGTTTATGATTCCATTCGTGAAATATTTGCTGATTCAGAATTTGAGAATGAATTAAAATCACTTTTTGCCTATTATCAATTTCATTTTCCAAACGAGCAACTTCCACAAGTTTATACTTATTCATCCGGGCTTCAGAATATGTATGAGCCGGTTTTATATGGCAGGCGCGAAGGAATGCTTTTCATTGCTTTGGACGGGTTTTTAGGTAAAAACAGCGAATGGTATAAAAAAGAAAGAGTTTTTCCTTATATAACTAAAACCATGAATCCTGAAAACATTGCCCCGGCGGTCGTGCAAGCAATCGGTCGGGAAATTGTACCGTTCAACCCGCGTCAGCAAGCTTTCATCGATCTGATGGTGGACGAAGGAAAAAAACTGGTGCTGGCAGATGCTTTGCTACCCAAGACTTCGGACGAGTTAAAAATCGGTTATACAAAAGAGGAATTAGATTGGGCGTTGGCCAATGAAGGTGATATCTGGAATTATTTCGTAGAACAAAACATGGTGTTTGATACCGATAAATCGTTACGCGAACGATTCATTCAACCTGGACCTTTCTCTAAATTTTTAAATGAAATCGAAACTGACTCGCCCGGGAGAATTGGCGCCTGGATAGGTTGGCAGATTTGCCGAAAATACCTGGATGAAAATTCCGAAATGAGCCTGCAGGAATTTATAAATCAGGATACACAATTGATTTTTAAAGAATCCAAATACAAACCACGCAAAGGTGGCGGTGATTACCAACCCACCAAAAATGAAAGCAACGACGAAATAGAAAAGTACGAATAGTCTCAATCTAACCTCCCGAATCAAGTTCAGGACAGGCTCTCCAGAGGAGAGGGGATTTAAAATATGTAAAATAAAAAAATGAGAAAAACACAGATAACAGTAGAAGTGGAACTGGACGAAAACCATGTTCCGGAGAAAATGACCTGGAATGCGCAGGACGGAGGAATTAACAATCAGGAAACCAAAGCTGCGATGATTTCGGTTTGGGATGATAAGGAAAGAGAAGCTTTGCGAATCGATTTATGGACCAAAGACATGCCGATGGACGATATGAAACAGTTCTATCATCAGATTTTTATTTCCATGGCCAATTCCTATCAGCGAGCAACCAATGAAGATGAAGTTGCAGATTACATTGTAGAATTTGCGGAAAACTTCGCACATCAGGCAGGTATCAAAGAAAAACCCTAAAAAAAGGCGGAACGAATTCCGCCTCTGAATGTGTTAGTTAAATAGGATAATGTTAAATTAATCCCGAAAGTTCGAAAGCTCTGATCATTCTCGGCACGCCCATTCCGCCGCCTGAGCGTTGGAAGAATTCAAACGAAAGGAAGTCTTCTAATTCGTCTTCCACACGGCTTTTTCCGAAGAGATCAAATAATTTTTCGGCGTATTTTCCGTCTTCAATCGAGTAGAAAGAATCGCGTTGCTCTACCGCATCACTGCTTCTTTCGGCCGATCCGATGGTTTCAATTCCGTGCAAAAGAACATCGACTTTATTGGCTGTTTCGCCGTTTCTTTTCATGTTCCAGAAAGGATTGGTGCGTTCAGGGAAATTTTCAAGGAAGAAAACATTTCCATATTCTTCCTGAATTCTCAATTCATCATCTGACTCAATGGTGTCCACACCATATTTTTTTGCAATGTCTTCATAGTCGGCGTGAATGAAATCTTCGGCTTTGCCAAAACCTAAATCTTCCAGCAATTCGATTTCCAGTTCAATCAGTTCTTGGATGCCGCCGTGCATTTCAAATTCAAACATGGGGAAAATCCGTTGATGCCGTCCTTTGATGGGGTTTTTCTCGTTACGATAGCTCGTCGAGACACAAAAAAAACCGGGAACTTCCGGCTTCGTCAATAATTCATATTCCAACCACATTTGGCCGGTTTGAGGGAGTGGCCAAACATTGCCGCAATAATCGTACGAAGCAATGGAATGAGGGTTTTCGCAAGCAGCCAATATACTCAAGCGGTTTTGGGTGTGAACTTCAACGAAACCTTTGCGCAAAAAAAAAGTTCTCATCTTGTTAACTACAAAAGAGAACTTCTTGGGATCAATGATTGGAACCAATGCCAAATCATTTGCTCGGGCGACTGCGCCCTGCGGAATTAATAAGTCTTGCATAATAAATTATTTGTTTTTAAAGTTTGCATAAATTGGCGCGAATTTATAGCCTGTCATTAAATCTCACAAATTTATTTTCGTAAAATTTATTAATAATTTGAATTTATTTTTAGCTAAAATCAATTGATTATCTTTAAATCAGTCTATTAGGCTGGTATTTTTGTTAATCCTGTTTCGGGAATTTTAACATAAAAAAAGAATTGTTTCAATTTGACAAACTGAAACAATTCTTCTTATGGTTTTTCTAAAAAATTCTTCGAGGCTTGCCTCGGGGTTTCCGCTTCACTTCTCCTTTGGAGAGGTCGAATCTGTTTACAACAGATTCGGGTGAGGCAAAATAAAGAAATTCTTTATTTAGGACAACTGAGGACCGGCGGCAACTAAGCGTTCTCCTTCCGGTGTGTCGCAATATTTTTTGAAATTCTCAATGTATCGGCCGGCCAAATCTTTTGCTTTGGTTTCCCATTCGGCGGCGCTACTGTAGGTATCTCTCGGATCCAGAATTCCTTGAGAAACATTTGGAAGTTCCGTTGGGATTTCCAAATTCAGAATTGGAATTTTTGTTTTTGGTGCGTTTTCAATGGATCCATCAATGATGGCATCGATGATCGCACGAGTGTCCTTCAAAGAAATTCTTTTTCCGGTACCGTTCCAACCTGTGTTTACCAAATAAGCTTTGGCATTGTGTTCCTTCATTTTTCCAATCAAAGTTTTGGAATACATGGTGGGGTGCAATGTTAGGAAAGCCTCTCCAAATGCTGGCGAGAACGAAGGTTGAGGTTCTGTAATTCCTCTTTCCGTTCCGGCCAATTTGGAAGTATATCCGCAAAGGAAATGGTATTGTGCCTGATCGTCGTCTAAAACCGAAACCGGAGGTAAAACGCCGAAAGCGTCAGCCGATAGGTAAACGATTTTTTTGGCGTGTCCGGCTTTGGACGGCAGGACAATTTTGTTGATATGATAAATCGGATAAGAAACACGGGTGTTTTCAGTAATAGAACCATCGGTGAAATCGATTTCGCCGGTTTCTTTTACTACCACGTTTTCCAGTAAAGAATCTCTTTTGATAGCGCGGTAAATGTCCGGTTCTTTTTCTTCCGAAAGGTCAATTACTTTTGCGTAACAACCTCCTTCGAAGTTAAATACACCGTGGTCGTCCCAGCCGTGTTCGTCATCTCCGATTAAGTAACGTTTTGGGTCGGCAGACAAAGTTGTTTTTCCGGTTCCTGAAAGCCCGAAAAACAAAGCCACATCGCCTTCTTCGCCTACGTTGGCAGAACAGTGCATGGAAGCAATTCCGCGAAGTGGAAGGTAATAGTTCATGATGGCAAACATTCCTTTTTTCATTTCGCCACCGTACCAGGTTCCACCGATGATCTGGATTTTTTCGGTCAGGTTAAACATGATGAAATTCTCAGAGTTCAATCCTTGTTTTTCCCAGTCCGGGTTGGTGGTTTTGGATCCGTTCATCACGATGAAGTCCGGTTCACCGAAGTTTTCCAGTTCGTAATTGGAAGGTCGGATGAACATATTGGTCACGAAATGTGCCTGCCAGGCTACTTCCATGATGAAACGAACTTTCAGTCTTGTGTCAGGGTTGGTTCCGCAAAATGCATCTACGACGTATAGCTTCTTGGATTGGGATAATTGATCCAAAACCAAATTTTTACAATGTGTGAAAATTTCTGGAGTTGTTGGTAAGTTTACTTTTCCGTCCCAATGAATGGTATCTTTTGTGATATCGTCCTCAACGATGTAGCGATCCTTTGGTGAGCGTCCTGTGAAAACACCGGTTTTTACGGCAACTGCTCCTAGTTCAGAAACGATTCCTTTTTCAAATCCTGAGTTTTTATCGGAGGTTTCTGCTTTAAAAAGCTCTTCGAAAGTCGGATTGTAAACGACTTCGTGATAACCCGTGATTCCCATTTGGTGAAGTTCCTGGATTACTCTGATGTTTTTCATAACTAATTGTTTGTTTTTAGGTATTGCGTTTAGCGACCAAATTTAGACAAATATGTAATTTTCAAACCAATAAATCTAATGATATTCATCAGAAATTAAGTCAGAATCGTTTTAAAATAGGAAATTTTAAGAAATAAAATGCGTCGGAAGCTTTTCTGATACCCTTGAATTTAAAAGAATTATAGGAGTATAATTTGTTTAAAAGGAAGGGTTCGTTATGTTTGTATGATAATTTTTCCAAACTTTAGTTAAAGTTTTATATTTTTGCCAAATCAAAAAACATTTAAAACAATTATTATGTCTGACATTACATCAAGAGTAAAAGCAATCATCGTCGATAAATTAGGCGTTGATGAAAGTGAAGTAACCTTAGAAGCAAGCTTTACTAATGATTTAGGTGCTGATTCTTTGGATACAGTAGAATTAATTATGGAATTTGAAAAGGAATTTGATATTCAAATCCCAGATGATCAAGCAGAGAAAATTTCAACAGTTGGACAAGCAGTTCAATATATTGAAGATTTAAATAAATAATTCTTTCAACAATTTCCTTTTATGGAATTAAAAAGAGTTGTAGTAACAGGTATAGGTGCGCTCACGCCCATTGGCAATAGTTTCCAATCTTATTGGGAGTCACTTGTTGGTGGAGTCAGTGGAGCTGCACCCATAACCTTGTTCGATGCCAGCTTGTTTAAAACACGCTTTGCCTGCGAAGTCAAAAACTTCAACGCAGAAGATCATTTCGACCGAAAAGAAGCCAGGAAGATGGACAGGTGCGGGCAATTAGGTGTGGTAGCAGCCCGAGAAGCGGTAGCGCACAGTGGACTGCTGGATTCAAATGTGAACAAGGAAAGAGTCGGTGTAATCTGGGGTTCCGGAATTGGAGGGATCAAAACCTTTGAAGAAGAGGTGAGTAATTTTGCAACTGGAAACGGTACGCCGCGTTTCAATCCTTTCTTTATTCCCAAAATGATTGCAGATATCACACCGGGGCATATCTCTATGGAATTTGGTTTCATGGGGCCGAATTATACAACGGTTTCAGCCTGTGCTTCATCGACCAATGCCTTGATTGACGCATCTATGTTGATTCGTTTGGGGAAAGCAGATGTCATAGTCAGCGGAGGGTCAGAAGCAGCCGTCACGGCAGCTAGTATTGGAGGGTTTAATGCAATGCACGCACTATCTGTCAGAAATGACGACCCCAAAACAGCATCACGCCCTTTTGACAAAGATCGTGATGGATTTGTTATGGGAGAAGGTGCCGCAGCGGTAATCTTGGAGGAATACGAACACGCCAAAGCTCGAGGTGCTACGATTTACGCAGAACTCATAGGAGGAGGAATGTCGGCAGATGCGCACCATTTGACGGCTCCACATCCCGAAGGTTTGGGGGCATTTAATGTAATGAGAAATGCATTGGAAGATGCCCGAATCCAACCCGAAGAAGTAAACCACATCAATATGCATGGTACTTCTACACCGCTTGGTGATATAGCTGAATCAAAAGCTGTGCAGAAATTGTTTGGCGATCATGCCTATAATATTCAGATAAATTCTACCAAATCCATGACGGGACATTTGTTGGGAGCCGCAGGAGCAATCGAAGCTGTAGCAGCCGTAGGCTCAATCATTCACAACAAAGTGCCGCCTACCATCAATCATTTTACCGATGACGAAAATCTCGATTCAAAACTGAATTTCACTTTCAATGAAGCAGTGGATCTTGAGGTAAATGTTGCGATGAGCAATACGTTCGGATTTGGAGGACATAACGCTTGTGTTGTGTTCAGAAAAATTTAATGAACTATGCTCTTCTGGGAAAAAATCAAAAAAAGACTTGCCAAAAGTAATTCTAAGAATCTTACGCAGGAAGAATCTGAACTTAATGATTTCCTGACCAAAATCCTTGATTTTAAACCAGGAAACCTAGAGGTGTATAGAAAAGCATTCATCCATCGATCGGCTCAAGTAAAAGATGAAAACGGAAATGATGTCAATTTTGAACGGTTAGAATTTTTAGGAGATGCCGTTCTCGGTCTGATTATTGCCGTGTTTATTTTTGAGAAAGCACCTGATGAACAAGAAGGATATCTCACCAAAATGAGATCTAAAATTGTTTCCAGAAACCAATTGAACGGAATCGGGAAGCAAATGAAATTAGCCGAAAGACTACACCCGGCAGGGAACCCCAATTTAGGAGAAGACATTAACGGTGATTTAGTAGAAGCTTTGATTGGTGCTGTCTATCTGGATCAAGGATTTGAGACAACAGCTAATTTTATTTTTACAAAAATCATCGATAAACACCTCGATTTAGAAAAACTTGAAAAAACCATTTCGAGTTACAAAAGTTTAATCCTCGAATGGGGACAGAAAACCAAAAATAAAATCAGTTTCAATACCTTTGAAGAAGACAATGCAGAAGATCTGATAGTATTTGTGTCCGTTGTGCGATTAAATGAAAAAGTCGTGTCGAAGGGAAGAGGAACTTCCAAAAAAAGAGCAGAAGAAAATGCAGCGAAGCGCGCCTATTATTTCCTGCAAAATAAAATGGAAAATGTACTCTGATGTCTGCAAAAACCTTGTTGATTGACGAAGCCGAATTCATAGATTTTCAACTCTTTGGAATCCTTTCTTCCTTTACAGATCCCGTTCGTTTTGTTTATCATGTAAATAAAAACTTCGACACCCGATTTGAAAGATGCGAAGATTTGGATGTCTTGATTGATGACCAAGAATTTTTTTTTCCAGTCTTCGAATGGGAAGACCAACAAACAGGAACATATTATAATATCATTAAAAATTTAGGTTACACAGAGAATTCTCATGAAAGTTTCGGAACTTTGTCCTCGCTTTTTGAAGTGGAACCAGTGCTGATTCAACCCTACAAAAAGTTCAATTATTTGTTAAAAATCAGCGGAGAAGAAACCGATGAAATGCCCCTAAAAGAAAGTGCAGTCATTCAAATAATAAAAGAATTAGAAACTAATTCAGTCAAAACAATCAATCGATTGATATTTTAAAAAAAAGAAGAAATGAAGTCATACAATGCGAAATATTTAAAGAAAACAAAAATTGTAGCAACACTCGGGCCTTCAACTGAAGGTAAAGAAATGCTTTACCAACTCATGGAAAAAGGAGTTGATGTGTTTCGGATTAATTTTTCACACGCTGACTATGACAATGTGGTGAGAAATATCCAATGGATTCATGAGTTAAACGAAGAACACGGATTTAACACGGCAATTCTTGGAGATCTTCAAGGTCCGAAACTGAGAATTGGCGTGATGGAAGAAGGAGTTGAATTACGACCGGGCGATGTTTTTACGTTTACCAACGAGAAAATAATTGGGAATAAAGAAAAGGCCTATATGACCTATAGTTGTTTTCCCAATGATGTAAAAGTAGGTGAAAACATTCTGATCGATGATGGAAAGTTAGTTCTGAAAGTAATCAGCACAAATGAAAAAGACGAAGTCAAAGCCGAAGTCATTCAGGGAGGTCCTTTGAGCTCCAAAAAAGGAGTGAACCTTCCCAATACCAAAATTTCTCTTCCTGCTTTGACCGAGAAAGATATCGAAGATGCGAAATTTGCAATCAGCCAAGGTGTGGACTGGATTGCATTGTCTTTTGTGAGAACACCTGAGGATGTACATGCGCTTAAGGATTTAATCGATGCTCATTCCGAATATAAAATTCCGATTATAGCCAAAATCGAAAAGCCGGAAGCGCTTGAGAACATTGACGAAATCATGCAATCCATAGATGGACTAATGGTTGCACGAGGCGATTTAGGCGTGGAAATGCCAATGGAGGTGGTGCCGCAATACCAAAAAATGCTAATTGCAAAAGCCAAACTTAGAAGAATTCCTGTGATCGTAGCCACCCAAATGATGGAAAGCATGATCAGCAGTATGACACCCACTCGCGCAGAGGTAAACGATGTGGCAAATGCAGTGTTCGATGGTGCGGACGCAGTTATGCTGAGTGGAGAAACTTCGGTAGGAAAATATCCGGTTGAAGTAATTGAAACCATGACCAAAATCCTTCAAAGGGTAGAAGACTCTGATTTGATCAGTGTTCCGACCTTGAAGCCCAACAATAAAAACGATCGTTTCATCACCAAAATAATTTGCTTCAATGCAGCCAAAATGGTTCGCCAAACCGGCGCAAAAGCAATTTCCACATTGACTTATTCCGGTTATACAGCCTTTCAGATTTCATCGTACAGGCCACTTGCCTATATTTTGGTTTTTACACCCAACAAGCAAATTGTAAGGAGGTTAAACCTACTTTGGGGTGTGAAGGCTGTATATTTTGATCCAGGAGAGAGAAGTACCGATGAAACCGTAATCGAAGTAAACAAACTTGCCTTGCAATTTGGCTTTGTAGAAGTCGGAGACTATGTCATTAACCTAAATGCCATGCCGGTATTTGAAAAAGGAATGACCAACACGGTACGACTTACCACGATTTAATTTCAAAATAAAATTTAGCAAGAGGGAAGTCTTGCCTAAGTTTTTTGTTTTAATGCGAAAAATTTACATTTGCAGTTCCAAATGCCCTTAACAAAATGATCGAACAAATCAGGAAACATATTGAAGAAGCTAAGCAGTTTTCTGCCCAAAGTCCAAAAGAAGTTGAAGAATTTCGAATCCAATACCTTGGAAAAAAAGGTATTTTAAATGATTTGTTTGCGCAGTTTAAATCCGTTCCGAACGAAGAAAAAAAAGAATTCGGACAAGTCGTAAACGAACTGAAAAACCTGGTTAACGAAAAAGTAGCTACACTTAAGGCGTCCTTTGAGAATACAGCCGAAGTGAATTCAGGACTGGACGTTACACGTCCCGGAGAGATTTATGAATTAGGTGCGCGTCATCCCATAAACATTGTGAAAAACCGCATCATTGATATTTTCTCGCGCATAGGTTTTACACTTTCTGATGGGCCGGAAATCGAAGACGATTGGCATAATTTTACAGCACTTAATCTTCCTGAACACCATCCGGCGCGTGATATGCAGGATACTTTTTTTATCGAGCAAAAACAGGATTTTGGTACCGATATGGTTTTGAGAACACATACTTCTTCGGTTCAAATCCGATATATGGAAGAAAATAAACCGCCCATGCGGATTTTATCGCCCGGACGAGTTTATCGAAACGAAGCGATTTCTTCCCGTTCGCACATGATGTTCCATCAGATCGAGGGGCTTTACATTGACAAAGATGTATCTTTTGCCGATTTGCGTCAGACCTTGAGTTATTTTACCGAAGCGCTTTTCGGGAAATCAAAAATTCGTTTGCGTCCTTCTTATTTCCCGTTTACCGAGCCGAGTGCTGAGGTAGATGTATATTGGGGATTGGAAACCGAAACCGATTACCGTATGACCAAAGGAACCGGTTGGTTGGAAATTATGGGTTGCGGAATGGTCGATCCCAATGTTTTGAAAAATGTAAACATCGACCCGGAAGAATATACCGGTTTCGCCTTTGGAATGGGAATCGAGCGAATTGCTTTGTTGTTGTACCAAATCGGGGACATCCGTATGTACACCGAAAATGACATCCGATTTTTGGAGCAGTTTAAGTCGGAGTTATTCTAACTTCTCATAAAAAACCAATTCATGTCCAGGAAATAATTCCGGATGGAAAATTGCTGCCAGATCTTTCAAAACCCAATCCGGACGAGCGGTTCCGGTTTCGAAATAATCATTGGCGCCGGTAGCGGATTTTCTTTTGTTCCAATTGTAAATTCTCCCATTTTGGAAAGATTTGAACCAATTGTAATTCGGGAAACTTGCTAAAAGAGCGGCTTTGCTCGGGAAATCTCCGGCATTCATCCAGACATCGGCATCGTTTGCTTTTTCAAAAACTGTTTCAAAGGAAAGATTAAGCGCGCCTTTACCTGAGCTCGAAGCCCAAAGGTATTGTCCGCCGGCATCTTCAAATAAAATCGACTGAAAACTTTCGCCAGCGGGCATATACCAAACATCGCCGTACATGTGATTGGTCAATATTTTTGGAGGATTTTTGGAAGAGTTTTTGACTTTATTTTGTATTTCAAGATAATTTTTTTCGATTTCCATAAAGATGGTTTCAGCTTCTTTTTCTTTTCCGACCAAAATACCCATGAGCTTTATGTATTCAGCTTTCGCAAGCGGATTGAGTTCTTCATATTCGTCAATCAGCAAAACTTTGATGTTTTGTTTTTTCAGTAACTCATGGAATTTAGCCAACGTCGGACTCGAAGTGGAAATGAAAACATCGGGTTGTTGAACCAACACCCTTTCGATAAATATTTCGTTGAAAGTTCCGATGACTTCGATTTCATTTTGATTTAATTTTGTGTGAATTTTTTGATTGAAAATAAAATCCGGTTGACTGACACCTTTAATTTTATCAAGAGAATTCAATTCATCCAGATAAGCAATTACCGAAGTCGGAATAACCATCGCCGATTGGATGGGAAGATCCTCTTTTTTGAAAATAATTTGCTCATTTTCCGACTTGATAATTAAAGAATCACCTCGATTTTCCCAATTCATCTGCTTGATATAAGAAATATTTTGGTCAGAATTGGAATTTAAATTTTGGGTATCTGTCTGTTTACAAGCGAGTAAAACCAGTAGCAGAAAAGAAAAACAATAAAATTTCATAAACGCAATTTAAGGAATTTGGTGGAAAAAGAAAGATAGTGTATATTTGCAGTCCAATTTTAAGGCCTCGTGGCGCAACTGAATAGCGCATCTGATTACGGCTCAGAAGGTTGCAGGTTTGAATCCTGCCGAGGTCACAACTTCTAAGAATAAATCTTGGGAGAACTGTTTAAAAACCCGCTTTTTTAGTGGGTTTTCTATTTTCTGTAAGGGGCGAGTTGGACAATAATTACCCAAATTTCTTCCCCCTATATCGCCCCCTCTTGTAAAATGGATGATTTTATAGCCCTTTGAAAAAATCTTCCATGGACATTTTATGGATGTCTAAAACCTTGATCAAAGTCTTTAACGTAATGTTATGACCCTTTTCTATCCTCCAATACTGAACTCTGTTTAAATTTTTATCGTAAGCGAAAGTTTCATAGCTCGTGTAACCGCTATCCTTGCGAAGTTGTTTAATCTTCTGGGCTATCTGCTCTATTTTGAAACTGATTTGTTCGTCCGAAATCTCCATTATGCCCGAAAATTCCGAACTATGTAGCTTATATTTTACCGCTTATATTAGGTAAATACTTTATATTCGCTTTGTAAATTGTAATTACTATGAAAAAAATTATCTTATCAACCGTTTTACTCGTGTGTTTTTCTTCTTTGAAATCTCAAATCTCAAATTTTTCTGAATTATTAAGTTACTATGAAATGTCATTGGATGCCTTTAATTCTAATTTGAGCAAAAAGAATAATTGGGTATCCATGCCAGTGACTCATAATAATGTGGGAATTAGGAGTACTGAGAAACATCATTTTGCTTTCCGAAATAGTGAAGAAGTTCAAATTTTAGGAAAAAGTATTACTTATAATCAGGCAACGGATAATGTCGTAGAATCAACGTTTTTATTGTTTGATAAATCTTCTCTCTTGGGTAAATTAAAAAGTGATTTAAAAAAGTATGGTTATATATCAGAGTTTTCGGGAGATGAGGTATTGCTTTTTAGTAAGAATAAAACTATTGTGAAAATTCAATTACAATCTTTGAAAGAAAATCCTATTCCTGATGGAGCGTATGAAATTGTTATTGTAAATGCTGAATAGATATGAAAACTTTATTATTGTTTATTGGGTTATTACCTCTTTCATTAAATGCCCAGATAACTAATCTTGAAACTTTTTTGAGGTTAGAAAATATGATGATAAATGATGCTGTGACTAATCTTGTAAATATAGGTTGGGAATTTGGAGGGCAAGAAACTACCCGAAAAAAAGATGATAATGGAAATGTTGTAGAAACTATAACATACGTATCGGTAAAATATCCTAAACATGCTCAGGAATTGATTTTCATTACTTCTGTAGATTGGGTGAAAAGTAAGGTTCTTTATTCAGGCTTGGAATTGAAGGGAAATAACAAAGAAGATTTTTTTATAAGTGACGTTGAAGAAGATTTGGTAAGACTTGGGTTTAAGAAAAAGAATAAAGATTATGAGAGATATGTGGATGAAAACGGAATAAACTTTAAACTCATTGCTACCCATAAAGAAAACTCTAAATCTAAATCTTTGAAATTAATACGAAAGAAAATATAAATCTATGAGAACCTATCCAATGATTGTTCAAGGGAAATTGAATAATATGACTATTCCTGAACGAAATGCTTTTGAATCCGAATACAACCGAAGAAAAAAGTCTGTGTTAATTGGTTATTTACTACTTATACCGCTTGGCTGGCATTATGCCTATGTAAGAAAATGGGGAACTCAATTGCTTTGTTTTGTTACTCTTTGGGGACTATTAATTTGGTGGTTGCTAGATTGGTTTAGAATTCCCTCTATCATTAAAAGATATAATGATGACCTCGCTGTAAAAATTATGACGGAAATGTCGATTATCTATGGAAAATAAAGTTGAAAAAGTAATCAGTAAAAATTAAGTATTTAATTTTTCCTTAAAGAAAATTCGGAAAATCAAGAGGGAAAGAAAGCGAAAACTGTCGAAAACTGTCGAATAGCTATGTGACTTAAGGTTGATTTATCTGTTTTTAATATAAAAACCTAAAAAGTTTTAATAATTGGCTTAATCTATTGTAAATAAATGGATTGTATTTTTATGTCTTTTTTGAAAAGGTTAAAGTTTTGTTAAAAGTTTTGAAATAGTCCAAAATTGAGCTGAATAAAAATCTCTACCGAGTTTATGTAAGTATAACAATTAAATTTTTTAAATATGAGAAATTCTTACTCAGTAAAAGTAATTATTAGAAGTGACAAACCTAAAAAAGGTGGGATTTGTCCATTGAATTATTTCGTAATTGTAAATTCTAAAAGAATGAAATTATCTACGGGTCATAACATACACTTATCGAAGTGGGATTCTGTGAAAGGTCTTCCTCGAGGATTATCTTATGCTACTTTAAGGAAAAAGTTAGAACAAGAAGTAAGAAAATTAGAAGAAATATTACTTGAAGTTGATTTGTCAGGAAAACCGATGACCCGTGAGTTGATTAGGGAAAAGTACCTTGGCTTTACTGACGGGAAGAATTCCAGAGATTTCTACTACCATTTTGATGAATTTTGTAAAAAGAAATTCCTTGAAATTTCGGAAGGAACGAGTAATCATTATTCTTTATTGAAGAAGCAATTGAACGAGTATAAACCTAATCTTTTGCTTGACGAAATGGATTATAACTTTTTTGTAAATTTCTTTCATTATTTAAGAACTGAAAAAAGTGTTGGCGAAAGCGGTATTGGAACTCGAAGAAAAACTTTAGTTTGTACGTTTAATGAATTTAAGCGTATAGGTTTGGTAAAAGAAAATCCATGTCAAGAAATAAAGCGACCGAAAGAAAATCATAGAGATGAGTTCTTGACTGAAAAGGAAGTTCAAAAAATTGTGGATGCGGATTTAAGTGGAGGGGTTTATTCAGATGGATTTAAACTTAGCCGAAATCTATTTTTGTTTAGTTGTTTTACTGGACTTCGTTTCTCAGATGTAATGAACCTTAAACGAGAGAATATCGTTGAGAATTGTTCGAAAATCGTGATTGTAATGCAGAAGACGAACCGTAAAATTGAGATACCGATTAATAGGGAAGCGAAATTACTCTTGATGAGATATAAGTATATGGTAAAAAAGGAATTTGTATTCCCGAGAAGAACGAATGTTTCTGTAAATAGAGATTTGAAAATCATTGCTAAAATTGCCAAAATTCCTAAACGAATTAATTTCCATATGGCTCGCCATAGTTTTGGCTCTCTGTTAGCTAAACAAGGTGTGCAGCCTTATTTTATAATGAAATTGATGGGGCATACAAATATCCGTATGACTTCTCGTTATGTAAATTCTGACGAAGAAACCCTAAAAGAAATTATGTTTAATGTAAACTTTAAAAACTATGAAAAACCAAGAACGAATCAAAGAACTGGAAAAGGAAGTGAAACGGTTAGAAAAACTAAATAAGACTTTGGTCAAAAAATATAAAAGTCTTGTTTATACAAAAAATCTTGATATTAAGGTTTTAAAGAAGAAGATTGATCTTCTTCAAGAAGATTCTAAAGCTTTAAACCCTGATAAGAAAATGACGATTCAAGAAATAATCGATGAATTTAAAATTAGCCGAAAAACCATAGATAGGATGAGGAAGGATAAAGGGTTAAATCCTCCTGTTGAATCGGATAAAAAGGGTGTTGTTTGGATTGTTAGAAAGGAATTTGAAAAATTGTTTTATGATAGATAATATAAAAATAACCATAACTAATTATTCTCCGAACGAGAAGATTAATTGGAAACCGTCAAATAAAGATAATTCTGCTTTTCCTCATAAAACCTTTCAGAAAGCGAAGCTATTTAATGGTAAGTTTAAAAAGAAAAAGCATTCCTTGAAGTTATTGCTTACTGCTGATGAAAGAAAAGACGAATTTTCTTTATCTATTAGTGGAAGTATTCGGAAATGGTACTATCAGGAAAATTCGAGAAAAGACTTAAACCATACCGAATTCGTTGATTGTATTCGTCTCCTTGCCGATGAAATAGGAGTAAGAGAAAGTGAGCTTTGGAATACTAAAGTAATGAAAGTAGAGGTTGGTGTAACGCTTTTGGTGGATAAGAAATTCAAAGGAATAAAGGATTGTTTTGTAAGATATAGAAACGCTTCAAGATTTGAAAAAGGTGATGAAATAACGACTGTTTATTTTGGATTTAAAAATTATAAACTCAAGATTTATGATAAATACTTAGAAATGAACAAAAGGAAGAATTTGGATAGTTATCCATATAATGAAGTAAATGAACGCCTTCATTTCCCAAGATTTGAAATTGCTGTGAATAAAGTTTCGGGAACACCTTTCTTTAAAAGTAAGGCAAATACTTTGAGAAAAATAGAAGAAAACTGGGACGAAATTTTAAAAGAATTTGGAAAACGTTTCGGGAATATAAATTTTGTAAATGTTTTAACCGATGAAAATGGATTGCGGGAAATAGGTACATATGCAGAATTTAGAAATTTTCTGGCGTATGAAGGCATAAATAATTATGGATTATCTGAATGCTTGGATTGCTTAAATCATACGGGAATCTTGGATAATAATAAAACGAAATATATAAACGACTTGATTAAACTTTATGAATCGTTTAAGGTAAAAGATGATCAATTGAAAGCGGAGTTTTTTGAACGTTTGGAGAAGAAATTAAATAGAATATATAATAAGAGTAATATTGAATAAATTATTATACTATTTATCTAAATAACTTGAATAAGAGATATGATATAGAAACGACCACGCATAAGTACGTTTGGGTTTTTAAATCAAGTAAATACTATTATAACAAGTTAAAATGTTGAACCTTTAAATTGATAATATATTCCTTTTTAAATTACCTATTTTGATTGAATGTTTTTTAATTGAATTGAATTGAAAACAAGCGTAAATGAATTACTTTTGTCTGAATGATTAATACAAGCCATATTCGTTTATTTCGGATGGTGCATATTGAAAATGTATCGCATATATTGGCGAACGGTTTGACATTGGCTACCTCAGAGAATGCGAATGAAAATTACGTTCCCATTGGAGATAATAGCCTAATTGATAGACGGAGTTCCGTAACCGTTCCTAACGGTAAAAACCTGAATGAATTTCTGCCTTTTTATTTTTGGTGTCGGATGCCGATGTTGTATGTTGTTAAAAAAGGTTATAATGGGGTTCCTGCTCAGAATCCTGAAAATATCGTATATTGTGTAACGAACGTTGAGAAAATAATCCATTCTCGACTTCCGTTTGTTTTTACGAATGGTCATGCCGTAAGTAAGTTGTCAAAGTTCTTTGGAAAAGAAGAAATTCATTTGCTGGAAGAAATCTTGGATTTTGAAGCGATTAAAAAAGACTTTTGGAAAGATGAAAACGATTTGGATTTGAAACGGAGAAAAGAAGCCGAATTTTTGGTTGAAGGAGATATTCCGTTGGAGGTTATTTCGGGTTGGGTTGTTTATAATGAAGTGGCTCAAAAGCGATTGTTGGAATTGGGAATTCCGAATGATAAGATTGTAACTCGTGAAAATTTTTATTTTTGATTGATGATTAAGTACGTTGAAGGTAATTTATTGGAAAGCGATGCCCAAGCATTGGTAAATACTGTAAATACTGTTGGGGTTATGGGTAAAGGAATTGCCTTACAATTTAAGAACGCTTTCCCTTCTAATTATAAAATTTACCGAAAAGCTTGTGGTAATGAAGAGGTGGGTGTTGGAAAGCTCTTAATCACTATCGAAGAAAATCTTATTTCTGGAAAAAAGATAATCATCAATTTTCCCACGAAAACCGATTGGCGGAAACCTTCAGAGTATAGCTATATTGAGAATGGACTTATAGAGTTACGGAAATTTATTATTGATAATAGTATAGAATCTGTTGCTATTCCACCTTTGGGTGCTGGTAACGGTGGTTTAGACTGGCAAAAGGTAAAAACCCTTATTGAAAAATATTTAAGTGATTTAAATGCCTCTATTTTGGTGTATCAGCCGAACGCTAAAATTAAAGAAGTTCTGAAAAAAGAAAGAGTGAAATTAACTCCTGCTCGTGCGATGCTTTTAGCTGTTTTGTATGAATTGGTAAAAAATGGAGAATTCGTATCGGAATTTTCGGCTGAAAAAATAGCTTATTTTCTTCAACGTTTTGGGGCTAAAAATGCCTTTAATTTAGAATATAAACCAAATTTCTATGGTCCATATTCGGGAAAAGTAAAGCATTTACTGTACTACTTAAATGGAAGTTATATTTTGGGATATAGTTCTAAAGATAAAAAGCCTTTTGAAGAAATAGGTTTGGTAATGGATACCGAAGACGAAGTTTTGAACTATCTGAAAACTTTACCGAATCAGGAATACTTTGAAATAATCGAAAAGACCAAAAGCTTTTTGGAAGGATTCTATTCTCCTTTTGGATTGGAACTACTTTCCACGATTGATTATATTACCGAAAAAGAAAATATCAAAGATTCCGAAATGATAATCTCTAAACTGAATGATTGGAGTAACAGAAAAACGGAATTATTCTCAAATCACGACTTTGTAAATATTGCTTTAGAAAGAATCAATAACTTCTCTGATTCTTTGGAATTGATAAATTAATCCCATTGACTGTCAAAATGTATCTTGACTGACACGCTGTTAAACTCTTTGTAAGAAAGGGGTTTAAGATTTAGTTTTATGAATTTTAAGATTATTTTATGACATACTGTCATAAATAAATCTTATGGCATTATTTTCGCTTTTTATGAAAAAGGGCTCAAAATTTGGCGATGGAGAGCCCTAATTTTTGTGCAAAAAAGGATAGAACTTAGAAGAATCTATCTATTTTATAATTTGGTGTAAAAATATTCTCTTTTTTTTAATATCCAAATGATTTTTATTAGTCTTCTCGGTTAAATCCCTTTCTGTAAAATAGGGTATAATGTAAATATTTGAATATGGCTAAAAAAGTCACCTCGAAAAAGGTTGCTTCTACCGCTTCAAAAATTTTAGGAGATAATAGGTATGGAAAAGCTGCCAAATCGGTTGCTGGAAGTGCGTTGTCCCAAAAAGAAGGGAAGAAAAAGAAGTAAGATTTGTAGAGGGCTAAGAGATAGCCCTCTTTTGTTAATTAAAAGAAAATATTATGAAGAATTACGATGAACTCGTACGAAAAGTAAAAATGAGAACTAACCCAGAATCTATTTCTGAAAGAAGATTATTTGGGGAACATTACGAAAATGAATTTAAGATTCAAGCTCCTACGTTAATATTAGAATATATTAAAAGAGCTATGGATGGTGTTGGTGAAGATTATACTCGTAAAAGTAAGGAAGCTGGAGAAGCTGTAAAAAATCACTTGAAGGCATGTCTATCGGATGTAGATTATGAATATCAGGGGTCTGTAATGACGAATACCCATATTAGGGGAAATAGCGATATAGATTTATTAGTAATATCAGATTTGTTTTATTTCTCTGATCGAGCTGGTGTTAATTCTTTACTTAGTAGTAGTTTAGAAAGATTGATGTTAGAAAGTTATCAATTGATAAATTTGAAGTCTGCTCAAGAATCTACTTCTTATCAAGGAAATTATCTTGCCGATTTAAAAAGAAATAGAATTGAATCTGAAAATAAATTGACTAAGGAATATAGCGAGTGTGATATCTCTAAACCTAAAGCAATTCGTCTAAAAAATAAGAATCTTCATAGAGATGTAGATGTGGTTATTGCCTGTTGGTATAAAACTATCCAAGCGATAAAAGAAAATGATAAGAAGTTACGAAATATTCAGATTTATGATAAACATGAAAATGAAATTGGACGGATAGAATCTCCTTTTGTTGGTATTGCACGAATTAATTCTAAGGATATATCTGTGAATGGTAGATTGAAAAAAATGATTCGATTTTTAAAGAATTTGAAAGTGGACTCGGGTTCTGAAATAGATTTGAATAGTTTCGATATAAATGCGATTTGCTATAACATAGATACTAATAATTATAATTCTAAAAAGTATTTTGAATTAGTTGTGGTACTTGTTGATGAGTTCTATCGCTTAACTTCAAATGAAAGCTATCGAAACTCTCTAAAATCGGTTGACGGTTCTGAATATATTTTTTATGGAAAACCTAATAAGGTTAAAGCTTTAAGAGAACTGAATGAAGAGCTTATTGGTGTATTTGGTGATTTTAAGTTTGTTAATAACCTAAATTATTCAATATGAAAAAACCTCGACTTTTTATAGGTAGTTCTTCGGAGGAAATTGGAACTGCTAAAATTGTACAAAAACTCTTAGAAAGCGAGTTTGATGTTACCATTTGGAATGAGAACCTTTGGGAAAAATCAGTATTTAAGCTTAATAGTAATTTTCTACACGATTTATTAAAAGCTCCTTTGAAGTTTGATTTTGGTATTTTAATAGGCTCTCCCGACGATAAAGTTGAAGTGCGAGGTAAAGAATATTTACAAGCACGAGATAATATTTTGTTTGAATTGGGTTTATTTATTGGAAGATTAGGGATAAAACGAAGCTTCTTTTTAGTTCATGAAAACGTAAAAGATTTAAGTGATTTGAGTGGAATTTTCGTATCCAAATTTAATGAAAAAAACTTAGTGGATAAAGTTGATGAAATAAAACGAGCGTTCCTGTCCGTTGAGCTTGATACTTTCAATTTCTTCCCTTCTAATACATTAGCTTATGGATATTTTGAGAATTTTGTAAAATCAATCTGCGCTAAAATTGTACAAGACGGAAAGCTGAAAATTAACGAAGTTGAATATGATAGATGTAGGTTTCAAATAATCATTCCTAAGAAAATTGATGAAGATATAAACCTTCAATTTGAGAAAATTAAAAGAGAAGTTGGAGTAGATCAAGTTCAAATTGAGTGTTTAGGAAGACCGAGACCATTTCAAGTTAATAGTAAATTATTGGAGACGGGCGAATTGTTAATTGTTGATTTTCCTTCTACTTTGACTGGTATTAACTACGCTATTAGAGAATTGCTGCCTGAAGAATACAAAGTATTTGGAGAAGAATATGAAAATATTCTTAATAGAGAATTAGAAAAATTCGTTTATACATTGAATGGGTTAATAAAGAAAAACTCCTTTGATGATTTTATAGAAATTGTAAGGAAATAGCCCCCTATATCGCCCCCTTTTGTAAAATGGAATTCAGGAACTGGTTATATTTGTGGGGTTGTAGAGTGAAGTTGCGACCCTGCCGAGGTCACAATAATAAAGCCCTAAATAGTTTTTGTAGCTGTTTAGGTTTTTTTTAATTTAAAGAATTGAACACGAATTGAACATTTAGCTTTTTTGGTGTAATAAAGCAAAAAACCACGCAATTCATAAATTACGTGGTTTTTTTGTGCAATAATCAAATCGATTAGGGATGATTAATTATTCCCAAGATTTTTTAAGTCTTCTACCGCTTTGTTAGTTCCTTCTTTCAAGTCTTGAGCTGCTTCTTTGGCTCCTTCCTTGGTGTCTTGATAAGCTTCAGAAGTGGCTTCTCCAATTTCATTTGCTGTTTGTTTTATACCGTCCACAGCGTCTTTTGTTCCTTGTTCCACAGCGTCTGTCGTACGATTAGCCTGATCTTTGACTGCGTCCCAAGCTGCTTTCGCATCCTCTTTTGCTTGCTCTGCAGCACGTAGAGCGGCCTCATCACCACTTTCTTTTGCTTCAATCAGTCTTTGTTCCGCATCTTTGAGATCTTGCTCCGCTTGAAGCCATTCAGCATCGGCCGAATAAATCGTATCTCCAACTTCTATCGTATCTTCCGGATATACATCCTCGATAGTTTCATTTTGATTTTTGGTTTCACAAGAAACCACCATAAAAGCACTTATAAGAAGTGCTGTACTGGTTAACATTAATTTTTTCATAATTAACAGGTTTTTTAATTCCTTGGGTTTTATACAATTACAATGCCGTTTTAAATCCTTTTATTTAAAAATAATTTCGATACGAAGTTCAAGTTCAATTAAATCAGTAATTTTAAACATTAAATAAAGAATGAATATTTTGTCATGTATCAAATTCAAATCATCAACGGGCCCAATCTGAATTTGCTTGGAAAAAGAGAGCCGAATATATATGGAAATCAGAGTTTTGAAGTGTACTTTGAAAGGCTTCGTAAGGATTTTCCAAATGCAGCACTTCATTATTTTCAGTCCAATCACGAAGGCGATATCATCGATAAATTACATCAAGTCGGATTTGATTATGACGGTATTGTTCTAAATGCCGGCGCTTATACGCATTATTCCTATGCCATTGCAGATGCGATTAAGGCCATCGAAGTTCCGGTTGTGGAAGTTCATATTTCAGATATTTATGCCCGAGAAGATTTCCGAAAGATATCCGTTACAAGCGAAAATTGTCTCAAAATTATTTCTGGAAAAGGACTTGAGGGATATAAAATAGCAATTGAAAAATTATTAAAGGTCTAAAATTTCCCTTTTAATTGTTCATTGAGTGAACTGATGTAATTTAGAATTTCCAAACGACCGATTTTCGACGAAGCCGAACTGGTGAATACTAGCGGCATGGATTCCCAAGTTTTAAGCATTTCTTTTTTGTAATTTAATAATGCTTTTTGCAAGGCCGCGCTACTGATTTTATCGATTTTAGTGAAAACAATCGAAAAAGGAATCTGATTTTTACCCAACCATTCCATAAATTCCAAATCAATTTTCTGGGGTGGAATTCGGCAGTCAATTAATACAAAAGTATTGACCAAATTTGGTCTTTGGGTTAGGTAATTTGTAATCATCTTTTCAAAATCACCTCTTTTAGATTTTGAAACACGAGCATATCCATAGCCCGGTAAATCTGTGAGAAACCAAGATTCCTGCATCAAAAAAACATTGATTAATTGTGTTTTCCCAGGTGTGCCGGAAGTTTTTGCCAAATCTTTACGATTGGCCAACATATTGATGAGTGAGGATTTCCCGACATTTGAACGACCAATGAAGGCATATTCCGGTTGATTAGGTTCCGGGCAATCGGACCACTTCGGAGCGCTTTTTACAAATTCTGGTTTTAAATTCATCTAAGAGGAGCCATTTGATTTTGCAACAACCACTTTTCCAAAAGTTCGTTGAAAAGTTCAGGATGTTCCATCATGGGTGCATGCCCACACTTGTCGATCCAATATAAAGTTGAATTAGGCAAGCCTTCATTGAATTCCACGGCTACTTCGGGTGGCGTTACATTGTCTTGTTTTCCCCAAATCAAACAAACCGGAGTTTGAATTTCCTTCAAATCATCTTTCATATTGTGCTTGATAGCGCTTCGGGCAATGTATAAGGTTTTGATTGCTTTTTTGCGATCATTTACCGTTTCAAAAACCTCGTCCACGATTTCTTTTGTCGCCACGGCAGGATCGTAAAACACTTCCTGTGTTTTCTTTAATACATAATCATAACTCCCTCTTTTTGGGAAAGTTTCGCCAAAGGATCTTTCGTAAAGCCCCGAACTACCGGTCAAAACCAAAGCTTTTACCAATTCTGGATGCTTGTGTGTTGCTACCAGTCCCAGATGACCTCCCAGAGAATTACCCACTAAAATTGCAGGTTCTTTCACGATTTCTTTTAGAAAACGAGCGACGAATTTAGCGATGCTCGAAACGTTTGTATTAAGCAGGGAATAGCTATAAATGGGCAATTCCGGCGCATAGACTTTGTATCCTTTTCCTGAAAAATACTGCATCAGAGAGCCGAAATTACTCAACTCTCCCATCAGGCCGTGAAGTAGCACAATGGGAACTCCATCGCCTTCTTCTAAATAGGAAAATTTATTAGACTTTTTAAGTTTTAAAAGCATTCCACTTTTTTGTTTAAAAACAAAAATAGGGAATTCTATATTAATTTCTTAAAAAATAATTAATTCCCAAACGATTTCTTATTCGATCGCAAATTAACTCTTTGACTTTCTTTTGAGTAAAGTATTTCCCAGAGAATAAAGATTTTTAATCCCTTTGAGTGGTAAAAGTTTTCAACAAAGTGGTATTTTGTGGTAAAAAATGGTAAAAAGTTTATATTTTTGATAAAAATTTCCAGTTGAAGCCATTAATAGGAACACATGAATGTAAAGTTGACGCAAAAGGTCGTCTTCCTCTTCCGGCCGCTCTCAAAAAGCAGCTCGCAGGAGTGATGGAAGATGGTTTTGTGCTGAAACGTTCTGTGTTTCAAAAATGCCTTGAGTTGCACCCGATGCGAGAGTGGAGCAAAGTTATGGAAGATGTAAACAAATTGAATCGGTTTGTGAAGAAAAACAATGACTTCATACGGTTGTTTACAGCAGGAGTAAAAGTGGTGGAAGTGGATGGAAATGGCCGGATTCAGATTGCCAAAGATCTGATTGCTTTTGCCGGAATTGATAAGGAAGTTGTTTTGTCGCCCAACTCCATGATTCTTGAAATCTGGGATAAGGACTCTTATGAAAGGACGGTGGATATTACAGAGTTGGACTTTGCAGCCTTGGCTGAAGATGTGATGGGGAATGTTAAGAGTAGCGAAGATGATGGAATATCATAACCCTGTTTTATTGAATGAAAGTATTGACGCCCTGATAGGAGATCCAAACGGAGTTTATGTGGATTGTACTTTCGGAGGTGGCGGGCATTCGCGGGAAATTCTAAATCGTCTGAGCGAAAATGGGAAGCTTTTTTCATTTGATCAAGATGAAGATGCACGGGAGAACACCATTCAGGACGAACGTTTTGAGTTGGTAATGCAGAATTTTCGCTTTTTAAAGAATAACCTGCGGTATCGAGGAGTCAAAACAGTCGATGGGATTTTGGCAGACCTTGGCGTTTCTTCTCATCAGTTTGATACACCGCAAAGAGGATATTCGACTCGGTTCGATGGGGATTTGGATATGCGGATGAATCAAAGTCAAAAATTGACAGCGGCTGAAATATTGAATGAATATGAAGAAGCGCAACTTGCTGATGTTTTTTACAATTACGGTGAATTAAGATCGGCAAGAAGAATGGCAAGAGAAGTAGTGTCGGAGCGAAAAAATCAGCCTTTTGAAACCATCGAACAATTGAAGCAATTGTTCAGTTATATTCCTAAAAACAAAGAAAATAAGGTTTTAGCTCAATTGTTTCAATCACTTCGGATTGAAGTAAATGATGAAATGTCTGCATTGCGTGAATTGCTACTACAATGCGGGGAGCTGATAGCGCCGGGAGGAAGCCTGGTCGTGATTTCTTACCACTCGCTCGAAGATCGTTTGGTGAAGCGATATATGAAAACCGGAATGTTTGAAGGCGAGCCGGAGAAAGATGTATTTGGGAACTGGGACGCGCCGTTTGCGCCTACTCATTCCAAAGTAATTGTTCCGACTGAGGTGGAAATCGAAAGAAACCCCAGAGCGCGAAGTGCGAAAATGCGTATAGCAATTAAGAATTGATTTGAAATGGCAAAAAATAAGAAAAGTAATATCAATATTAAGGACATTCTGAAGGGGAAATTCTTGGTAGATGATGGTTCCATGCAGAACTGGCGCTTTGTGATGTACCTTGTTTTTTTAGCATTTGTAAGTATTTCAAGTTCGCACTGGTTGGATAAAAAAGTGATAAAAATCAATCAACTCGATGAGCAAGTATCTAATCTCAAAGCCCAATACACAGATGCGCATCGTTTGCTGATGCAAATGCAGCTCGAGCCAGAAATTATGAGACAGTCCGAATTAATCGGAATAAAATTAACAGATGAACAACTCTATGTATTAACTCAAAAAATCTATGATCAAGAACCGTAAACATTTACTCATTAGAGGATATGCAGTCGGTTGTGGGCTGCTTTTGATTGCTTTGGGGGTTTTCGCTTTCATGATTAAAATTCAGGTGAAAGAAGGCGAAGAGCTGGATATTTTCGCCCAAAGAAATTTTGATTTGGTGGAAGAGCCGGCCGAAAGAGGGAATTTGTACGCATCCGAAGGGGATTTACTTGCGACGACTGTGACCGTTCATGATATTTTCTTGGATTTGGTGGTGATTAAAGATGAATTGTTTGAGGCTGAAGTAGGTGTATTGGCCGATTCCCTTTCAAAAATGTTTCAAAAACCGGCCGCTTATTTTGAAAACCGATTAAGAACCGAACGCAATAAAAAAAACCGCTATATGACCTTGATCAAAGGCCTGGATTATCAAGAATATATGCGTATCAAATCCTTCCCAATTTTTCGAGAAGGACAAAATAGAGGGGGATTTATACACGATACACGGCCCAAACGTGAATTGGTTTTATCAGATGTCGGCGCCCGAACGATTGGTTATGACGATCACCGAGGAAGAGTAGGTTTGGAAGGGGCTTATTCGAATTACCTATCAGGAAACGCCGGGAAAAGATGGGTGCAATTCATGGGACGAGGCCAATGGAAACCTTTTAAATCTTGGGAACAAGAACCCGTGAATGGTTCGCATGTTTACACGACAATCGACGCAGGGATGCAGATTGCAGCCTATAGTGCTCTGCAAGATCAATTGATAAAATACAATGCCGAACATGGATGTGTGGCAGTGATGGAAGTAGAAACCGGAAAAATTCGGGCAATTGTAAATCTGAAGAGAATTGCAGATAGCGTTTATTCGGATGTTTTGAATTATGTGGTGGGAGAAGGAGCCGAGCCGGGATCTACCTTTAAAACGGTATCGATCTTGGCTGGATTGGAAAATGAAAAATTCACACCCGAAACAAAGGTTCAAACCGGAGGAGGTGCTTATCGACTTTACAATCGGACAATCCGTGATTCAAGAGGTTATGGAACAATCGATGTCGGAACGGTTTTAATCAAATCTTCCAACATCGGTATGGCGAAGCTCATCAATGCCGGATACGGAAGTGATCCGAAAGAATATTTTAATCAATTGGATAAATGGCATTTGACCCAACCATTGGGGATTGATATTGAAGGGGAAGCAGTACCACAGTTCCACCGCCCGGAAGATCCGATGTGGAGCAATGTGACGTTGCCTGTAATGTCCTATGGATATGGTTTTAAAATGACTCCACTTCAAATTCTGACTTTTTACAATGGAATAGCCAACGGTGGAAAGCTTTTGAAGCCTTTGTTCATTGATAAAATTGAAGAAAATACCGGGAAAACTATCGAATACAAGCCAGAAGTTTTAGTAGAGCAAATGTCGAGTCCCGAAAATATAAAAGCAGTGACGGAAATGCTTCGACTTGCAGTATCCGAAGGAACCGCAAGAAACATTTTTACAGAACATTATGAAATCGCTGGTAAAACCGGAACTGCCAGGGTGGAATATTGGTTGAAAGATCAACCTATGCAATACAGAGCTTCGTTTGCTGGTTTTTTTCCTGCAGATAATCCCAAATATACTTGCGTAGTAATTGTGCACAAACCTGACCGAAGAAAAGGATATTATGGGGGAGGTGTTACTGCGCCAGTATTTAAGAAAATTGCAGATTGGGTGTATTCCAGAACTCCAAAAAACACACCTGAATTACCAAAAATGGTGGATGTAAACAAAGTATTTACGACGCCAGATTTTAAGTTGGATTATGAATCTCAACGAATTCCCAATTTGGTAGGGAAAAGTGGCGAAGCAGTCATTCCGGCATTAGAAAACATAGGGCTGGATGTGCGCTATACCGGAATTGGAAAGGTCAGAAATCAATCCATCCCGGCGGGAACTCCCATTCGAAAAGGTGAAACAATTTATTTGGAATTGGAAGGATGAAATTAAATGAATTACTACATAAAGTTCAAAGAGTTGAAACCATCGGTGACACCGAAAGGATAATTTCCTCTGTGCAATTTGATTCTAGAAAAATCGAAGAAAACTCCTTGTTCATTGCTCAAACAGGAACCCAAGTGGACGGGTATGACTTCATCGATTCCTCGATTGAAAAAGGAGCTGTAGCCATTGTTTGTGAAAGAAAACCAGAAAATTTAATCGAAAATATAACCTACATCATTGTAGAAAATTCATCCATCGCTTTGGGCTTCATCGCTTCCAATTTATATGGAAATCCAACCGAAAAATTAAAACTAATTGGAATAACTGGAACGAATGGAAAAACGACAACGGCTACACTGACTTATGATTTGTTGGAGTCGCTCGGGTATGCCACGGTTTTGGTATCAACCATTCGAATTTTAATTCATGGGAAAGAATATCCTTCGTCGCATACGACTCCCGATATTCTTAGTTTGAATAAAATGTTCAGCGAAGCCGTGGAAGCGGGCTGTGAGTACGCAGTGATGGAAGTGAGTTCCCATGGAATTCATCAAAACCGAATTGCCGGATTGAAATTTGAAATCGGAGCTTTTTCCAACATCAGTCACGACCATTTAGATTATCATAAAACCTTTGCTGAATATATCAAAGCAAAGAAAAAGTTCTTTGATGAATTACCAAAAAACTCAATAGCACTGACCAATATTGATGACAAAAATGGAATTGTGATGTTGCAGAATTCGCCAGCCAAACGCTATTCCTATGCTTTGAAAACAGATGCAGACTTTAAAGCAAAAATTCTGGAAAATCAATTTACTGGGATGTTGTTGATGTTGGATGGGAAAGAATTTTGGACGCCTCTAATTGGTTTATTCAATGCTTATAATTTATTAGCGGTTTATTCAATTGCGAAACTTTTAGGATTTGACCAAGAAGAAATATTGAGGCATTTAAGTAGTCTTAAAAACGTTGACGGGCGTTTTCAATCTATAATTACAAAAGAAGGAATCATTGGGATCATTGACTATGCACACACACCCGATGCTTTGGAAAATGTATTGAATACGATTCAAAACATTCGGACAAGAAGCGAAAAACTCATTACCGTAGTAGGCTGTGGTGGGGATCGTGACAGGTCAAAACGACCGGAGATGGCCAAGATAGCCTCCCGAGAGTCTGAGCTTGCCATCTTTACATCCGACAATCCAAGAACCGAAGATCCGGATTTGATTTTAGAAGAAATGGAAGTCGGAGTAGAACCACAGAATTATAAAAAGACGCTCAAAATAAGAGATCGAAAGGAAGCTATAAAAACCGCTTTGAAAATGGCGGAGAAAAATGACATCATTCTCATCGCGGGAAAAGGACATGAAAATTACCAAGAAATCAACGGAGTGCGACATCATTTCGATGATTTAGAAACCTTGATGGATTTAAGCAATCAACTCAATAAATAAATTATGCTGTACTATTTATTTGACTTTTTAGACAAAAACTTTAACATTCCGGGGCTAGGGATGTTTCAATACACATCTTTCCGTGCCGGTATGGCCGTATTGACAGCTTTGTTGATTGCCTTGTTTTTTGGAAAGAAAATTATCAATTACTTACGTCGTGAACAATTAGGGGAAACCGTTCGTGATTTAGGTTTGGAAGGACAAAAGGAAAAAACCGGTACCCCGACGATGGGAGGGATTATCATCATATTGGCAACCTTGATACCGACTTTGCTTTTTGCCCGACTTGAAAATATTTACATCATCATTCTGGTTGTTTCCACACTTTGGCTTGGGGTCATCGGATTTTTAGATGATTACATCAAAGTCTTTCGGAAAAACAAGAAAGGACTTGCCGGGAAATTCAAAGTTCTGGGTCAAGTGGGGTTGGGATTATTTGTCGGAACCATGATTTATTTTAGTCCCGATGTGACGGTGAAGCATCAAGTTCCAGTGGAGCAAGGTCAGGTAGTAGGAGCGAAAATTGTGAAATTCGGAGAAGAAGAAAAAAGCTTGGACACTACCGTACCGTTTTTTAAAAATAATGAGTTTAACTACGGAGAACTTCTTTTTTGGATGGACAATAATGGAAAAATGAAATACGAATGGATAGTTTTTCTGATTGCGGTAATTTTTATCATCACTGCCGTTTCAAATGGAGCCAATTTAACCGATGGGATCGACGGGCTTGCCGCGGGTTCTTCAGTTATTATAGTTGCTGCATTGGGTTTGTTTGCCTTTGTTTCCGGTAATATAATTTTTGCGGATTATCTAAACATCGTCTTCATTCCAAGAACCGAAGAAGTGGTGATTTTCTGTACAGCATTTATCGGTGGCTTGATTGGATTTCTTTGGTACAATACTTATCCGGCGCAAGTTTTCATGGGCGATACTGGAAGTTTGACCATTGGCGGACTCATTGCGGTGATTGCTATCATTGTTCGGAAAGAATTGATGTTGCCCGTATTATGCGGAATTTTCTTTGCAGAAAGTCTTTCCGTGATGTTGCAGGTTTCGTATTTCAAATACACCAAAAGGAAATTTGGAGAAGGGCACAGAATATTTCTGATGTCGCCTTTGCACCATCATTTCCAAAAGGAAGGTTACCACGAAAGCAAAATCGTAAATCGGATGTTGATTGTAGGGTTTATTTTGGCGACTGTGACGATTATAACATTGAAGATGAGGTAAATGAAGGAGCGGTTGGTCATATTGGGCGGAGGCGAAAGCGGAGTCGGAGCGGCGATACTCGGAAAAAAACAAGGATTTCAAGTTTTTCTTTCTGACAAAGGGAAACTCAAAGAAAAATACCGAGAGAAGTTGCTTCAAAATGAAATCGAATTCGAAGAAGAAAGACATACAGAGTCCAAAGTCTTGGAAGCCGATCTCGTGGTGAAAAGTCCTGGAATTCCTTCCAAAGTCGAAATCATCCAAAAACTAAAAGAAAGACATATCCCAATTGTTTCGGAAATTGAATTTGCTTCAAGATATACCGATGCGAAAGTTATTGCAGTAACCGGAAGTAATGGAAAAACGACTACCTCTTCTTTGCTTCACCACATTTTGGTAGAAGCCGGATTGAAAGTGGGCATAGGAGGCAATATCGGAAAAAGCTTTGCCGAATTGGTCGTACAAGATGATCACGATTATTATGTGTTGGAAATCAGTAGTTTTCAATTGGACGATGTAGTTTCGTTCAAGCCATACATCGCCATTTTGCTGAACATCACACCAGATCATTTGGATCAATATGATTATAAATTGGAATTATACGCTCGCTCAAAGTTTAAAATCACCGAAAATCAATCCGAAGAAGATTATTTCGTGTACAATTTTGACGACGATAACATACTTGAATTAATTAAAAATATAAACACAAAAGCAAAAAAAGTACCTTATTCTATGGACAAAAGATTAAATGACGGAACTTATGAAGAAGATGAAAATCTAATCCTGAATTTCCCTGATCGTTTGGAATTGCCGGTTTCTCAATTTGCATTGAGAGGAAAGCACAATGTTTCCAATACGATGGCAGCTGCAACGGCGGCAAATATTTTAAAGATCAGAAAAGAAACCATCAAACGAAGTTTATACGATTTCAAAGCAGTAGAGCATCGTTTGGAGTCGATTTTAAAAATCGGAGGTATCGAATTTATCAATGACTCCAAAGCAACCAATGTCAATGCGGCTTATTATGCTTTGGAAAGTATGAACTCACCGACCGTTTGGATTGTCGGAGGAACCGACAAAGGAAATGATTATTCGGAATTAATTCCTTTGGTGAAAAAGAAAGTCAAAGCCATTGTTTGTTTGGGTTTGGACAATTCTAAAATCTTAGAAACCTTCGATGGATTGGTTGAAAATATTGTAGAAACCAAATCCATGCAAGATGCGGTTCGAACGGCTTATATGTTTGGTAGAAAAGGAGATTCTGTCCTGCTTTCTCCTGCTTGTGCGAGCTATGATTTGTTTGAGAATTACGAAGACAGAGGAAATCAGTTTAAAAAAGAAGTAAAAAATCTTTGATATGAAGGGTTTGGGATTTCTGAAAAATTACATAAAGGGAGATAAATATCTATGGGCTTTTATTTTCATATTGGCCATATTTTCCTTCCTTCCTGTTTATTCGGCAAGTTCCAATCTTGTTTATACGGTGGGTTCTGGATCGGTGTTTTCTCACATGGGGAAACACGCAGCCTTTTTGGTTATCGGATTGATTATCATCGTAACACTCCAAAGAGTCAATTATAAATATTTCGGAGGATTGGCCTTATTGGGACTACCGATTATATTTCTTCTACTCGTTTTTACTTTGCTTCAGGGAACCACAATCGAAGGGGCCAATGCGGCTCGATGGCTGAAGCTTCCGGGTACTTCAATTACCATCCAAACTTCGACCTTCGCCTCGATGGTTCTTTTGGTTTACATTGCCAGATACTTGACGAAAATTCGGGACAAAGAAGTAAGTTTTGCGCAATCTTTTTTCCCGCTTTTCTTTCCCATGTTTGTGATCATTGGATTGATATTTCCGGCCAATGGTTCTACAGCAGCGATTCTTTTTTTCATGTGTATGGTTTTGCTGTTTATCGGAGGTTTTCCTTGGAAAATTCTCGCTGGAATCTTTGCCACAGGTATTGTAGCGGGAGGGCTATTTATCTTTATTGCGTTTAATTATGGAGATTTAATTCCGAATTCGAGGGTTCATACATGGAAGTCGAGAATTGAAAATTTCACCAAAGATGACGGCATCGAATCCTATCAAGTACATCATGCGAAAGCGGCCATCAACCGAGGTGGGCTCGGCGGTGTAGGTCCTGGGAAAAGTGTTTTCAAACAAACGCTTCCCCAATCTTCATCGGATTTTATTTTTGCGATTGTAGTAGAGGAGTATGGAATTATAGGGGCAACCTTCTTGATATTTCTCTTTGTTCTCATCCTATTTCGGATTATGGTCATTGCAACGAAAATCCACACATTTTTTGGGACGCTTGTCGTCCTTGCGGTGGGGATTCCGGTTGTTTTTCAGGCCATGGTCAACATGGGTGTGGCTGTAAACTTGTTTCCGGTGACAGGACAACCTTTGCCTATGATTAGTTATGGGGGAACTTCTCTTTGGGTGACTTGTATTGCCTTTGGGATTATTTTGAGTGTGAGCAGGGCGATTAAAACCCCTGAAGAAATTGAATTTGAAAAAAGAAAAAATATAGATGAAGTTATCCAAGACATCGCCTAAAATCATCATAAGCGGCGGAGGAACAGGTGGTCATATTTATCCTGCAATCGCCATTGCGGATGAAATCAAAAACCGCTTGCCCGATTCCGAGATTTTGTTTGTAGGTGCATTGGGGAAAATGGAAATGGAAAAAGTTCCAAAAGCAGGCTACCAAATCAAAGGTTTGCCTATTAGCGGAATTGATCGGGGAAATCTATTGTCCAATCTTTCCTTTCCTTTGAAACTTCAGAAAAGTTTAAAATTAGCCAAGAAAATTCTGAAAGAATTTAAACCCGACATCGCAATCGGAACCGGTGGATTTGCAAGCGGACCTCTTTTGTGGCAAGCTTCAAAACAAGGAATTCCTGTGGTGATTCAAGAGCAGAATTCTTTTCCTGGAATAACCAATAAATTATTGAAAAACCGTGCGGAAGCCATTTGTGTGGCTTATGAAGGGATTTCTCAATTCCCGACCGAAAAAGTCCATTATACTGGAAATCCAATTCGTTCCGAAATATTTAAAAATTTAAGTAATCGGGAACAAGCGATTCATTCCTATGGTTTGGATCCAGAGAAAAAAACAATTCTTTCCATCGGTGGAAGCCAAGGTTCACGAACTTTGAACTATGCTTGGAAATCGGATCTGAAAAAATTACAAGATGTCGGAGTTCAGCTAATCTGGCAAACAGGTAAATTGGATTTCGATAAAATCAAAACCGAATTGGACGGAGATTTGAAGGGAATTCATATAACGGAATTCATTTACGACATGAAAACGGCATTTTCTGCAGCCGATCTGATTGTCTCACGTGCCGGAGCCATGGCCATTTCAGAGTTATCCCTCGTGGGGAAACCTTTGATTTTAGTGCCTTTTCCTTTCGCAGCAGAGGACCATCAGACCAAAAACGCCAAAGCTTTGGTAGATAAAAATGCCGCTTGTATGCTCACGGATTCACAGGCCTCAACAGAGCTGGTCAATACGGCGCTGGATTTAATTCAGGATACCAATCGACAGTCTTTACTGTCAGAAAACCTGATAAGAATGGGGAAACCCAATGCTACAAAAGAAATTGTTGACATTTTATTAAGCAAAATCAAATGAATGTCTTAGGAAGAAAATATTACTATTTCATAGGAGCTGGAGGTATCGGGATGAGCGCCCTTGCTCGCTATTTTAAATCACTCGAGAAAATAGTAATTGGATATGATAAAACACCGACAGATCTGACAAGGGAGTTGGAAAGAGAAGGGATTGATCTGCATTTTGAAGATCATCTGGACAAAATTGCGCCTTATCTCACGCCCGATAATACATTGGTTGTTTACACACCAGCCGTGCCAAAAGAACTCAGAGAATACCAATATTTCCTGCAAAACGGGTTTGATATTATGAAACGCTCCGAAGTTTTAGGTGAAATTACCGATGCAACCTACGGAATCGCTGTGGCAGGAACCCATGGTAAAACCACAACATCGTCCATTTTGGGGCATATTCTTCACCATAGCGAAATGGAAAGCTCTGCCTTTCTGGGTGGGGTTTTGGAAGAATACAATTCCAATTTTTTAAACAATGGATACAAAATCACAGTTTCTGAAGCCGATGAATTTGATCGGTCTTTTCTGAAACTTTCACCAAAAATCGGAATCATCACTTCGATGGATGCAGACCATTTGGATATTTATGGAAGCAAAGAAGAATTTGAAGAAGCTTTCATCGCATTTGGTCGAAAGATTTCCGAGAGAATTTTTGTAAAGAAAGGATTGCCGATCCCTGACGGGATTACTTATGGAGTAGAATCCGAAGCCGATTTTGATGCAGTTAACATCCGAATTGAAAATGGAATTTATCATTTTGATTTGAAAACTCCAGAGGATTTAATTGAAAACTTTATTTTAAAATTACCGGGAAAACACAATGTTGAAAATGCCGTAGCAGCGATTGCCGTTGCTTTGCATCTTAAAATTCCTGCGCACAAAATCAAATATGCCTTAGAGAACTTCAAAGGAGTCAAAAGAAGATTTAACAGATGGGATTTTAAAGATAAAATTTACATCGATGATTATGCACACCATCCAACCGAATTAAATGCATTGACAAGCTCAGTTCGTGAAATCTTTCCCGATAAAAAGATTTTGGGTGTTTTTCAACCGCATCTTTTTTCGCGGACACGGGATTTTATGGATGGTTTTGCGGAGAGCCTGAGTCGATTCGATGAATTGATTTTGCTGGATATTTATCCGGCGCGTGAACTGCCTATTGAAGGCGTGACCTCCAAGACTTTGCTCGATAGGATAAATCTGGAAAACAAAGAAGTTTCTTCTTTGGAGAATGCCATGAGCCGTATTCAGATGAAGGATTTCGATGTTTTGGTGACGGTAGGCGCGGGAAATATTGATAGATTGGTTAAACCTCTAAAATCATGGTTAAATGAAGACTAAGTGGAGGTTGCTGAAAACGGGACTTGGGATTTTGGTTCTTGCTTTTTTGGTGAGTTTTTCAGCCAACAGACACGCTTGTAAACCCTTGACGGAAATCAAAATCAAGGTAGATCACGAATCCGGTAAGTATTTCGTGAACGATAGCCTTGTGAGAAAAGTTCTCGATGGTCCTCAACTTCGCTTAAGCTCCATTCCTCTTGGCAATATTGATGTGGCCAAAGTAGAAGAAATTTTAGACCGAAATTCATTTGTCAGCAAATCACAGGTATTCTCTGATGTGGACGGTGTGATGCAAATTCAAATCCATCAGGAAACGCCCGTAGCCCGTGTTAACACTGGGGAAGATGAGTTTTATCTGTCCGAAGAATTAAATAAAATCCCCTTGTCTCATTTGTATGCGGCCCAAGTTCTGATGGTAGGAGGAGAAATTGAGGAATCGGACTTTGAAGGATTGAAGAATCTTGCCGAATTTATATCGGCTGATAAGTTGTTGAAAAAACACATCATAGCTGTTAAAAAAGAAGAGCCAAATTCGTTTATTTTGTTAGTTAACAAAGGAGATTACGTCATTGAATTTGGTGAATTAAAAAATATCGAATCGAAATTCGAAAAACTGAAATTATTTTATGATGAATACCTCGGAAAAGTGGGGTTGAATTATTATGAAAGAATTAACCTGAGATTTAATAACCAAATTGTTGCAACCAAAAGAATTAATGATGAAAAATAACGGAATAGCTGTAGGCTTGGATATAGGGACCACGAAAATCGTAGCGATGGTCGGTCGGAAAAATGAACACGGAAAAATTGAAATTTTAGGCGTAGGTCAAGCCAAAAGTTTGGGAGTGCACCGTGGCGTAGTCAATAACATTACACAAACGGTCAATTCAATAAAAGAAGCCGTTGCTGAAGCCGAAGCATCTTCTGGCCATAAAATTACAGATGTTACCGTAGGGATTGCGGGGCAACACATCCGCTCGCTTCAGCACAGTGACTATATTACGCGACCTGATTATGAGACCGTCATCGATGAAAACGACCTCAAAAAGTTGGTTAATCAGGTGTACAAATTGGTGATGCTTCCCGGTGAAGAGATTATTCATGTGTTGCCACAGGAATTCAAAGTGGACAGCGATGGCGATATCACCGAGCCGATCGGGATGTACGGAAGCCGATTGGAAGCGAATTTCCACGTAGTGGTCGGGCAAGTCACTTCGATTAAAAACATTGCCCGATGCGTGAGAACTGCTGGGTTGAACTTAGCGGGAATTACACTCGAACCCCTTGCTTCTTCCGATGCAACTTTGAGCAAAGAAGAAAAAGAAGCGGGTGTGGCACTTGTGGATATCGGTGGCGGAACGACGGATATTGCGATTTTCAAAGACAATATGATTCGCCATACGTCTGTGATTCCATTTGGTGGAAACGTCATTACGGAAGACATCAAAGTAGGTTGCTCGATTATTGAAAGACACGCCGAATTACTGAAAGAAAAATTTGGTTCGGCATGGCCCGGCGAGAATAAAGAAAGTGAAATTGTTTCAATCCCAGGTTTGAGAGGTCGCGATCCAAAAGAAATCTCACTCAAAAGACTTTCGCAAATCATCCATGCAAGAGTAGAGGAAATCATTCAACAAATCAATTTGGAGTTAAAACATTACGGTTGTGAGGACGAAAAGAAAAAACTAATCGCCGGAATCGTGATGACAGGAGGTGGGTCTAAATTAAAGCACATCAGACAACTAACCGAGTATCTGACTGCGATGGATGTTCGAATCGGATATTCCAACGAACATATCGTAGGAGATTTAGTGGATGAACTTTCAGGGCCGGAATATGCAACTTCGGTTGGGTTGCTCATGAAAGGACTTGAGAAAATGGAGGAAATGGAAGAAGAAGCGGAAGATGAGAGGATAGAAAATCAAGAGAAAGAAGCCACAGTGGAAAGTCGGGAAGAAAATTTATTGGAAGAAGAAGCTCCCGTAGAATTACCCAAAAAGAAAGTGAAAAAAACAAGACAGTCCAAAGGGCCGTCGATATTTTCGAAGTGGACGGATCGATTTATCCAAATGATAAATGAAACTGAATAATTAATTGAATTAAAAATATAACGATATGAGTAGCGTAGATTTTATGTTTGACTTGCCAAAGCATCGCTCGTCTTCCATCAAAGTTATTGGTGTAGGAGGCGGCGGATCCAATGCGGTCAATCACATGTTTCAGCAGGGAATAGAAGGAGTAGATTTTGTTGTATGCAATACAGATGCGCAGGCACTGAACAATAGCCCGGTTCCAAATCGTATTCAATTGGGGCAATCCACAACGGAAGGATTAGGCGCCGGTGCAAACCCCGAAGTAGGTGAGCAAGCTGCTTTGGAAAGTATGGAAGACATCAAAAAATTTCTTGACTCCAATACCAAAATGGTGTTTATTACAGCAGGAATGGGCGGTGGTACCGGAACCGGAGCCGCGCCTGTCATTGCCGGAATCTCCAAAGAACTGGGAATCCTGACAGTGGGTATCGTGACCGCTCCTTTTTATTTTGAAGGAAAAATGCGACTGGAACAAGCCGAAAAAGGAATTGAAAAACTGCAGAAAAACGTCGATTCATTGATTGTGATTAACAACGATAAATTACGTGAATTGTACGGCAACCTCGGCTATAAAGCAAGTTTCGCCAAAGCTGACGAAGTTTTGACAACCGCAGCCAAAGGTATCGCTGAAGTCATTTCCAAACATTATGCAACCAATATCGACTTACGAGATGCACGAACCGTACTTGCCGATTCGGGAACAGCTATCATGGGAACCGGAAAAGCAAGTGGGGAAAACAAAGCAAGAGAAGCTATAAACGCTGCCCTGGACTCTCCATTGTTGAACAATAATAAAATTACAGGAGCTCAAAATGTATTGTTGCTTATTGTGTCAGGGGATAACGAGGTGACTATGGACGAAATCGGAATCATCAACGAACATATCCAAAACGAAGCTGGACATAATGCAAACATCATTATGGGAGTAGGAGAAGATTTGGAATTAGGTGACAAAATCAGCGTCACAGTTGTGGCTACAGGATTTCCGGCGGAGGATCAGATTTTTACGGGCAAAGAAGAAGAAAAAGTAATTCATACATTGGACGAAGATCAACCCGTAGTACAAAAACTTTCCACCGAAACGCCTTTTTTAGTTCATGTGAAAAAAAATCCAATGCTGGAAATGGAGGGAAGTGAAGAAGAGGAAGAATCCAACGAGGAGGTGAAATTCATCCTAGAAGATCCGGAAGAAAAACCTGTCAGCAAAAAACAGGAAAAAGAAGAAGACGAATGGGAACCTGAACTTAAACAAATCCAACAACCTTTGTTCGAGGAAGAGGAAACGAATGAAGAAATAGAAGTCGTAGCGGAAGAAGAAGCGATGGGAATTTCACCTGAAGTAGAAGAAGAGGAAGATTTCCCACAGACCATGATGTTTTCACTTGACGATGATTCCGAAGAAGACGAAAAAGAAGACGAATCCGTTTCAGTTCAGCCCGCTGTAAAAGCAGTCAAACCGGAAGTGAAGAAAGAAATCGAACCCGAAAATCCATTTGATTCACCTATCTCTGAGTCTTTGTCACAGGCCATTGAAGAAAGAAGAGCAAGATTGAAGCAGTTCAACTATAAATTCAAAAATACACTTCAAAACAAATCAATGGACGAAGTAGAAAGCATCCCGGCATATAAGAGAAAAGGGCTGGAACTCAATGAAAGAGAAGATAATTCACCGTCGGATTATGTAATCAGCAAAGACAGCAATAACGAAACGAAAATAAGGCCCAATAATTTTCTACATGATAATGTTGATTAATCAACCTTATAGTTTAGATTGGATTGCCCTTTTTCAAAAAAGGGCAATTTTTTTTTAATTTGTTTTGATGAATTGGAATCCTCATTACGCTCGTTTCAAGCGGAACTAAAAAATTAAATTAATTTTAAACATCAATTTCAAAAATTCAAATAAATGATTTAAAATTACATTGTACTGACTATTTAAACTCAATTAAAAATGAAAAAAAATCTTATCTTATTTTTAGTAGGGACTTTCGCTCCTTTCGTTATTAAATCTCAAACATTTCAAGAATTTAAAAAAGAAGATGCGATACTTGGCTTTACGCTCCGAAGCTCTTTTCAGGATTTGGACACCACAGGATTGCAACAAGGAAAAATCAAGGAGAATCCTCTGCATTTGAAATCAAAAATACCAAAAAGAAGTGAAGTTTATAGATTCAGAAACCATTCCTTCTTACCCTATTTGGAATTAAAGAAGGCAACGGTTGATTTAAGCTATATGAATGACCGATTGTTTCATATCAGCATTTTCCTAAATTCTGAAATCAAATCAGAAGAAGGAATTTATGAAAAGATTTATACACATTTAAAAAATATATTGGGAGAACATTCTGAGCGTCCATCCCAAAATAAAAAAGGAATTGAAAGAGAGGCTTTCTGGCAAAATAAAAATGCAGAAGTTCATCTCTTTGAACTTAAGCTGTCAGAAACTGATAAAATGATTTTCATTCAAATAAATGACCGTAAATTGAAGGAGAGATTCTTTAGACAGATCGGTATGCCTCACAATGATGCCATGATGATATAGACCTATAATTCACAATATAAATCCCAAGAAAACCAACTGACCAAAATCAATCGGATTAAATAGTTATAATCCAATAGAATTCTTACTTTTGCTACACCAAATTTTATTAAAATGAATCTTCACGAATATCAGGGAAAAGAAATCTTAAGTAAATACGGCGTTAAAGTCCAAAGAGGAATGATAGCCACAACCGCTGAAGAAGCAGTTGAGGCAGCCAAAAAATTAACCGAAGAAACCGGAACCGGTTGGCATGTGGTAAAAGCACAAGTGCACGCCGGAGGTCGCGGAAAAGGCGGTGGAGTTAAATTGGCGAAAAACTTGGACGAGGTAAAACAAAAAGCATCTGAAATCATAGGAATGCAATTGGTGACGCCTCAGACTTCTGCAGAAGGAAAAACAGTTCATCAGGTACTGATTGCTGAAGATGTTTACTATCCAGGCGAGTCCGAAACTGAAGAATTTTATGTTTCAGTTCTTTTGAACCGTGCGACAGGTAAGAATATGATCATGTATTCGACCGAGGGTGGTATGGATATCGAAGAAGTAGCTGAAAGTACACCTGAAAAAATCTTTACCGAAGAAATCGATCCTGCAGTAGGATTGCAAGGTTTTCAAGCGCGTAAAATCGCTTTTAATTTAGGTTTGAGCGGAGCTGCGTTTAAGGATTTTGTGAAATTCATTGACGCTTTGTACAAATCGTTTGTAGGAAGCGATGCTTCGATGTTTGAAATCAATCCGGTTCTAAAAACATCTGACAACCAAATCATGGCAGTGGATGCAAAAGTTACTTTGGATGGAAACTCATTGTTCCGCCACCCGGATTTGGCAGCTATGCGTGACACAAGAGAAGAAGACCCAACCGAAGTAGAAGCAGACGCAGCTGGTTTAAACTTCGTAAAACTAGACGGAAACGTAGGTTGTATGGTTAACGGAGCCGGACTGGCAATGGCAACCATGGACATCATCAAATTATCTGGTGGAAATCCTGCCAACTTCTTGGACGTTGGAGGAACAGCAGATGCAGAACGTGTAGAAAAAGCATTCCGCATCATTTTGATGGATGAAAACGTAAAAGCTATTTTGGTAAATATATTCGGAGGAATTGTTCGTTGTGACCGTGTAGCCCAAGGAATTCTGGACGCTTATAAAAATATGGGAGACGCCATACAGGTGCCGATTATCGTTCGTTTGCAAGGAACAAATGCCGAAATCGCAAAACAAATGATCGACGATTCAGGATTGAAAGTGCGATCTGCAATCACATTGCAGGAAGCGGCAGACCGAGTAAAAGAAGTGCTAGCTTAATTTTTTGAAAAGTATAATTGTATATTTTAGAATTTACAATTAAAAGCATAGAAAAGAGGATTCAGATTTGAATCCTTTTTTTATTCAAAAACTTTCTGCAGTTTGTCCAAAACTAGCTCGTAAATCCTATATTTTTGCAAATCAAAAAAACATTGACAGAAATAATTAATACATTTAAAATGAGAGATCCCAAAAGTTTAACCTCCGTAGCCGAATTTCATAAAACCTTTCAACACCCGATTTTGAATTCCCCTCAAATTCCTTCCGAAGCCCGTTGCAAATTGCGCGTTTCACTGATTGCTGAAGAATTAAAAGAGTTGGAAGAGGCGATTCAAGAGAAAGACATGGTTGAAATTGCCGATGCACTTTGCGATATCCAATACGTACTTTCGGGAGCGATCCTCGAATTTGGACTAAAGGATAAATTTGCAGAATTATTTGAAGAGGTACAAAGATCCAATATGTCAAAAGCTTGTAAAACAGTAGAAGAAGCCGCTGAAACCATGAAATATTATTTAGAAAAGGACGGGACTCAAAGCTATTACAAAGAAGTAGATGGGCTTTTTCTTGTATTTCGGAAAGGAGATGATAAAACGCTCAAATCAGTAAATTATTCGCCGGCTGATTTAAAATCAATTTTGGAGCAATAAAAAAGTCCGTCAAATTTCTTCTGACAGACTTCCCATATTTCGTTGAATTTACCTTCCTTTGTAAGGGCTTGCGTTATAATATTCCATAGCTTTTGGCATGATGGAATTGATTTGTGAAATTCGGTTTCCCGGACTTGGGTGTGTGCTCAGAAATTCGGGTGGAGCTTGGCCACCAGATGCTTGTTGCATTCTTTGCCAAAATGGAATTGCTTCTTGTGGATTATAACCGGCCATCGCCATTAGATAAAGTCCAGCTTCATCGGCATCCAATTCCATGTTTCTCCCGTAGCTCAACATACCCAATTGAGCGCCTACAGGATACAATTGATTAAATACATTGCGCCATTCGTCATTGGAAATGGCTACGTTTCCGCCCAACATAACTCCTTGGGCAACCATGGCATTTGAAACTTGTTCAGCACTATGACCGGCCAATGCATGCGCCACTTCATGTCCCATGACTACCGCTACTCCGGTTTCATCTTTACAAACCGGTAGGATTCCAGAATAAAAAGCAACCTTTCCACCAGGCATACACCAAGCGTTCACAGCATCATTTTTAATCAGTGTGAACTCCCATTCGTAACCTTGTAATGCGCTTCCTTGACCAATTTCAGAATAGAACTTTTCAGCTGCGTATTTAATCCGCTGACCGACATTGTTGATCATTTTGGCATCAGCTGAAGTTTTATCCACCTCACTTTCTCCTAAGACTTGATTGTATTGGGCAAAGGCTTGGGGAAATAATTGGGCATTAGAAACAAGAGCCAGAGACTGTCTGCCCGTGAGCGGATTGGTCGAACAAGACCAAAATAATAGTGCGATAAGTGGCAATGCCAAAATTTTTTTCATTTTAATTAGGTTTTAAATTGATTCAAAATTACAACTATTGTTCCAAACTAATCACCGAGTTGGCGTTTGATTTCGTTTAATTTCATCAAAGCTTCAACGGGTGTGAGCGTATTGATATCAATCCCCAATAATTCCTCGCGGATGGATTCGAGAATCGGATCGTCCAACTGAAAGAAACTGAGTTGCATATTTTCTTCGGTTATTTTTTTGGTCTTATCCGAAATCTTTTCATTGACCTGAGATTTTTCCAAAGTCTTTAGAACTTCATTGGCTCGTTTCAATACCCATTGTGGCATTCCAGCCATTTTAGCCACATGAATTCCAAAACTGTGTTCGCTTCCGCCCGGCACTAATTTACGCATGAAATGTATGCTGTCCTTGGCTTCTTTGACGCTCACATTGTAATTTTTGATTCTTGGAAATGATTTGGTCATTTCATTGAGTTCATGATAGTGTGTGGCAAATAATGTTTTCGGATGAATTTTCCCTTCGTGAAGATATTCCGAAATAGCCCAAGCAATGGAAATCCCATCGTAAGTACTAGTTCCACGCCCGATTTCGTCCAAAAGAATCAGACTTCGTTCAGATAAATTATTTAGAATGCTTGCCGTTTCGTTCATTTCCACCATAAAGGTTGACTCACCCGAAGAAATATTGTCCGATGCTCCAACGCGTGTAAAGATTTTATCGACAATCCCGATTTCAGCAGATTTGGCCGGAACAAAACTCCCGATTTGAGCCATCAGAACGATCAAAGCCGTTTGACGAAGCAAAGCCGATTTCCCCGACATATTGGGACCGGTAATCATGATGATTTGTTGCTCCTTCGGAACAAGCGAAACACTGTTGGCAATATAGCTTTCGCCTGGTTTCAATTGCTTTTCAATGACCGGATGCCGCCCATCTTCGATAAATAAATCCAGGCTTTCGGTCATATTGGGACGGACATAATGGTTTTGAATGGCTAGCTCAGAAAAGTTCGATAAAACATCCAATTCTGCGATGATTCTTGCCGTTTTCTGAAGTTCATTCAGGTGCTTAAATAATTGACTCAACAAAGACTGAAATAATTCCGTTTCCAAAACTAAAATTCGTTCTTCTGCTCCTAAAATCTGATTTTCGTACTCTTTTAACTCTTCCGTTATATATCTTTCCGCATTTACCAATGTCTGTTTGCGAATCCAATCCTCAGGAACTTTGTCTTTGTGTGTGTTTCGGACTTCTATGTAATAGCCAAAGACATTGTTAAATGAAACTTTAATACTCGGAATTCCGGTTCGATCGGTTTCTCTCAAGCGCAATTCTTCCAGATAATCTTTTCCTTTGGTCTGAAGATTTCTCAAATGATCGAGTTCTTCTGAAATGCCGCTTGCAATTACGTTTCCTTTTACTAATTGGTGGGGGGGGTCTTCGGATAGGGTTTCTAACAAACTTGTATAGACCTCTGTCCAATCATTTAATTCCTTTATTAAAAATTGAATGGACTTATCTTTGGCTAATTTTTCACGGATTTGAGTAACGATATTTAAACTTTCTGCTACAGAAAGCAATTGTTTCGGTGTGATTTTTCCGGTCGAAATTTTTCCGGCCATCCGTTCCAAATCGCTTAATTTCTCAATGTTTTCTCGCAGAAAAATTCGTTTTTCATCATTTTTTGCAAAGAAATCGACAATTTCATGTCGGGATTTGATTGAGTCTACATCTTTCAAAACCATAACAATCCATCGTTTCAGCAATCTAGCGCCCATTGCCGATTTGGTTTGATCCATTACTGAAAGTAAAGTCACAGCGTTTTCATGTGGCGAATAAATCAATTCCAGATTTCGAATGGTGAAGGGATCCATCCAGACAAAACTGTGTTCGTCAAGTCTTTGGATTTGTGTAATGTGTTCGATGTCAAAATGGTGTGTTTCATCGAGATATGAAAAAACAGCACCGGCGGCAATGGTGGCAAGTTCGAGGTTTTCGATTCCAAAGCCTTTTAAAGATTTGACTTTGAAATGCCGGGTTAATTTGTCAAATGCATAATCCAACTGAAAGGCCCAATCTTCGATTTGAAAGGAACTCTTTATGTCGGGTAATTCAATTTTTTTTCTTTTCTGATAAATTACTTCACTGGGGCGGAAACTCTGAACCAGTTTGTGAAAATGTTCTTTATTTCCTTCGGAAACCAAAAATTCCCCCGTTGAAATATCCAAAAGGGCAATTCCAAATCGATTGTCTTTTTCGTGAACTGCCATCAGGAAATTATTGGATTTGGCCGAAAGCACTTCGTCATTGAGTGCCACACCTGGCGTCACCAATTCTGTTACACCACGTTTTACAATGGTTTTCGTCATTTTTGGATCTTCCAATTGATCACATATCGCCACACGAAGTCCGGCCCGAACCAATTTGGGTAAATAGGTATCCAAAGCATGATGAGGAAATCCGGCAAGTTCTATATGAGAGGCAGCGCCATTGGCTCGTTTAGTCAAAACGATGTCCAGAATTTTAGAACAACGAATGGCATCATCGCCAAAGGTTTCATAAAAATCACCCACCCGGAACAGTAGCAGCGCATCAGGATATTTAGCTTTGATGCTGTTGTATTGCTTCATCAAGGGTGTTTCTTTCTTTGCCAATTTCTTTTTGATTTAAGATTGCTAAGTTAGGGAAATTGTCTGTTTTGGCGGAGGATGTTGAAAAGTTAAGTAAAGCTTCGAATTCTGAAGGAGTTAAGTTTTGGGCAGTTTGAAATGGATTTAACTCTAATAAATCTTGATCGCCAGTTACAAGGTAATCTGCTCGAGAGAACTCAATTAGATCCAACAAAAAACTGGCTTTAGAATCTCTACTTAAAAAATGAGTTGGAACGATATCTATTTTTATTTCCTCCAATAGTTGATTTGTAATAACAATTTTTATCAAGGCATTTACAATATGTTGTTTAAGATTTGAAAGCCTTTTACCAATCAAAAAGCTAATCCAAACTTTGGTGTCAAAGATTAGCTTTTTGTTTGTCATAAATTTCTTGTCTTACAATTTCTACTTCTTGATTTATAGTGGATAAGTCGAGTTCTTCTGTTTTATAAGTTTCCAATAATTTGGATAACTTGGAATCAATAACCTCTTTTTCCAATTCTTTAGTTAGTTTATTACAAAATTTATAGATTATAGAAACTAAAGGTTAATTTTGTGCCATGAGAAAATTAAAACTGGAGGAACTAGGTCGGATTTCGGTGGAGGAATTTAAAGAAATTGAGAAAATCCCGGTGGTTGTGATTCTGGATAACATCCGGAGTATGTACAACATCGGTTCGGTTTTCAGAACGGCCGATGCTTTTTTGATTGAAAAAATTTATCTCTGCGGGATTACGGCCACGCCACCACACAAAGAAATTCGAAAAACGGCTTTGGGCGCAACCGAAAGTGTGGATTGGGAATATGTGAAGGATATTTCGGAATTGATCCAGGATTTAAAAAAGCATAATTATCAGATTCTCTCGATCGAACAAACCGAAGGAAGTAAAAACCTTTCGGAAATCGAACTTAATTCAAATGATAAATTTGCAGTTATTTTTGGGAATGAAGTCGAAGGCGTTCAACAAGAAGTGATCAATCAAAGTGATAGGAGCATCGAAATACCGCAAGGTGGAACCAAACATTCGCTCAACGTGAGTGTTTGTGCGGGAATTATTTTGTGGGAAATGTTTGAGAAATTGAAAGTCTCCTAAAACCTCTCCAAACGAGAGTAATAAATTTGAGTGGAAAACATAGATTTTCTACATTTGTAAGAAATGAATTCGTTCCAAAAAATTATCATTTTGCCTTTTATTGGTTTGGTAAGGTTTTACCAATTGGCCATTTCTCCTTGGATGGGTAGTAATTGTCGTTTTTCTCCGACTTGTTCGCATTATATGTTGGAGGCATTGCGCACGCACGGATTGATAAAAGGATTATATTTGGGAACGAAAAGAATTTTCAGATGCCATCCATGGGGTGGAAGCGGGTATGACCCCGTGCCTAAAAAAGAAAAACTATGAATAATTTATTTTTGGCGATTACTTGGAACATCGACCCAGTATTATTTGACTTCGGATTTATTAAAATCCATTATTATAGTTTGATGTGGATACTGGCCTTTGTCATGGGGTGGTATTTGATGAAAAAGATGTTAGAAACGGACAGAGTTGATCTCAAAATTCTAGACCCTTTATTTCTTTATGCATTTTTAGGAGTGATAATTGGCGCTCGTTTGGGCGAATTATTTTATAATTTCGATACGTATCAGGGCATGCCAATTGGTCAGGCGTTGATTGAGGTTTTCCTACCGGTTCAGAGAAATCCGAATGCTTCTTCGTTTTTCGGACTTTTGCAAGGCTATGAATTTTCAGGATTTAGAGGATTGGCAAGTCATGGAGCAACTTTAGGCTTTCTACTTGCATCTTACTTATTTAACCGAAAATATCTTAAACGAAATCTTTTTTGGCTATTGGATCGGGTGGCAATCACGGTTCCTTTGGGAGGCGCAGCAATTCGAGTGGGGAATTTCATCAATTCGGAAATCGTAGGGAAACCTTCGGATCTGCCTTGGGCAGTGAAATTTGTTCAGCAAAGTGCGGGGTATGGTGATAATCTAATCGCAAGACATCCCGCTCAATTATACGAAGCCATTTGTTATGTAATTATTTTCTTCATCATTTGGCATATTTATAGAAAAACAGATAAAAAGTACCATCAAGGTTATATTTTCGGATTGTTCTTCGTCCTTTTATGGTGTGTTCGGTTTTTTGTAGAATTCTTCAAAGAAGATCAAGGTGATGAATTTGTAGCTCAGGCTTTGAATATCGGATTAAATAATGGACAGATTCTGAGTATTCCATTTATCATTGTAGGTGTTATTGTAATGATGACATCCAAAAACAGAATTTATAAAGATTAAAGAATTATAGAATGAAAAAAGTTTTTTTTGCAATTGCATTGATTTCTTTGCTGGTTTCTTGTGGGAATAAAGAAACTTCAGGACCTACTGGAGAAATCACTTCAGTTGAAATTGAATTTACAAAAAACGGGGTATTGGAATTTCTAAATGCTGATGGGGAAGTTTTAAAAACCATTGATATAGAAATAGCCGATACACCCAATAAAAGAGCGAGAGGCTTGATGGATCGTTCGCAAATGGATGAAAACCATGGAATGCTGTTTATCTTCGAAGATCATGAGGTCAGACCACATACTTTTTACATGAAAAACACCCGTATTCCTTTGGATATTATGTATTTCGATAAGGATTCCGTTTTGATAAACATTGCGCGAAATGCTCAACCCGGTGCAGAATCTGCGATGAGTCCAGGAGGAACGGTTGCTGCTGCAGCAGCTGATTCCAAATTTGTGGTGGAAATCAATGGTGGTTTAGCAGAGAGCTGGGGAATTGAAGAAGGAGTTACAAAAATCAATTGGAATAGGACAAATTAAAAATTTTCCTTAATTTTAAATCAATCTAAAATTATAAAATATGGGAATGGTTAAAGAATTCAAAGAGTTTGCAATGCGCGGAAGCGTAATTGATCTGGCTGTCGGTGTTGTAATTGGTGGGGCTTTTGGGAAAATTGTCACCTCATTGGTTGACGATTTGATTATGCCACCGCTTGGATACATTACTGGAGGTATGGACTTTAGTAATATGAAAATCACTCTAGCTGAGGCGAATGAGGCAACAGGTGCAGCCGAGGTTGCTATTCAATATGGTAATTTCATCAATGTGATTATTCAGTTTTTCATAATTGCATTGTGTATCTTTATGGTTATCAAGGGGGTTAATTCACTGAAACGAAAAGAAGAAGCAGTGGAGGAAGCAGCTGGTCCATCCAACGAAGAAGTCCTTCTTACAGAAATCAGAGATTTGCTAAAGAATAAATAAAACGAAGAATTACAAATAAATTATAAGCCGTCTCGCTTCAAACGAGACGGCTTTCTTTGTTTTAAATATGTCCCGTCCTGAAATAGCGATAAACAAGAAATTCCCTAATTCCTTACCTCATACTCCATAGATATCCCAAAGCTACCCCATTAGCTATCCCACATACATCCCAGTTTATGCCATGCTCATACCATGGTTGTGCCATCCTTATGTCATGCCTATGTCATACTTATATGATGTTTATACCATCATGATACGAAAGGTCTTAAACAAGTCGAAAAAATAAAAATTAAAGGTAAATCCTACAGATTTGAAGATGACTAAAGGTATAAATAAGACCAATGTTTTCCAAATTCTCCCGACCTAAATTAGGGAAGACTTTCCTTGAAAAATAGGCTTAGATGTCTGATAAATAGCATTGTTTTTGACAGCTTGATTGACCTTGCCGAGTGGAATGTCATTGACATAATAAACACCAATCGAACCATCGAGTCTTTTTGAAAGGAACAAAATAAATATCGATTAATCCTGTATCAATTTTTCAGGATTTTGCATGGCCAATGTTAATTTAAAAATGATTTAATGAACATCAAATTAGATGTTTGGACAATAATAAAGTTTGTGAGTTAAATAATACTTTGATATGAGTGTGAAGTTTTAAGTACAAAAAAAGGGATGCATTGCACCCCTTTATATTATTAAATTAATAATTGCTTATTGTCTGTATTCTAAGCCATCGATTGCTTCACCATAAGGTTTGAAAACAACGCGACGGTTCTCAAGGTTTTTCCATGCAGGACAGTTCGATACAGGATCACATTCAGGGTGCTTCAAATCTGACTCACCTTTACCAACAGGTACTAACTGACTTGCCGGAATTCCTTTGTTTACAAGATATCTCACTACAGAAGCTGCTCTTCTTTCAGATAAGTCTTGATTGTAAGCAACGCTTCCAGCTGCATCCGTATGTCCTTCTACATAGAATTTGTAGGAAGGGTGTGCTTGAAGTATATCAAATGCTGCATCTAGTTTAGGATAAGATACTGCGCGAATTACATCTTTATCGTAGTCAAACTCAATTCCTTGTAGGATATCGGAAATACTACTTGCGATTGAACCGATACTTACTTCTACGATTGGTAGAGGGCAACCATTGTTAGTTGGAGGACCTGGGATTGTAGGACATTCGTCGATTGAATCCGGCACACCATCATTGTCTGTATCCAAAGGACAACCCGCGCCATCTACTTTGATTCCTTCCGGTGTATCAGGGCACTTGTCGTAAAGGTTACAAACTCCATCATTATCATCGTCTGCACAAGGAATATTCGCTGCAGCAGAAACGGAAGTGATGGAATTCAAAGGATCATGCCATTGCAAAGATTCTTTATGTTTTCCAATTTTATAATGAAGCCCCAAAGACAATGTAATCATATTGTCATCGCGACCTTCTTCTATGTCTGCCAATGTCCATTCGCCAGGGATCGGATCTCCTGAAGCATCAAACGATTCGTCACCCGTCATCACATACATAGCTCTCATCTCCAAATCAAAGCTTGGGCTAAGTTTGTAGCGAAGTCCGGTTCCAACTTGTGCAAAAATAGAACGGTCGTTGAATTTAATATCATTAACCAAACTCCAATCATTTACAGGTTGATGCTCGCCATAAATATGTCGTGCTTTTCTTTCCGCCTTATAGGCGATTATACCAGCACCGGCATACGCATGCCAAGCCCATCTGAATGGTGATTCGTTATCAATTCTTCTAAATAGCATGCTTAGGTTCAAATCTCCTATAAGGCTTAAACCATAGTACTCGGTTCTCCCGTCCCATGCATTTATATAATTCAATTGATTTCCCTCTCCGTACTGACGAGTTTTACCATATTGCCCCATAAGAGCAATACCAAATGCGTGAGTTACTTCTTTGGTGACCTGAAGTTGAAAATCATATCCAGGAATAAATCTTCCATCGCCCCAAGAAACTAAATCCGTGTTTTGTAGAGCGTTTCCACCAGCAAAAACTGAAATATACCAATCGTTGAATTCCTTATCAGCGTTAGTGAATTTCTTTTTTTCTGGGGTTTCATTTAAAGTGCTACTTGTTTCCTGCGCAAACAATAACGGGAAACAAATCAATGACAAAGCGAGTAAATAAATTTTTCTCATAGATTATTTTTGGGTAGGTTAAATACTCAAATAATTTTAGTTAATGAGGCAAATTTAGTAAAATAATCTGTTTATTAACTAATTCATGAGTTTTTTTACGAATTTTCTTGAATTTACTTGATGATGAGGCAACGAAAGCTCTTTGCTTTCAAAATTAATTGAGTTAAATGTCAAAAGGTCAATGTCAATAATCCTATCTTGATAAGCTTGAGAGGTTTCTATATAAATCCGACCCATTGCTTTTTCAATTTCCTTTGCAAGTTTTAAAACTTTCATGGGAGAAAACTCAGAACGAATCTCAATGACTTGGTTGAGGAAATTGTGATCCGATTGAAATCCTTCCGGTACTGTTTCTATGATTTTTGAACTTCTTTCAATTTTACCTATTTTGCTAATAATCAATTCAGAAGCTGTTTCTAAATTCTTTTTTCGGTCAAAAATATTGGAACCGAGTAACAAACTGATCTTATTTTGCGACATATGACGCAAATTATTAATTAAAATTCAGAAATGAAAAAATTCTTTGGAAATGTATTTGTAGTAATTGTTGGGAATTTCCTGACTTTTATTTTGATTTTCTCTGTGTTTGGCTTACTGATTTTGATGTCGATGGCAGGGGAATTATTTCAATCAACGGGTCCCAAAAATGGTTCGGTTCTGGAGTTAACTTTTGATTCACCTATCAAAGAAAGTTCCATGGACAATGAGTTGAGCCTTTTCGGCCCGGCTCCTGGAACGGAAGTTTATTTCCGGGATATTATCCGAACAATCAATGCAGCGAAAGAGGACGATAAAATCAAAGGAATAAGTTTGAAAGTTTCCTCTTTTATTGGAGGTGCTTCTCAATTGACCGACATTCGAAATGCTTTAGTGGATTTTAAAGAAAGTGGAAAATTTATTTATGCGTATTCACATAATTCCACTCAAGGAGCCTATGTGTTGAATTCAGTTGCTGATTCGATTTTTCAAAATCCAATGGGAATGGTTATCGTTCAAGGAATGAGTGCGGAAGTGATGTTCTTCAAAAACCTCGGAGACAAGTATGGGATTGACTTTCAGGTAATCCGTCATGGCGAATATAAATCGGCCGTTGAACCATATATGCGTGATGATTTGTCGGAAGAAAATCGTGAGCAATTAAGTTTGTTATTGAACGATATCTGGGGAAATCTCTCAGAAGAAATCGCTAAATCACGAAAAATCTCATTGGAAGAATTCAATGCCAGCGTAGATAGTCTTCACAGTTTTAACCCGGAAAAAGCGGTTGAATTTAAATTGGTCGATAAACTCGCTCAGGAAGGTGATTATGAAAGAGCTTTGGCGAATCGACTGGAATTGGAAGAAGACAAAAAAGAAACATTGAGAGATGTTTTGGATAAACACACCATAGGTTTAGCTAAATATGCAGCCACATTGAAACCTGAAAAAGGTAAAGATCGTATTGCTGTTTTATATGCTTCGGGTGCCATTATGCCGGGTGAGGGCTATTCGGGGATTCAATCCGAAGTTTATAAAAAGGCAATTCGGGAATTGCAAGACGATGATAAAATAAAAGCCGTGGTTTTGAGAGTGAATTCACCGGGAGGAAGCGCGGACTCCTCAGAAGAGATTTTATATGAACTACGAGAATTGCGAAAGATAAAACCGGTTGTTGTCTCTTTTGGTGATGTAGCTGCCTCGGGTGGATATTACATTGCGATGGAAGCCGATGCTATTTTTTCCAGCCCCAATACGATTACAGGATCAATCGGTGTTTTGGGAATGATCCCATCAGCACAAAAACTGGTCAATAACATCGGGATAACCACAGATTATGTGAATACCAACGAAAACTCCGATTTCCTGACGACCGTTTTCAAACCGATGTCATCAACCGGAATTGAAACCATGACCGAAATGACCGAAAATGTTTATGGTGTATTTGTAAATCATGTGATGAACGCCCGTAATATGAGTTTTGAAGAAGTGGACTCGATCGGTGGAGGAAGAGTATGGTCAGGAACTCAAGCTTTGAAACTTGGTTTGGTAGATCAGCTCGGTACTTTGGAAGACGCTATACAGGCAGCTGCAGAGAAAGCAGAGCTTGAAAATTACTCCGTTATGAGTTATCCGTTCCGAAAAGGAGGTTTTGAGGAGTTTCTTCAAGCTTATCAGGTGACCAAAGCCGAAACGATGATCCAGCAAGAGTTGGGTGAGAAATATTTTCAAATTTATCAACAATTGAAAACCATGCGAGAATTCGGTGGAGTACAGCTTCGAATGCCATTTGATTTAACAATTAAATGATTGTTTTAATCCAAGTATAATAAGAATAAAGGAGTGCATTCAGGCACTCCTTTTTTTATACATCATTGCGTTCTCTCTTCTTTAAATAATTCAGGGGGTTGTCAGTTTATTTCAGAACTGGTCGTAATTTCAGCTACAAAAAAGGCTTAGACTCATATATTTTTCATACTATTGTTTGAATGAAAAAGAAGAATAAATTTTTTAAAGAGACAAAAGAATATTTTTCAGAGATTCTTAGTCTGATTGCAGTTTTTTTCAAATAAACTAAATCTGGTAGAGGTTAGAAATTAATTCCGCAATTCGCCCATTTAATCTTTGATTCTTAGAGATTTAAATAAAAAAGAGAGCATATCAGCACTCTTTTTTATAGAAAATCATTTGAATTACATTTCGGCACCGGCTTCCATTTCAAATTCTTGCTCACGTTGCTCTCTTCTTTGTTCTCGTTTGGATTGATTGAACCGATACGTGAAAGTTACATTTATAGATCTTACGCCCCAACGGTTGTAGCTTTCCAAATAAAAGTCATCGCCCCAAGATTCCATTTCGAAACCACGTGTGTTAAATAAATCTCGTACGCTGGCAGTGATGGTCGCATTGTCATTGAACAGATCTTTGCTGATGGACAAATCTACACCGTACATCGGCTTTCTCTCGCTTTGTGCAGATTTCATTCCTCCTCGATAGAAACCTGAAATCTGAGCTGAGAAATTTGCCGGTAAAGTGAAGCTATTGTTCAATCTTCCGAACCAGCTGAATCCGTCCCCATCAAAGTTGGTGGTGGTAGTGATTTCAGCACCCGTTGTTGGGTTGATATAGGAATCGGTGTACTCGCCTTTTGTGCGGTAGCCAAAAAGATTCACATTACCCATGATATTCCACCATCTCCAAGGTCGATAAGTGAAAGTCAAATCTCCACCGTATCGCTCTTCAGTTCCTACGTTGATAGGTCTTGTGATCAAAACACCAAGCTCATTGATGGATTGGTATCTCTGAATATTATCCGTAGTATTGGAGTAATAAATATTAGGCGTAACCATGAATTTCCCGATTTTGGCCACATAAGACAACTCATAGGAATCAGTGTATTGTGGATTTAAATCCGGATTACCCATAAACATATTTCGGTTGTTTGAATAAGAAGTAAAAGGAATCAAGTCCCATCCTCTTGGTCTTCTGATTCTACGGCTATAGCTTACTTGCAATTGGTCTTCGTTCAAGAACTCATAATTTAAAAACAAACTCGGGAAGAAATCCACATAGTTTTTACGCGTCACGCTTTCATTCAAAATGGATTTAACAGTAATGTCTGAATTCTCCATACGAAGTCCAGCGAAAAATGAGAAGTTTCCAAAGCCTTGTCCGTATTGTGCATAAGCTGCATAGACGTTCTGACGATAATCCGTGCGGTTTGAAAATTCCGGCTTTGAAAGCCATCCGCTATTGCCTAAACTATCCACTTTGAAATCAGTCAGCGTGGATTCCATTTCTCCACGAGCACCCAATTCTAATCTTCCTTTTTCTCCAAAAGGATAGACATAATCAGCCGAAATAATCACACGATTTTGGAACTCTGAACTGAAAGACCTTTCGGTTGAATTCACTAAATCTCCTATTTCACGCAAATCTCCGTCTTCTTGTTCTTCGGAATAAGTAACGCGCGCATCAATTGAAAGTTCATGACCTGGATCTAGAAATTCATGTTTATAATTGAAATTTCCTTCGATACTGAAATCGTCTTCTTTTTCTCTTTCGGTTCTCAAAGAACTATTGGTCAAATTTAAATTCGAGTCATAATCATTGTAGAAAATGTCCGAAAGGTTTTCATTCTTTCCAAATCGGTAATTTCCAGAAAGTGTAAAGGTGTTTCTCGGGTCTAAATAATATTCAGTTCCTAACATGATATTGTATCCGTCATTGATACGTGTTGCTTCCCGATCCATGTCTTCATAACGTGGAATTCCTTCGGAATTAAATCTTGTCGTATAGGAATTACCTTCTCTTTCTCTTTCTGCATATCGGTAGCTTAAATTGGTAAACAGATTCCATTTTCCAGTTCTATAATTCAGATTTGCGGCAGCTCCATAAGAGGTTGGAATTCCTCCATTCACATTGATCGAGCCATTGAATCCTTGTAGTTTACCTTTCTTTAGGATGATATTGATGATTCCAGCAGTTCCTTCTGCTTCGTACCTTGCCGATGGATTGGTTACAATTTCAATTCGCTCAACAACATCTGCTGGTAAGCTTTGCAAAGCAGTCGCCGGATCAGAAATTCCCACCAGAGAGGAGGGTTTCCCATCGATTAGAATTCGAACATTTTCATTTCCACGCAAACTTACATTTCCTTCGCCATCGACTTGAACCGAAGGCACATTTTGCAAAGCATCAGAAAGAGAACTTCCTTTCGCCATGATGTCTTGGGATAAATTATATACTTTTTTATCCAGCTCCATCCGATAGGTTTGATTGTTTCCAGTGATTGTTACTCCTTCCAAGGCTACTGCAGCATTTTCTTCCAATTTAAATGTCCCTAAATTCTGATTTTGGGTTACGTCAATTAATTTTTCATAAGTACTACCCATAAAAGATTCAATGTATAAAATGTGGTTTCCGCCCTCGACCTCTACAGCAAAGTTACCGTTTGCATCAGTAATTCCTCCCGAGAGCTCTGTGTAAGTGGCAGGATCTTGAATCGAAATGGTTGCGTATTCTAAGGGGCGATCTTGAGAGTCGGTTACTTTACCGGTCAAAGTGTAATTTTGAGAATACGAAATAATACTAAATAATAGTACAAATGGGATAAGGATTTTTTTGAATGACATCATATAAAATTTACAATAAAAAAGCCTTCAACAGTTAGAAGGCATTGATTGGTTCTTGGAAAATTATCTAACTGCTGATTGGGAGGCAGCCTTTTTTTTATTTTCCCTTATTTTTCTTTCTTTGATTAATTTTGCTTTGTTAATTTGTTCAGACGTTAAAACAGCATCGATTTCTATTTGCTGTCTTTCTTGCAAAGATTTTGCTTTTTCTAAATCTCCCGATTGTCTCAGAGTCTCAGACTCCAATTGGAATTTCTCCTGGATCAATCGGATTTCTTTTTCTTGACTTTCGGTAAGGTTTAATTCCTTACTCCATTCTTCGAAATTGTTTCGTTTATCCGATGGGTTGTTTTGCCCAAATAAAACTCCGCTAAGGGAAATCAGAAGTACGAAGGTGAATATGTTTTTCATACGAAATTTTTGAGTTGAATTCATTATCAATAATTGAACCAACTGACTTATAAGTTTTGTAAAAATTCGTTAAAGTTAATATGCTTTGGCGTAAAGAACTTTGAACTTCGCTTCTTGTCCTGAAAAAACATCCTTTTTTCCTTCTAAATCCGCTTCGGCGAAAGGAATACAACGGATTGTAGCTTTGGTTTCATTTTTAATTTTTTCTTCCGTTTCCTCCGTTCCGTCCCAATAAGCTGAGATGAAGCCTCCCTTTGACTCCAGAACTTCTTTAAATTCCTCATAAGAAGAAACCTCTGTGATGTGTTCGTCGCGGAACTCTCTTGCTTTTTGGAAAATATTTTCTTGGATTTCATCCAGTTTTTGTACAATCGTTTCTGAAATCCCATCGAGTTTCTCAAGAGATTTCTCTAAGGTGTCGCGACGGGCAAGTTCTACCTGACCGTTTTCGAGGTCTCTCGGTCCGATTGCAATACGGATGGGAACTCCTTTCAATTCATATTCATTAAATTTCCATCCAGGTTTTACCGTATCGTCGTCATCGTATTTCACCGAAACGCCTTTGTTTTTTAGCTCTGACACCAAATTCAAAGAAACTTCAGAAATGGCTTCTCTTTGTTCGTCATTCCGATAAATTGGAACAATCACCACTTGAATAGGTGCTAGTTTTGGTGGTAAAACCAAACCATTGTCATCGGAATGCGTCATGATTAAAGCGCCGATTAGTCGGGTGGAGACACCCCATGAAGTTGCCCAAACGTGCTCGAGTGAACCTTCTTTGGTGGCAAATTTCACATCAAAAGCTTTGGCGAAATTCTGTCCAAGGAAATGCGAGGTTCCGGCTTGAAGCGCTTTCCCATCCTGCATCATCGCCTCAATGCACAAGGTTTCTTCGGCTCCAGCAAAACGCTCACTTGGTGTTTTATAGCCTTTGACTACTGGGATTCCCATGAAGTTTTCTGCGAATTCTGCATAAACATCCAACATTTTTCGTGTTTCTTCCCAAGCTTCTTCTTTGGTGGCGTGAGCCGTGTGCCCTTCTTGCCATAAAAATTCAGCGGTACGAAGAAACAATCGGGTGCGCATTTCCCATCGTACGACGTTGGCCCATTGGTTAATGAGTATCGGTAAATCACGATAAGACTGAATCCAGTTTTTATAAGTGCTCCAGATGATAGCTTCCGAAGTAGGGCGAACAATCAACTCTTCTTCGAGTTTTGCTTCTGGATCTACCATTAGCTTTCCTTCATTCTTCGGATCATTTTTTAATCGATAATGAGTAACAACAGCGCATTCTTTGGCAAAACCTTCTGCGTTTTTTTCTTCCGCTTCAAATAAACTTTTCGGCACAAAAATGGGGAAATACGCGTTCTGGTGACCGGTTTCTTTGAACATCCTGTCCAATTCGGCTTGCATTTTTTCCCAAATGGCATAACCATAGGGTTTGATTACCATGCATCCTCTCACCTTTGAGTTTTCGGCCATGCCGGTTTGTGTCACTAACTCATTGTACCACTTGGAATAATCTTCACTTCTTGAAGTAAGTTTTGCCATCTTTAAAATTTAACAATTAGCGGGTTTAACATATGTTTAATTGGCATAGAAATTGCCGTTTTATAAATAATTCTTAATTTTAGGGAGAATTTCTATTTTAGGAAGCAAATTTAAAGAATACTAACTGGTAAAAAAGATAAAATGAGTAAAGTTTATACATATTCACAAAAAATCTTCAAATATTTTGGGGTTTTGGCTATTGTATTTGGAATGGCCTCTTGCTCTTCTTCCCAATCTACTGCTGCCAAAAGCGGTGAAACGGATGGGATTTATTACAGTCCTTCGAGAGATGGGCAGATAGTGCAAGGACAAACCGAAGCAAATCCTTATGATATTCAAGTCGGAAGTCCTTATTTCGATGCCGAAGGGAATGGAGCTGAGGATTTTTATTACGATGAGCAAACGGCTCAATCCACAACTAATGATGTAAATATCTACACTGGAAGTAATAATGTTTACGTAGGATCAGGAAATACTACTGATTGGGGAAGATATGATGGTTTAGACATTACAGTAAACAATTATGGCTGGCACAATCCATGGTGGGGATTTGGGTATTCTTCATGGTCTTGGGGCTGGGGCTATCCAAGATGGGGCTGGGGAGGCTGGTACAGTCCATGGTACTCCGGATGGGGATATTATGGTCCTTATTGGGGAGGCTATTATAGTCCTTATTGGGGCGGTTACTATGGAGGATATTATGGTTATTATGGAGGTTATTATGGCCACTATGGTTACCCAGGGTATTACCACAGAGGGACAGCAGTTGGAGCAGGGGTAAGACCTGGCTCTGGATTGGCTTATGGAACCCCGTATCGAAATAATTCTCCTTTCCGAAATAATAGTAGCAATCGCCTGATGGAAAATTCATCAGTGAGACAAACCCGAACTGGAAATGCTACCGTAAGAAATAGCAATGTCAGAACAAATAGTAACCTGAGAGCTGAAGCTCCAGTACGTCAAGTGAGAGAAACCGGTGTGAGAAATACGACCACGGATGCAAATCTGAGATCACCACAAGTACGAGATAGTAATACAAGAGTCACTCAAGACGCAAATGTTCGTCCAGTACGTCAAACAGCTCCAGCAAATGTTCGTCCGAATACACCCATTCGAACCAATGATAACATTCGTTCGAACAATAATATTCGACAAAATTCAAATATCCGTCAAAACTCTAACTCTAATATCCGCTCTAATAGCAATATGAGGCAGAATTCAAATATGCGAACAACGACACCATCAAGTCCAAGTATGAGATCTTCGGGTTCAAATATGAGGAGCGGGTCAAGTAGTAGTGGAATGAGATCTGGAAGCAGTAGCGGGACGAGAGGAGGTTCAAGAAGATAATTTAAATCGTTAAAAGAGAATGAAAAATATATTTGCAGGATTACTAATCCTGACGGGATTGGCAAATGCCCAAACCGTTCAGGACTTAAATTCAATTCCAGCTTATTCAAATGAAATCAATGCAGGAAGTGCCCGTTATATCGGGATGGGAGGATCCATGGGAGCCTTGGGGGGCGATATTTCATCCGTAGAACAAAACCCGGCAGGATTAGCCGTAGCCATTGCTTCTGATGTGAATGTTACACTCGGATTCAATTCCTATAAAAATGAGAGTACGTTTGGAAATACCGTCAAAACCGATGATAATTCCTTGATGTTTCAAAATATAGGCGGAACATTTGTTTTCAATAATCCATCAAGTGGGTGGAACCGATTTGCAATCGGAATTAAATACTCCCAAGAGTCTCTTGATAATTGGATGCGCTTAGGAAGGAATGAAAATATTCAGGCAACTTATTTGACCAATGAGGATCCGGAAGAATATACAACTTACTTAATGAACGGTTATCAAGACGAAGTAATCGGATACAAAACTAAAATGTCACTTGATTTTGGTGCTAGTTACAACGACCACCTTTATCTGGGATTGGGGGTTAATTTCCACGATGTTCGATACGATAATTATGTCGTGTTTGATGAAGAAACTACGGGATCTGCCGGGACAACCACCTATCGTTATGACCTAAATGGAACGCCTTATAGTGCAGCCGGAACTGGAATTTCTGTGAGCGCTGGTGTAATTGGGAAACTGACAGATCAGTTACGATTAGGTTTGGCGTACCACAGCCCGGTTTGGTATAGAAATATTGAAGAAAACTACTATGCGGATTTATTATTCGGAGAAAATTATCACTATGACTTTTATTATTCCGAATACCATCGAAACGCAAACAGTCGTCTCGTGGCAAGTGCTGGAGTGGTAGTGGGTAAGTCATTAGCGCTCAATGCGGACTATACCCTTCACATGAACGGCTCCACTAAAATGATGCCTTCAGGAAGCTTTGCTTCGACCAATAGCTTCTTGGATGATCATCTGAAATCCTCGAGTGAATTTCGATTGGGAGGAGAATTTAGAGCGGATAATTTCCGTTTTCGCGCAGGATATAATTATGTGCAAAGTCCATTTGATGAAATCACATTATTGGCTGACACAGGCTCTGGAAACGTAGCAAACCTTAATTTTGATAAGGCTTTTCGAGGCGATATCAATCGATTTAGTTTAGGTGCCGGATACGATTTCGGAGGTTTCTACCTGGACGCGGCCTATCAGTTACAAAACCAAAAATTTGATTACGTATTTGGGAATGGGGAATACATAGATTATGATAATGGCGATGTTTATTTGGCAACGCTTCCCTTAAATGCGGATCATAATTATGTAGCCGAAGTGAAAAATAATATAGGAATGTTTTTGCTGACCGCCGGTTGGCAATTCTAAAATCCTAATTGTATAAATGAATAAAAAGGTGGCTGTCCCGATGTTTCGGAATCTAAGCCACCTTTTTATTTGAAATGAATTGTATTATATAGAATAATTCGGAGCTTCTTTGGTGATAACTACGTCATGCGGATGACTTTCAGCCAATCCTGCATTGGAAATTTTCACCATTTTGCCGTTCTTAATCAAGGAGTCAATGTCAGGAGTCCCGCAATAACCCATTCCAGCTCGAAGCCCACCACATAGTTGGTAAACCACATCAGAGAGTTTTCCTTTGTAAGGTACTCTTCCTTCGATTCCTTCGGGGACTAATTTATTTGCGTCCGATTGGAAATACCGATCTTTACTCCCTCTTCGCATTGCCGAAAGTGAGCCCATTCCTTGATAGGTTTTGAATTTTCTTCCCTGATAAATCACTTCTTCGCCCGGAGCTTCCTCGGTTCCGGCAAATAAACTCCCAATCATGACCGAATTAGCCCCAGAAGTAATTGCTTTTACGATGTCACCAGAAAGTTTAATTCCACCATCTGCAATTATGGAAACATTTTTTGTGTGAGCATATTCATACACATCATAGATTGCAGACAATTGCGGTACGCCTACACCGGCTACAACTCGTGTAGTGCAAATAGATCCCGGTCCAACGCCAACTTTTAAAACGTTGGCACCTGCATCGATTAAATCTTTGGCTGCGAGTCCAGTGACAATATTTCCACCTACTATATCCAGATCAGGAAATGCATTTCGGACTTCTCTTACTTTGTCAATCACACCTTTCGAATGACCATGTGCGGAGTCCAGCGCGATGATGTCAACTCCTTTATCGACCAAAGCCTGAACGCGCTCCATAGTTTCGGCTCCGATCCCTACACCTGCGCCCACTCGCAAACGACCCTGACTGTCTTTGCAAGCATTTGGGAATTCCGATAAATTGTCAATGTCCTTTATGGTAATCAAACCGATTAATTTAAATGAGTCATCAACAATTGGAAGTTTTTCCACTCGGTTTTCCAAAAGGATGTCTTTTGCTTTGTGTAAATCCGTGTTGATGTCAGAAGTAATCAGATTTTGTTTGGTCATCACCTCTTCAACCAGTTGATCCATATTGGTTTGATAACGTATATCCCGGTTGGTGATGATTCCGACAAGAGTTCGGTCGTCTTCAATTACGGGAAGTCCAGAAATTCGATAATGCCCCATGAGTTCCGCCGCATCACTTAATTTATGATGGCGACTCAAAGTAACCGGATCTGTAATCATTCCGTTTTCCGAACGTTTTACCGCATCAATCTCATAAGCCTGCTCATCGATTGGCATATTTTTATGAATAAAGGAAAGACCTCCTTCCCGAGCCAGCGCAACGGCTAATTTGGATTCAGAAACCGTGTCCATAGCTGCTGAAACCAGGGGAATGTTTAACTGAATTTTATCGGTAAGTCGGGTTTTTAAGGATACCTGATTGGGGAGTATTTCTGAATAAGAAGGGACTAAAAGGACGTCGTCGAAAGTGATTGCATCCTGAATGATTTTATCTGATAAAGGCATTGCTTTTTGCCAAGCAAATTTAAATAATTTTTGTGGGAAATCATGATTAATTTAAATTTAATTGAGAATTATCTCAGGCTTTCTATATTATTCTCTACACTTTTACGTTTCAATAACGGTTTAAAGAATAAAATAGTTCTTATTTTCGCAAGATAAATTTATACAGATGAAGATTCCTTTCAAAAAATGGAACAATCTCCTCGGCTTTGCAATGCTTGGAATTGCTTCCCTTGTTTATTTATTGACAATGGAACGGAAACTGAGTTTTTGGGATTGTGGTGAATACATCGTTTCTTCCGCAAAGCTTGGTGTGACACATGCTCCAGGGGCTGCATTGTTTCAATTGATTGGAGCAGTATGGGCAGGCTTGGCGATGGGTGACGGTAGTCAATATGCAATTGTTATAAACTCTATGTCTGCCATCAGCAGCGCATTGACCATCATGTTCTTGTTCTGGACGATTACTCATTTTGTGCGAAGAATGTTTTTTGTCACTAAGCCCAACGAACTTATTGAAAATCCCTATGAAATCGCATTGTCAAAATCCCAAGCGATTATCACATTGGGAAGTGGATTGGTCGGTTCGGCTGTTTTCATGTTTAGTGATTCGTTTTGGTTTTCAGCTGCCGAAGGTGAGGTGTATGCGATGGCATCCCTATTCACAGCCGCTTTGGTTTGGATGGGATGCAAATGGGAAGAGGAAGCCGATAAGAAACGTGGAAACCGATGGTTTTTACTGATTTCATTGTTCATTGGATTGGCTACAGGAGTTCACTTGATGGCAATTTTGGTGTTGCCTGCTGTATGTTTTATGTACTATGCCAAGAATTATAAATTCAATTTAAAATCATTTCTCATTGCAAATGTTTTAGCAGCGATTTTCCTTGGATTTGTCTTTAAAGTCCTTTTTGGTTCGATCATGAGTTTTTTCGGGAAAACCGAAATCTATGTTGTCAATAATTTTGGACTCCCTTTCAATTCAGGAACGGTAGTAGCCGGGATTATTCTTGCATTGGTATTCTATTTAGCCTTTAAATACACCGAAAAATACAAATGGAAAATTGCCAATACCCTGGTTTTATCCATAGCCTTTATGTTGATTGGGTTTTCGTGTTGGTTGGTAATTCCGATTCGTGCCAATGCCAATCCTCATATGAATCTGAACGATCCTGATACCGCTTTGGGGATGTTGGATTATTTCAACCGTGAGCAGTATGGCGACTGGCCGACTTTCTACGGGCCGGCTTATACCGCACATATTGCAGATGATGGAATAGCTTTGACCGCCAATGGAAATTATGAAACAAGAGTCAAAGGCGAAAATTATGTAAAAGATAACCGAACCGGGAAATATATAAAGGTTTCTGACCGAAGAGATTATGTTTACAATAAAAAACACGTTCAGTTTTTTCCTAAAATGTTTAACAACCTCCCGGATGTCATGGAGAACTATGCCGCCATGTACGGTTATCCGGAGTTTTCGATCAATCCGATGTTCTTTAACGATATGCAAGATCATCCAGAAATAAGGGCACAGAAGCGACAAATTGCTGAAGCGAGATTCAATGAGTTGCTTCAGAAAAAACACGACGGCACCTTGCGAATTGCTGATTTGAAATCAAATGCTGAACTGCTCGATATTCAGCCGCCTACTTTGGGACAGCAGTTGAATTTCTTCATGGATTATCAGCTCGATTATATGTTTTTCCGTTATTTCATGTGGAACTTTTCCGGTAAACAAAACGATTGGGAAGGAAATAGGGAAGTGACCAAAGGAAATTGGATTACGGGAATTCCTTTTCTTGACAATGCTCGATTGGGGGACCAGTCCAAACTTCCAGCAGTTTATAAAGAAAACAAAGGTAGAAACGTCTATTTCATGCTTCCACTAATCCTCGGATTGATTGGGTTTTTCGTTCAACTCAATCGGAATATTACGCATTGGTGGGCGATTCTTTCGCTTTTCTTGCTAACAAGTGTGGGAATTATTTTCTATACGAGTGTGAAACCTTTTGAGCCAAGGGAACGTGATTATGCCTTGGTGAGTTCTTTTTATGCTTTTTCCATTTGGGTGGGATTGGGCGTGCAAGGAATTTATTTATTGATCAAAAAGTTCAAAAAACGCGAATTGAAACCATCGGTGGCATTGGTAATTTCGGTACTCTGTCTGGGCGTTCCTATTTTGATGGGCTTTCAAAACTGGGACGATCATGACCGATCCAAACGAGAAGGTGCTTATGCGTTGGCATATAATTATTTGAATAATCTCGGTCCAAATTCCATCCTTTTTGTATATGGCGACAATGATACTTATCCGCTCTGGGGACTTCAGGAAACGGAATTATTTCGGGATGATGTCAAGATTGTGAATTACACACTTTTAGGTTCGCCTTGGAATATTGAGCAATCCCTCCGTCGAACTTATAATGCGCCAGCTCTGCCATCTAAATTGAAATACACAGATTATCAGCTCAATTCCAACGACAACATCATGGTAGTTGCAGGCAATATCAAATCGATTTTTGGAGAATTGCACAGCATCATCAAACCTGATGTCGAGATGAGCGTTTCGGAGATTATGAGTTTGCCATCCAATGAAATTTCACAATACTTTACCGATCCAGCATACGACCCAGCCGGAATTCAGCAATTGTACAATTCAATCCAACCTTTGGAAGAATTCCTGACAAAGGACAGCATGACTGCGAAAGAAGCTTTTGATTTCTTAATGGATAATAAACACCCTGCAAAAATGGCTTTGGCTGATTATTTCGGATATCCGGTAGGGGCAGTGAATTATTTGCCAGTGGACAAAATCATCATTCCGGTAAACAAAGAAAATGCATTGAAATACGGAATTGTTTCGGCAGAAGATGCCGATAAAATGGTAGATCATATCACGATTACAATTGGGAAAAGACAATTGTATAAATCAGAACTACTGATGATTTCCATGTTTGCAGAGTACGATTGGGATCGAAGTATTTATTTCAGTGGGGGAGGAATTTCGGACCCTGTTAATATATTTTGGCTGAGCGATTATTTAGAAAACAATGGTTTCTCCTATAAATTAATCCCGATTTATACGCGATTTGGTGAAGGTGGGAAATTAGGGAGAAGCAATACCCATCAGATGTACGAGAATTTCCAAACATTTAAATGGGCGAATTACCACCTTGATAATGCCTCTTTCTCAAACACGGATCGAAATTATACCAATACTTATCGAAACATTGCCGTTCGATTGGCCAATGATTTGACCGAAAAAGGAGAAGTTAATAAGGCGAGAGAAGTTTTGGACAAAGTAATGGAAATGATTCCAGATCAGCCGAGATACGATTATGGATTGAGTACAGAAAGAATTGCGCAAGCGTATCATGCAATCGGAGATACAGAAAAGGCGCAGAAATTAATCGATACGGCCAAAGCTCGTTTGATGGAGAAAATTGATTTCTATGAATCCTTGCCCGATAATTTGAGATATACGGTGGCAAGAGATTTGGCAGATACCCGAAGCGATTATTCACTGATGGTTTATGGGCGAGTGACAGAATTGATGCAAAGAGCAGATACGGCAGCGGCATTGGAGTTCTTCCGACAAGAATACAATCCAGTACGTGAAAAATTGATTCAGTCCTACCAAGAATTTAATCGGGATGGAAATATGGACATAAGAGAACAAAACAATATCGACGGACAATTCCGATTCATCAGTGAATTATTGGGCATTGCCGATATGATTGACACGGTTTATGCAGAGAATGAGTCCCGAGAATTATATCAAATATTAACTAACGAAAATTAAACAGAATATATGAGAAAATTAATTTTAAGTGCTGCTTTGGCAGTGATGAGTTTAGCGAGTCTAAATGCACAGGAAGGTTTGAAAGCAGGAGCGCATATTGGAGTTCCAGTGGGCGATGCGACGGATTATTTAGGAGTTAATTTCGGAGCAGAAGTTTCTTATTTGTATCCAGTGATGGAAAACCTTCACGTTGGAGGTATCGCCGGAATCGATGTTTTTTCTGGAAAAAGTAAGCCTGGTGGTAATACAAAATATACAGGAGCTACATTATTGCCAATTGCAGTAAGTGCACAGTATGATTTTATGGAACAATTCTTTGGAGCTGTAGATTTAGGCTATGCTTTAAGTTTAAGTAAGGACTACAACGGAGGATTTTATTTTCAACCAAAAGGCGGATGGCAAAATGAATATTTTCAAGCATTTGTTTTTATTAAAAGTACAGGTTTGTCCATTGATGCACCTGTTACAGACTATGGAAACTTTTCGACTATTACAACTATCGGAGTCGGAGGAGCTTATAAATTTTAACTGAAATTATTGAGAAATAAAAAAAGACGGATTTGATTTCCGTCTTTTTTGTTTGAATCTATTTTATCAAAATAAACCATTGATCTCTGCATCCACTTTATCATAGATATAACTTAAATCTTCCGGATTGTTTACGAAATCCAGATTATCCACATCGATGATTAAAAGTTTTCCTTCGTCATAAGTTTTTACCCATTCTTCGTATTTATCATTCAATCTGCTCAAATATTCTATGCTGATGGAACTTTCGTATTCTCTTCCACGAAGCTGAATTTGCCGAACCAAAGTGGGAATAGATGCACGCAAGTAAATCAACAAATCCGGTGCCTGTACAAAAGAATTCATCAAATTGAAAACCGTCAGGTAATTCTGATAATCCCGCGTCATCAGCAGCCCCATATCGTGGAGGTTGCTCGCAAAAATGTGCGCATCTTCGTGAATGGTTCTGTCCTGAATGATGTTTTCACCACTTTCGCGAATTTCTTTGATTTGTCCAAAGCGACTTCCCAGAAAATAAATCTGAAGATTAAATGCCCATTTTTCCATATCATTATAGAAATCGTCTAGATAAGGATTCATATCAACGCTTTCAAACTGAGGCTTCCAACGGAAATGTTTGGCTAATAATTGGGTTAAAGTTGTTTTTCCGGCTCCTATATTTCCGGCGATAGCAATGTGCATTTTACAAAAAGTTTTGGAAATCGTAAATATAAACAACCTTATCTTTTAACGCAAACAGATAGCGGTTATTTATGGAAAAATAATCAAAACCAAAACCAAGTGGGACTTCCTTTTTTTCTTGTGTTCTTAAATCAAAATGAAATAATTTGTTTTCATGCGAATAAAAAATATTTCCTTTTCGAATGGAAATCTGATCAAATTCAAAAAAAGGAATTACCGCTTCTAAATTTGCATACTCATCAAAACCTAGGATTTTATGATACCCCGCAAGGAAAATTTTATTGTCTTGATAAATCAAATCTGAATAGAACTCATCACCCGTTTTCTCGCTTAGAATTACCGACTGTCGGATGGCTTTTTTATCACTATAATTCCAAAGAACCAATCGCTGTAAAACCGGATCATAGCCCCATAAATAATTATTATCAACCAAAGCAATCAAGGTGGGAGAGAAATTGGTTTCGATAGGAAATTCAATTGGATCCTGAACTTTGTTTAACTGATTGTCCAAAACCAGCAAATTAAAAAATCCGGATTTCAAGGTGATTTGCAATATGTTTTGTGTATTCAAGTTTTCCAAAACAGAATGATTGGAAAAAGTTTTTACTTTTTGAGTTTTCGCATCGATTTTAATGAGTTCCGAGAAATTTCGGATGAAATAAATATTATGGAAATCATCGGCTCCAAAATCGGTGATGCTGTCTTGGATTTCAATTTTGAGTGAATCTTTTAGAATTAATTCCTGTGAGGAAACCGAAGTTGTACCGAAAATAAAAAAGAAAAAAATGAAATGCTTCATTTGCTTTTACTTCAAATAATTCTCCACCAATCCGACCCAATAGGCGGCCCCCAAAGGCAAAATGTCCTGATCAAAAACATATTCGGGATGATGCACCATTTCCGTGTTTCCATTTCCGAGCATACAATAATTTCCCTTTTTTTCTTGTAGCATAAAGGCGAAATCCTCACTTCCCATGTATGGATTCATGTCGTAAACCACGTTTTCTTCTCCGAAAATAGTTTCAGCTACTTCTGCTGCCCATTGCGTGTTTTCAGGCGTGTTAACCAAAACTGCTCCCGGAATTCCTTCTCGAATTTCATATTCGCATCCATAGGATTCTGCCTGAAATTTTACAACTTCGCGAATTCGATTCAAGACTTTTGTTCGCAGTTCGGGGTCCATATTGCGGATGTTGATACGCAAAATTGCATTGGCAGGTATTACGTTTCCTGCATTTCCTGATAAAAAGGCTCCAACCGTAATAACGGAATTTTGCCAAGGCGAGACATTTCGGGAAACAATCGTTTGCAAAGCCATTACCAATGAAGAGCCACAAACCACCGGGTCGATGGAAAGCTCAGGCATGGAACCATGGCTTCCTTTTCCTATCAATTCGATTTCCCAATTATCCACTGCTGCCATGGTTTCGCCTTCTCTGAAATAAAATTTTCCTTTTTCAAGACTTGGCATATTGTGCATTCCGTAAACCGCATCCACTGGGAATTTTTCAAACAATCCGTCCTGAATCATGGCCGGGCCTCCTTCCATGGTTTCTTCTCCAGGCTGAAAAGTCATGCGCACTGTTCCGTTGAAATTTTTGGTTTCGGATAGGTATTTCGCGGCACCAAGTAACATAGTTGTATGTCCGTCGTGCCCACAAAGATGGGCAATTCCTTCTTTCTTACTTTTATAAGGTAAATTATTAGACTCCTGAATGGGAAGCGCGTCAAAGTCAGCACGGAGCCCAATGGATTTAGTTCCATCGCCATTTTTCAACGAAGCCACTACTCCGTATTTTCCAATTCCTTCCGCCACTTCAAATCCAAAGGATTTCATTTTCTCTGCGATATATTTTGATGTCTCCGACTCTTTCATGGAAAGTTCCGGGTTTTCATGCATATGTCCCATCCATGATTTCATGTCGTCATGAATTTTATTTAACTCTTGAACAATTGGATTTCTCATAACCGAAGGCTTTTAATTGAATTCCTAAATTTACGAATTTAGAGTGGAGGAAATTAGAAAAAATCAGAATAGTTTCAATCTTTTAAAAGAACCAAACAAGAAAATAATAACCTCAGTTACTGAGATTGTTTTGAAGAGATTATTCTGAACTCATTTGAGTTGATTTTGAGAAAACATTCAATAAATAAGCAAAAACTGAAAACAAAAAATCCGCAAATGTTTTAATGATAAACATTTACGGATTTTAAGTGTGACCGCGGAGGGATTCGAACCCCCAACCCTCAGAGCCGAAATCTGATATTCTATCCAGTTGAACTACGCAGCCATTTCGGTGGGCAAAAATAAATAAATAATGTTTATAAACCTAAAACATCTACACCTTGTTCAAAAACTATATCGTCAGGAATTCCAGCTGTCTTCAGTCGATCCAGGTCTTTTTGTAGTTCAGGAGAAATATGACCCTTTTCTTCTGTCAATTTTTTAACACCTTCGTAGTCACCATCGCCTTGAAGCTTCAAGATTAATTCAGAAAGTCCGTTCATAGCGGTTTCCATTTTCTCGAAATCTACCACATAAGTTCCTTCTGCTGTTCGGTTAAAAGCTCCATTTTCCTGAAAATAATTGAAACAAATCATATTGGCCGAACCATGAGCACTCGCTCCAAATCGAACCGATCGGAAAATCCCCGCCAGAAAAGTTACCATATAATCCTCTTTATGGCCTTCAAGTTCGCCTTTGGCTAAAAGTTGATTGACCATGTACAATCCCAGAATGTCGGCTTTGCCTTCTTCCAGATGCGATTGCTGTTCTCGCAAAGCTTCGCGAACAGTTCCTTTTCCATTAATTGTATTTTTTATCCCAAGACCATGAGCCACTTCGTGAAACATCACATTGGCAAAAAAGGCATCAAATTTTATGTGTTTTCTTTGAGATTCATCAATCAAAATATCGGAAATCGGAACTAGGATTTTATCAAATTTTGCACGCATTGCATTTTTAAGTTGAAGTCTTCTTGTTCCTTTTTCTAACTGAACTCTTTCGTCATTTGGTAAATTGATGGCAATGGTTTTTCCTCCTGCATTACAATCTCCTGCATAATAAACCACATCGTAAGCATTCAAATCAGAATCAGTTCCCGGAACTTCTGATTTGTATTTGGCATCGACTGGTAGATTTCTTTGCAATTCAGGAAGGAATTGAGCAAATTTCTCCAATCGTTGTGACCATTCCATGTCCTTCACCAAAATATAGGCCTCGTGCGCCGCTTTATAGCCAAACAACCGATCTTCGTAGGTTTCAATCGGTCCTACAATAAAATCCAATTGATTGGTTTTCATATCCATCCAAGCAATGTCACTTTCGAAATATTCATCCGTTTCAAGTGCAGTAGCTCTTAGTTCTAAATATTTTTTCAAGCCCGGGTCTTCTGCAAGCCCGGCTGCTTGACGAAGCAATTCAGCTGCTTTGCTGATCTTTTCCTTAAACTGAACATGATAAGGAATGGTGTAAAGATTTCCTTCTTCATTTCGACGAACGAAGGTATAAAGACTTTTGCCATCATGTAGATTGGCTTTCTCAAATTCTTCCGCAGTCATGTCCATTGGATAAAAATTCGCGCCAAGCGGCTTATCGTCGAAACCATTTACAAAAGATTTCATGTTGTTTAAACGATCCCAAGGGCCATAATTAATTTCTACGTAATCCCGTAAGGAACCCGGAATTTTTGATAATAATTCTTCCTTATCTCCATAGGCTTCGTACCAGAATAAATCATCCATGATGTCAGAAACTTCGATGAAAATCTTTAGCATTTCTTTCTCGTTTTCACCTAAGTGAGAAAGATCCGTTTCTAAACGCACAGTTGCATATGATTTCAAAGATTCAGCAGATTCTGTTGAATCGGAATTAACGGTTTCACTGTCAGTTTTTTTACATTGTGTAAATAAAATACTGGTTAAGACAATACCTGTAAGGAAGAGTTTTTTCATTATTTTTGGATTAATTGAATCTCAAAAATACAAAAAAAGGAGTTGAATGCAATTAATTCAGCTCCTTTACTAACACACATGAGGACAAAACTTGTACCCTGCAAATTTGAGGAGTTTAAACCAATGCAAGGTTAACTTAATGCTAATATTCCAAAGAGAATAAAGAAGGATTTTAGCATACAAACAGTTGGGCTTTAAGTTTTCATAAATAATAAAACATTAAACATTTTCCTTTGTACCTTTGCATTTCAAAATTAGTTCAAAAACAACAAAATAAACAAGTTATGCCAAAAGGAATTTATCAGGTACCCTTTGTAGCCAATGAAGAAGTTTTGTCTTATGCGCCGGGAACACCGGAACGCGAAGAATTGCTTGCTACGTATAAAAAGATGTACAAACAGCAAATCGAAGTTCCTCAATATATAGGAAGCAAAGTCGTAAAATCGGGAGATAAAAGACCGATTACGCCGCCTCATGATCATCAGCACATCGTAGGTTATTTCCACAAAGGAACCCAAAAAGATGTGAAAGATGCGATTGATGCTGCTTTGAAAGCGAGAAAGAACTGGGCCGATATGTCCTGGGAAAACCGTGCAGCCATTTTCCTGAAAGCAGCTGATTTGTTGGCAGGGCCTTATCGCGCAAGAATCAATGCCGCGACGATGATCGGTCAATCCAAAAATGCTTTTCAGGCAGAAATCGACTCGGCTTGTGAGTTGATTGACTTTTTACGCTTCAACGTAGAGTTCATGACGCAAATCTATTCCGACCAACCGATTTCTTCGGAAGGCGTTTGGAACCGTGTGGAATATCGTCCGTTAGAAGGATTTACTTTTGCCATCACACCGTTTAACTTTACAGCTATTTCCGGAAACCTTCCGGCTTCGATGGCTTTGATGGGAAATGTGGTGGTTTGGAAACCTTCTGATAAACAGGTTTATTCCGCTCAAGTGATCATGGAAGTCTTCAGAGAAGCAGGCTTGCCGGACGGCGTTATCAATATGGTGTTGACCGGTGGAGCTGAAACTGCCAAAACCGTAATCGAACACCCTGATTTTGCAGGATTGCATTTCACGGGTTCAACCGGAGTTTTCAAATCCTTGTGGAAACAAATCGGTGACAACATTCAAATTCATAAAACTTATCCGCGAATTGTGGGCGAAACCGGAGGAAAAGACTTCGTCGTAGCACACAAATCGGCCGATGCGCAGGAAGTTGCGACAGCATTGGTTCGAGGTGCTTTTGAATACCAAGGACAAAAATGCTCGGCGGCTTCAAGAGCTTATATTTCAAAATCTTTATGGCCGAAAGTGGAAAAAGAAATGAAAAAGGCATTGGAAACCATCACGATGGGATCGCCTGAAGATTTCTCCAATTTTGTAACGGCTGTAATCGATGAAAACTCTTTCGACAAATGCAAAGGCTACATTGATCGTGCAAAAAAATCTAAAAATGCAGAAATAATTTTCGGAGGAAAATGCGACAAAAAAGTCGGATATTTTGTAGAACCAACGGTGATTTTGGCTTCAGATCCCCATTATGAAAGTATGGTGGAAGAAATCTTCGGCCCGATTTTGACGGTTTATGTTTTTGAAGACAAAAACTGGGAAAAAACATTGGAATTGGTAGATTCAACTTCCGACTATGCCTTAACCGGAGCCGTTTTTTCCAAAGATCGTTATGCTATGAACTACGCTATCAAAGCATTGGAAAATGCCGCCGGGAATTTCTATATCAATGATAAACCAACAGGAGCCGTTGTAGGACAACAGCCGTTCGGAGGTGCGAGAGGTTCAGGAACCAATGATAAAGCCGGTTCTGCAATGAACTTATTGCGCTGGGTTTCCGTTCGTACGGTAAAAGAAACTTTTGTTCCGGCAAAAGATTACCGATATCCGTTTTTAGCGAAAGACTAAATTAACGAAATACTAACCTGTCAGGTTTCCGAAACCTGACAGGTTTTTTTATAATGAGATCCAAAACAGCCCTTCGGACTTCCGTTTTCAGCATCGTTGGCAATGTCCTTTTTGCCATCATAAAATTCCTTGCCGGAGTTTTCGGGAATTCCTATGCTCTGATTGCGGATGCGATTGAGTCCACTGCCGATGTGTTTTCGTCGGTTTTGGTTTGGACCGGACTCAAATACTCCACAAGACCGCCCGATGAAAATCATCCTTATGGTCACGGCCGTTTTGAAACTTTGTCCACTTTTGCAGTGATTGGTTTTTTGGTGGTTTCCGCTACAGTAATCGCTTACGAAAGCATTCAGAATATCAAAACGCCGCACGAAGGACCCAAAGTTTTCACGCTTTATGTTTTGGGCGGAATTATTTTGTTCAAAGAACTTTCCTTTCAGTATGTCATCAAAAAAAGCAGACAGACCAATAGTTCCTCGCTGAAAGCCGATGCCTGGCACCATCGCAGCGATGCGATTACTTCGGTGATGGCGTTTATCGGAATTGCCTTTGCCATTTTTCTGGGCGAAGGATATGAAGCAGCGGACGATGTGGCGGCGCTTCTGGCTTCGGGAATTATCATTTTCAACGCCTATAAAATCTTCAAACCGGTTTTGAGCGAAATTTCTGACGAACAGATTTATGATGATTTGATCCGTAAAATTCGTGAAATAGCAATCACGGTTCCGGGTGTAATTGATACCGAAAAATGCCACGTTCGCAAAATGGGAATGGATTATTATGTAGATCTCCATATGATTGTGGACGGAACGGTTTCGGTCATCGAAGGACACAAAATTGCCCACGATTTAAAAGATGAAATCCAAAGAAAAATCCCACAAGTCGCTGATGTTTTGGTTCATACCGAACCGGATCGGGTAGAGGTGTATTGATGATTTGGGCGTGTCCCCGTTGCGATTCAAAAGCTGAATAAATTTACAATTCTACCGCAACGTGGTCGGGCTCTCGGCACTCGCTTTTCTTTTGTTACCTTCGAGAGCCTCAGGCAACAAAAAGAAAGAGCTCAAACCTAACGAAGTGGTTCGACGAAGTCAAACAAAGCCTCCATCCCTCACGCAAATCTTTTCAGTTCATCCAAATAAAAATCCGCCTCGAAGGACGGATTTCACTATTTTTTAAAAATATTATCAACTAAAACAACTCCGGAAAATCATTCGGTTTTGCTTCCCGCATCAAATCGTAAACCTTCTCTACAACATCATCTACAGATGGTTTAGAAAAATAATCCCCATCCGTTGCATAAGCCGGACGATGTGGTTTGGCTGTAATAGTCAAGGGCTTACTATCCAAATGGAAATAGCCGTTTTGTTCTTCCAGAATTTGTTGCAAAATGAAAGCCGAAGCGCTTCCCGGAACATCTTCGTCAATTACCACCAAACGATTGGTTTTTTGCAAACTTTTTACGATATCTTGTTTGATGTCAAAAGGTAACAAAGACTGAATATCAATTACTTCTGCATCAATCCCCAATTGTGCCAATTCTTTGGCAGCTTCAGTTACAATGCGCCAAGTAGAACCATAAGTCACCAAAGTCACATCGGAACCTTCTTTGGTGATTTCTACTTCACCGATTGGCGTAGTAAATTCTCCTAAATTTGTTGGCATTTTTTCTTTCAATCGGTATCCGTTCAAGCTTTCTACTACGATCGCCGGTTCGTCACATTGTAACAATGTGTTGTAGAATCCGGCTGCTTTGGTCAAATCACGAGGAACCAAAACGTACATTCCACGTACCAAATTTAAAATACCACCCATCGGTGATCCAGCGTGCCAAATTCCTTCCAAACGGTGACCACGCGTACGAATTATGACCGGCGCTTTTTGTCCACCTTTTGTACGGTATAGAACCGTTGACAAGTCATCAGACATCAGTTGTAAAGCATAGAGAACATAATCAAGGTATTGAATTTCCGCAATCGGACGAAGTCCTCGCATCGCCATCCCGATGCCTTGTCCCAAAATCGTAGCTTCACGAATTCCGGTGTCGGCCACTTTGCTTTCGCCGTATTTTGCCTGAAGTCCTTCCAGGCCTTGATTTACGTCACCGATGTTTCCGGCGTCCTCACCAAAAACCAAGACGTTTGAATATTTCTCAAATATTTTATCAAAATTATCTCTCAATACTACACGTCCGTCCTCCAGTTGATCGGAAAATTCAGGATCGATTTTCTGAACATTCGAAGCGCTCCATTGCGATTGACTGTGTAAATGTGACGAATAAACATCTTCCTCGATTTTCATTCGACCATCGTACCAATTTTTCAGTTCGGTTTTAGCTGAGTTATTTTCACCTCGCGTCAGTCGGAAAGCTTTTCTAATCACCGAATAAATATCTTTTTTGAAAGGAGTTTGTTTGGCTTTTAATGAATTGATTTCGGTTTCGATAAAAGATTTGTTGGGACTTTGATTTGCTAAATTTTCTAATAAGCCCAAAGCCGTATTTTTCAATTCCAGAAGCGGATTTAAATAATCTTCCCAAGCTTGTTTCTGAGCGGATTTTACTTCTTTTTTGGCTTCGGTTTCTAGGGTTTCTAGTTCTTCAGTCGTTGCGATTTTTTCCTCACCGGCATCAAAATTCAAAATCCATTCTTTGAATTTTGTAATTCCGTCAAATTCCTTTTCCCAGTTCAGTCTTTCTTCCGATTTGTAACGTTCGTGAGAACCCGAAGTAGAGTGCCCCTGTGGCTGCGTACATTCTCTGACGTGAACGATGCAAGGGATATGTTCTTCTCTTGCCAGTTTTTCGGCACGTTGATACGCATCAATTAACCCTGGGTAATCCCATGCTTTAACGGTTATGATTTCATATCCGCGTTCTTCGTCACGCTGAAATCCGGAAAGAAGTTCACTCAAATTGGATTTGGTGCGTTGGTATTTGGCGGGAACGGAAATCCCATAACCGTCGTCCCAGATGGAAATGATCATGGGAACTTGTAAAACACCGGCCGCATTGATGGTTTCCCAAAACGGTCCTTCCGAAGTACTGGCGTCTCCAATGGTTCCGAAAGCGATTTCGTTTCCTGAAAAGGAGAAATTATTTTCCAGATCTGCATCTGGGTGGTTTCTATAAAATTTTGAAGCTTGCGCAAGTCCCAGCAATCGAGGCATCTGCCCGGAAGTTGGCGAGATGTCGGAACTAGAATTTTTCTGTTCGGTTAATTTTTTCCAAGAACCGTCTTCATTCAAGGAACGAGTAGCAAAATGCGAAGTCATCTGACGTCCACCTGAGGCTGGTTCTTTTTCCAAATTGGTGTTGGCATATAATTGCGCAAAAAATTCTTCAATTTTTAATTGCCCGATTGCAAACATAAAAGTTTGGTCGCGATAGTACCCGGAACGGAAGTCTCCGTTTTTAAATACATGCGCCATGGCGATTTGGGGCAATTCTTTTCCATCGCCAAAAATTCCGAATTTAGCTTTTCCGGTGAGAACTTCCCGTCTTCCTAAAAGACTTGTTTCGCGTGAAATTATAGCGGTTTTATAATCGTTAAGTATCTGGAATTTGAATTCTTGAAATGAAAGCTTGTTTTCTGATAGTGTTTGCATATCTATAATATATAATATATAGTTGAGGGCAAAAATAGTAAATATGATTGAAAAAGAAATTGGCTCGTAGAGAATTCTCTGAAATGAAAGGAGGAATAAATGAGAAAGCTTATTGTTTTCTAAGTAGAAAGGATTAGTTTTGCCCGAAATTAAATTCTGACTGTGTTTGCAGTTTCATTTGTGAAAATTTCATGAAGTCTTATGAAAAGGTTTTCAATAAATTACAAAACTCATTTGTAAAAATGAAAATCTATTCCTACATTTGCAACCCGAATTTTTCATTCAGAATATATAAATTATTAAAAATCAATACAGTGGATACGTTGAGTTATAAAACAATATCAGCTAACAAGGAAACCGCACAAAAGGAGTGGATTCAAGTAGATGCTGCTGGTCTAAGTTTAGGTAGATTGGCATCAGGCGTTGCTAAATTGGCAAGAGGAAAGCATAAAACAAGTTTTACTCCTCATGCTGATTGTGGAGATTATGTAGTGGTATTAAATGCTGATAAAATTCAGTTGACCGGAAAGAAATGGGACGAGAAGTTATACATCCGTCACACGGGTCACCCAGGTGGGCAGAGAAGTTTGACAGCTCAGCAGTTGTTTGACAAAGATCCAATTCGTTTGATTGAGAAAGCAGTAAAAGGGATGCTTCCAAAAAATAAATTGGGGAGCCAAATCTTGTCTAACGTTTACGTTTATTCAGGAGATGAGCATCCTCATCAGGGGCAAAAACCGAAATCAATAGACATTAAAGCATATTTATAAATTATGGCAATCGTTCACAAAATTGGCCGAAGAAAAACTTCTGTTGCAAGAGTTTATTTGCAAGAAGGAAACGGCGAAATCTACATCAATGGCCGTGAGTTGAAAGACTATTTCACTACGGGTGTTTTACAGTACAAAGTAGAGCAACCATTGGCTATTACAGGTACAAAAGGAAAGTACAACGTTGACGTAAAGGTTTTCGGTGGAGGTAACACCGGGCAAGCAGAAGCTATCCGTTTAGGGATCTCAAGAGCACTTTGCGATATTGACGCTGACTTTAGAACCCAATTGAAACCGGAAGGTCTTTTAACGCGTGATCCACGTATGGTTGAAAGAAAGAAATACGGTCAGAAGAAAGCCCGTAAGAAATTCCAGTTCTCAAAACGTTAATATCTATTATTCAATCCATTTTCCGGTTGGTTTAGCATCTAAATGTTTTTGGCGCGATCGTCTCAACCACTCAAACATTGCTTGCTGAATAAGCGGAACGTAAACTAAAAAACAAAGAAAATGGCAAAAGCAAATGTAAAAGAATTGTTGGAAGCCGGAGTACACTTCGGTCACCTGACAAGAAAATGGAATCCGAACATGGCTCCTTATATCTTTATGGAGAAAAACGGAATCCACATCATCGACCTTCACAAAACAGCTGTGAAATTAGAAGAGGCTTCCAATGCTTTGGGGAAAATCGCTTCTTCAGGACGTAAAATCCTATTCGTAGCAACCAAAAAACAAGCAAAAGAAGTAGTAGCAAAACATGCAGAATCTGTAGGGATGCCTTACATCACTGAACGATGGATGGGAGGTATGCTTACGAACTTCGTAACGATCCGTAAAGCGGTGAAGAAGATGAACTCAATCGATCGTATGAAAAAAGACGGAACCTTTGAGACACTTTCCAAAAAAGAAAGACTACAAGTTGACCGTCAGAGAGCAAAACTTGAAAAAGACTTGGGTTCTATTTCAGATATGACGCGTATCCCATCTGCTGTATTCATTGTAGATACTGTAAGAGAACATATTGCAGTAGCAGAAGCACAAAAATTAGGTATTCCGATTTTTGCAATGGTCGATACAAATACCGATCCACGTGAAGCAGATTTCCCAATTCCTGCGAACGATGACGCTTCAAAATCAGTTGATATCATCTTACAGCATGTTACCGATGCTATCAAAGAAGGTTTGTCTGCAAGAAAAGCTGAAAAAGATAAAAGCAAAGAAGAACCAAAAGCTGAAACAGCAGAAGTTCAAGCGGAAGACACAAATAAAGCAGAATAATCTCTGGTAATTCAATACCAGAATTAATTATAATTTAATGTAGTTCTTTCGTTTAAGGAAGAACTACTTTTTATTTTAGAATTCAATATTAACCATTAATAAATTAAACGATGTATAAAGCAACTGCTGCAGAAGTAAGTAAACTTCGAAACGCAACCGGAGCCGGAATGATGGACTCCAAAAAAGCTTTGGAAGAAGCAGGTGGAGATTTCGATAAAGCCATTGAAATCCTTCGTAAGAAAGGTCAAAAAGTAGCTGCCAACCGTGCGGACAGAGAAAGTTCAGAAGGAGCAGTAATCGCAAAAGTAAATGCTGATTTTACAAAAGGGGTAATCGTTTCTCTTAATTGCGAAACAGATTTCGTTGCCAAAAATGATGATTTTGTAGCCTTGGCACAGAAATTAGCAGATATGGCATTGAATTATGAAAGCAAGGAAGATTTCCTAAACGGTGAAATCGACGGAATGACAGTAGCAGAGAAAATGACCGAACAAACCGGAGTAATCGGTGAGAAAATTGAAATCGGTACGTTCCAAACATTGTCAGGTACTTTTGTGAATGCATACATCCACGCAGGAAACAAAATTGGTGCAGTTGTGGCTTTGTCTGCTAAGGCTGATGGAGTTGAAGAAGTAGCAAGAGAAGTAGCGATGCAAGTCGCAGCTATGGATCCAGTAGCTTTGAACGAAAACGAAGTTGCAGCTGAGATCATCGAAAAAGAAATGGAAATTGCAAAAGATCAATTAAAACAGGAAGGAAAACCTGAAAATATGATCGAAAATATCGCAAAAGGAAAACTTCAGAAATTCTTCAAAGACAATACTTTGGTTCACCAACCATTTATCAAAGATTCTAAAATTTCTGTTGCAGACCACGTTAAATCCATACATCCTGAATTGGAAGTAAAAGGATATATCCGTTACAGTCTGTAAGAAATATTTAAATAATTATAAAATGCAGTACGTTTTGTGCTGCATTTTTTATTTGTACGAATTAATTTGGTGCAGTTATTGGAAATTAGAAAATAATAATCTAATTTTGTACAGATAGAGATGAAACGAATTCTACTTTTATTGTTTTTGAGTTTTGCCGCCTTGAATGTGTATGCACAATCCAAGGACGGAATCTCTATTTCCAATACTTTGGACGAGAAAAAATTAACCATTTCGCCCAACCCTGCTGTAGCTGATGTTAAAATCAATATAGAGGACAGTATGGCCGAAGTGAAATCCGTTTCTATTTACAGTATCATTGGTAGCGAAGTCTTTACACAGTCCTACAATACACCTGGGAAAACAATCGATCTAAATGTCCGCAGCCTGAAGAAAGGAAAGTACATGGTTCGCGTGATTTTCGATGATAATACTACCAAAGTAGCCACTCTGATTAAGCAATAATTTTTTATTAATTTCCTGAATTTGAAAAGGTCAGTTTAGACCTATTTTTATATGGCTTTAAGATTTATATAACTCAGAAATAACAATTCTATATCGAACCTAATCTTTAGCAGTGAAGCCATTGGTTTATTAGATTCTTTTTGAATCTGTTTTGAACAACCCAATAATTTAGCCAATATGAAAAATTTAAAACCCATCATATTATTATCAGAATACCAAGAATTACGTGATTTAATCAAAAGAAATCCCAACGAAAGCAAACAACTTTCAGAGGAGCTGGATCGCGCTATCGTAATCAAAGAAGAAGAACTGAACAAGAAAATTATACGTGTGGGCTCTGAAGTGGAATTCGAAGTCGTGAAAACGAAAACTAAAATGAAAATTCAATTGGTTTTGCCTGAAGAATCCAATTTAAAAGCACAGAAAGTCTCTATATTCGCGCCTTTGGGAACCGCATTAATTGGTTTTTCAGAAAATGATGAAGTCGAATGGGATATGCCCGGAGGCAAGATGCTTTTGAAAATACTCAAAGTTTCAAATGAACATTTGGAAATATAATCAAAAGCAACTTAGCTCAAGTTTATTTTTTGTAATTCACCACTGCTTCTATAAAAGCTTGAGCATTCTCAACCGGAACAGTAGGTAAAATCCCATGTCCTAAATTCGCGATGTACTTGCTTGGTCCAAATCCATCAATCATTTCTTTGACCATTTTCTGAATGGTTTCAGGACTAGAAAACAATCTGGAAGGATCAAAATTCCCTTGAAGCGTTATTTTATTTTGTGTAAGTGCCCGTGCTGTTTCAGGCGTTACGGTCCAGTCAACTCCCAATGCCGAAGCTTTTGAATCAGCCATCTTTCCTAGTGCATACCAGCAACCTTTAGCAAATACTACTACAGGTGCTTTTTCTGAGACCGCATTCACAATTTGCTCTATGTACGGCCAAGAAAATTCATCATAATCTTTAGGTGAAAGCATACCGCCCCAACTGTCGAAAACCTGAATCACATTGCAGCCGTATTCTACTTTTTTAAGTAAATATGCAATGGTTGTATCGGTTATTTTTTGCAAAAGCTCATGAGCAGCAGCCGGATGTTGAAAACAAAAGCTTTTTGCAATGTCAAAAGCTTTAGAGCCTCTTCCTTCCACGCAGTAGCATAGAATTGTCCAGGGTGATCCAGCAAATCCAAACAGAGGGATTTCATTGTTTAATTCCTTTTTCGTGAGTTTAATGGCTTCAAAAACATAATTTAAGGTTTCCTCTACATCGGGAACTGGGATGTTTTTAACTTCCTCAGGAGTTCGGATCGGGTTTTCTAACCAAGGACCTACATTCTGTTTCATTTCGAAGTCAATTCCCATTGCTTGTGGAAGCACCAAAATGTCAGAAAACAATATGGCGGCATCCAATGGAAATCTACGAATTGGCTGAACGGTAATTTCCGATGCTAACTCAGGCGTCCGGCATCTTGTGAAAAAATCATATTTATCGCGTAAAGCCATAAATTCAGGCAGATATCGACCTGCTTGACGCATCATCCAAACAGGGGGTCTTTGAACTTCTTCTCCTTTCAGAGCCCGCAGCAATAAATCATTTTTAGGTGTCATATTTTCTAATTGTATAATGTATATTGTAAGTCAGTATTGACTGTTTTACGATCTGATATAATGTTCGTTTATTTTCTCTACAACCTTTTCCAATAAAGGAATTTCAGCTGTTATAATCCTATTTTTTGTGTGTTTTTTAATCTCTTCGTTCGTCGTTTTTCCAATGCTAAAAATAATAGAGTTTTCAGGGATTGTATTTTCTGAAAAAAATGTTTTCACGGCCAAAGGACTAAAAAATGCAAACCCATCGTAGGAGTTTATGTCGATTTGGTTTGGATTTGGAATGGAATCATAGCAAATGATCTCATTTAGAACATGCCCTTTGGGAGTCAATTTTTCAAACAATGTTTCACGGCGGTTGTTTCCACAAAAGAAATTCCAATTTTCTGATTTGGAGTTCTTTAAAATATAATCCGCTAAATCCATTGCATAATTTTCAAAATGAACTACTTCAAAACCAGAAGCTTTTAGTTTTTTAGCAGTTTTTTCTCCCACTACATAAAAATCTCCTTCTAGTTCTAATTCTGAAATTGCTTTTACTGAATTCTGGCTTGAAATCAAGAATTTATATGTTTCATAGTTGATTTTAGACTGAAATCTTTCCTTTGGGTAAATCTCTATTTTCAATGCCGGATAAATGCCAAAGTCCAGACCTTCAGCCAAAATTTCTCTCAACTGCTTAGGGTCTAATTCTTTTGTGAAAAGTATTTTTTTCACTTTTGAATCTGGTTTTTAATTTCTTTAATTAACTCAGCTGCGCCCTTGCTCATACATTTTTCTGCCAAGGCCTTTCCTTTGTTCTCGTATTCCGAAATCGAGAAAACTTCTTCGATTGAAATCATTTTTTTTCCATCCAATGACAAAATGGAACCTTTGAACTCAATCATTTCATCTGAAACATTTGAAAAAGCACCGATGGGCGCTGTACAGCCACCTTCCAGAACGTTTAGAAACTGCCGTTCGATGGTGGCAGCTATTTTTGAATTTTCATCCGAAATCGGGGGCATCTCAAATTCAGGTCGGCAGGTAATTCCCACAATCCCCTGAGAAGGAGCAGATGTCATCCAATCCAGAGTTGTGAATTTCAAATTCTTTTCACTTAGTTCATTTAAAATCTCACTTCTATCCAGTCCAGCATAAGCGAAAATCGCACCGTCCCAATCGGAATCCATCAATTTCTGAATTCTAAGCTGAACGTTTCCCCGTAAATCAACCAAGGAATCCTGAGGGAATTTATTCAGCCAAAATGAAGTTCTTCGTAAACTACCCGTTGCGATGGTTCGTTTGTTTTTTTGAAAAATCTCATCGGATTTATAAACCAAAATATCCTTGTGATTTCCGCGTTTCATAAATCCCTTGAGTTCAATCCCTTCGGGAAGCAAAGTTGGCACATCTTTCAAGCTATGAACAGCAATATCAATCTGATTATTTAAAAGTGCAATGTCAAGCGAGCGCGTGAAAACCCCCGTAATTCCAAGCTGATAAATGGGTTGTTTGAGATTTAAATCACCTTCTGAAGAAATGGGAATGATTTCGGTAGGAATATTTATTTGATTTAATTTTCTTTGCACCCATTCTGCTTGCCACATAGCGAGCGGACTTTTTCTGGTGCCAATTCTGATTCTTTGATTTTCCATTTATCTATTCGAACGAACACCTAAGAAAAAAGTGCTCTATTTTATTGTAAACTTTCTGTGTTCTTTCGACTTTATGAGTTAAAAGAATCTGTTTTTAGTCTGAAAATTTCTTCCATCATTGCAATGGTTTCATCCGCATTTTCACGGTTATCTAACAAATAGGACGCAAATTGATTGGTCAGATTCTGAACCAATTTTTCTGCTACCAAAGTTTCTTTTCCGTTGATCTGCGGATTTTTCTTTTTCAAGTTTTTTATTTCGAATTCTTGTAAAAATTCAAGTCGTTCTTTAAAAGATTGAATCACCGGAACGTATTCTCGGGTTTTTAACCATTCTTTGAATTCAGATTTGCATTCTGCAATGATTTCCATTGCCAAGGGAACTTCATCTTTTCGAGAGTCCAATGTATCGTCCACCATTTTAGAAAGACCATCGACATTGATTAACTGAATGTTTTCTCTAGCGCCGAGAGTGTGTGCGACGTTTTCAGGGACAGACAAATCGATGATTGTCATTTCTTTGTCAAACGGAATCATATCTTCGGTGACGGTCGGTTGTTCTGCTCCAGTCGCAACGATTAAAATGTCAATAGATTTTAATACTTCTTTTAATTCCGAATAATCCCGTACCCGAACATCGTATTTTTCGGTCATCAGCTCCGCCTTTTCTTTGGTGCGGTTGATGAGTGTGATGTGGTCATTCTGTGTGTGCTTCACAAGATTGGTGCAAGTATTTCGACCAATTTTTCCGATTCCGAACAAAAGGATGTTTTTTTTGGAAATTTCAGATTGCGTAGCCAAAATATAATGTACCGCCGCAAAAGAAACCGAAGCGGCGCCATTGCTGAGTGCCGTTTGATTTTTTACTTTTTTACTAATCTGAATGGCGGTGTTAATCAAACGTTCTAGAAAAGCTCCACTCGCACCATGCTTTTTAAACCTTCTGAACCAAGTTTTGATTTGGCTGATGATTTCAAAATCTCCGAGAATTTGACTTTTTAATCCGGCGGATACTTCAAATAAATGCTGAATGGCCTCCTCGTTTTTGTAAATCGAAACGACTTCGCGCATTTCATCGAGGGAACCATTGGTGAAGTCACAATAAATCTGCATCATCTTCAATTCACTGTCCGCAAAACCATAGAATTCAGAACGGTTACAAGTAGAAACAACAAAAAAATTATCTATACCGGAGGCTATTGCTTTATCAGAGAAAGCTTTCACGGTGTCCGGAAAAAAAGTAAATTTACCGCGGGTTTCAGCGTCTGCTTTTTCATAACTCACACCCACTACATAAAAATCCTTATTTAAAAAGCTTTTGCCCATAATCAATCAGTTCACAAAATTACTAGCATCCTCCTTGAGAAAGTAACGCTCAAAAATAAAAAATACCTCTAAAAGTCGAAAACTACCTTTTTAGATTAATTCTAAACAAAATACTTAACTTTGCAGTTAAACATGAATTTCCGAAAGACTTTAGTAGTTTTGTAAGGGCTTAAATATAGATTTTTAAATGGATAATAAACTTGAAAATACCTATAAAAGTAAGGTGAATGAATACTGGCCGGACGAAGATGTCTATGTAGCTTATGTGGATAATTATACGGCGTTTACCGATACTTTGCTACGAAAAATCGATAAAAGATTCATTCAGTTTTACTTCTGCACCAAAGGAGGAATGACTTTTCAGTTCAATAATGGAGGATACAAAATAGGGCTTTCCGATGGGTTGAGCTTCCTTATTTACAATCCTACGCTGGAATTGCCGCTAAATCTCAGTTTGAATGCAGACTCAAAAGTCTGTATGGTTTTCGTTTCGGTTGAAAAATTACATCATCTTTTTTCCAGCCATAACATTCGTGCGGAATTTCTGAACAGCAGTAAATCTCCAAGCAAATATTACAACCAACAAGCTTTTTCAACCACAGTACGGATGGTTTTGAATCAGATTGAAAATCATAATCTTTCCAGTCATTTTGAAAATCTTTACGTATTGGGAAAAGTGTATGAACTATTTACGCTTTATTTTTCCGAATCCGAAGCGAATCAAAAAGAAAATTGTCCTTTTCTAGATAACGAAAAAGATGCACGAAAGCTCAAAGAAGCCAAAGACATTTTACTCGATAGACTTGATAACCCACCGGTTCTGAAAGAGCTTTCAGAAATTTCGGGTCTGACGGAATACAAATTGAAAGAAGGTTTCAAACAAGTTTACGGTACGACCGTTTATGGTTTTGTACTCGATAAAAAACTTGAAATCGCGCGGGAAAAGCTCGAAAAAGGCGAACTTCAGGTCAAAGAAATTGCTTTTGAAATCGGTTACGAAAATCCTTCGCATTTCATTTCTGCTTTTAAAAAGAAATATGGAATTACACCTAAACAGTTTGCGAAGCAGGTTTAACAACCTTCAAAAAAGGAAACGGAAATTTTGTAAACCCTGTTGTTCTTAATGTGGAAGAATAAAGCAGTTTCGGCATCGTAGTCAGAAATCTGAAAAACCCTTTCCTCGGGTGTGAATTTCTGAAGATTTTCATCCCATTCGTTCCAAATGGAAATATTATAATGTTTATATGCTTTCCACAAATCTTCCAAACTGCTTCCCACTCCTAGGTTTGACAAGGTTTTCAGTGAATTCGAGTTCGTGCTGATGAGAAAAAGTTGGAAAACAGTTCCTTCTAATTCATCATGGTAATCCATAAAACTCAAATGGAGTTCCGCTCCTTTGTGATTTACCGTGGTTGTATAAAGCCAATCGTTCTCTTTTTTACTAAGCTCAAGTTTTTCACCCAAAATAGTTTCTATTTCAGAAAGTTTGGCTCTTACATTTAAGTCGTTCATTCTCGTGGTAGAAATTTGAGCCATTGAAACAGTGACCAATAGCAGGAAAAATAAAGTAGATATTTTCTTCATAATTCATGAATTTTGCGAAACAAAATCAATATTACGCTTTAATCCCTCAAACTTAGTTCTTTTTACAGGAGATTTTTGAAAAACTTTCCGGAAAACTTCTTCGGTAATTTCTTCCCAATCGGACTTCGAGAAGTTTAAAAGTTCTTCTTTTGGTCGAAATTTTTCTTCCGTATGCGGAATTGAAAAACGGTTCCAAGGACAAACATCCTGACAAATGTCGCAACCAAAAATCCAGTCTTCAAATTTGCCTTTCATTTCGGAGGGAATCGCATCTTTGAGTTCGATTGTGAAATAAGAAATGCATTTACTTCCGTCGATTTTCCGATCCGGTAAAATCGCATCGGTGGGACAAGCTTCTACACATTTGGAGCAGCTTCCACAATGATCGGTTTTGAATGCCTCGTCACAATCCAATTCCAAATCCAAAATTAATTCCGACAAAAAGAAAAAAGAACCTTTTTGTTTGGAAAGTGTGAGTGAATTTTTTCCCACCCAACCGATTCCGGCTTTCTGCGCCCAAGCGTGCTCCAAAATCGGAGCAGAGTCCACAAAGGCTCGTCCGCTTACTTCACCGATTTCTTCCTGAATGAAATTTAAAAGTTCTCTCAACTTATCTTTGACTACGAAATGATAATCAGTTCCGTAGGCGTATTTGGCAATTTTATAGGAATCATTTTGTTGAAATTTATTAGGAAAATAATTATAAGTCAGAGAAATAACTGATTTTGCGCCTTCGACCAATAATCGCGGATCAAGTCGCATATCGAAATGATTTTCCATGTAAGCCATTTTGCCGTGTCGATTTTCATTTAAATAAGCTTCCAATCGAGGGGCTTCATCTTCCAAAAAATCTGCTTTCGCAATTCCACAATCCAGAAAACCTAGTTCCAGCGCACGTTTTTTAATCCGTTCGGAATGAGATTTTGGCTCAATTGTCTTCGTTAAAATTTCCACAAAACTGTCTTATAAAATTCCAAAATTAGAATACTAAATGAAATCTCTCGTTTATAATATACGAATTAATCCAAGTTTTGTAATCGGATTAAGTTGGTGTAGATTCCATTTCTATCTAGGAGTTCGGCATGAGTGCCGGACTCTTTTATTTTTCCTTCTTCCATCACGATGATTTTATCTGCATTGACAATGGTCGAGAGGCGATGAGCAATGATAATCGAAGTCCGATTGGCCATCATATTGTCAAGCGCATCCTGAACCAATTTTTCGGATTGGGTGTCAAGTGCAGAAGTGGCTTCGTCCAAAACCATAATCGGTGGGTTTTTATAAACTGCCCTTGCAATACTCAGTCTTTGTTTTTGTCCGCCCGATAGTTTACCGCCGCTTTCTCCTACTGATTCATCGTATTTCTGGGGTAATTTCTCTACGAACTCTTCCGCATTGGCAATTTTAGAAGCCGAACTGACTTTTTCAACGGAAGGATTTTCATCACCCAAAGCAATATTGTTATAAACCGAATCATTGAACAAAATACTGTCCTGGGTTACGAGTCCGAATAATTTTCTGTATTCTTTTAATTTTATATCGCGGATATCAATTCCGTCGATCAGAATTTTTCCCTCACGAACATCATAAAACCTAGTCACCAGATTGGCAATAGTTGATTTTCCACTTCCGGAAGGGCCGACCAGCGCTACATTTTCTCCTTTTTTGATAGTGAGATTGAAATCTTTGATGACATTTTTATCGTCGTATCCGAAACTCACATTCTGAAATTCGATTTTCTCTTTGAATTCCGGGAAATCAATGGCGTTTTCATTGTCTTTGATCATAACGCGAGTGTCCAGCAGATCAAAAATCCGTTCAGCCGAAACCTGTCCTTTCTGAATGTCGGAGAGCGAACGCGAAAAACGTTTAATCGGATCCAATAAAGTATAAAAAATCCCGATGTAGAAAATGAATTCAGAACCTTTTAATCCGTTTCCTTCGAGGCTTAATTTTCCACCAAAAAACACAATCATCCCGATGGTAATCGCGCCCAGAAATTCACTCGTCGGTGAGGCCAACGCACGTTTTTTCATTACTTTTTGAAGTAATTTCCGATACCGATTGATCGAAGCATCAAACCTTTTGGTAATCTGATCATCGGCATTGAAAATTTTGATGATTTTGAGGGAATTCAGGGTTTCGTCCACATAAGACATAATATTTCCCAATTCCACTTGGGCTTTTCCGGCATCGCGTTTCAGACTTTTTCCGATTAGTGAAATCAAAGTTCCCATAATCGGGAAAACAATCAGCGCAAACAGTGTGAGTTGGAAACTTGTTATGAATAAGGCGGTTACAAATACGATGATCATAATCGGACTGCGGATGATTTCCACCAATCCGTTCAGAATATTTCCTTCCACTTCACCCACGTCACTTGAAATCCGTACGAGCATATCCCCTTTTTTCTTTTCGGTAAAATAAGAGACGGGAAGTGCCAGGATTTTATTGTGAATATCCACTCTGAAATCTCTTGAAACACCCGAACGCAAATCAATCAGGAAAAATTCAGACATATAGCTGAAAATATTTCGGAAGAAAAAGAGAATGATAAAAGAAACACATGATATCAAAAGAATTTTAATCGGACCACTTTCATCAGCCATTTGTTGCATAAAAAACGCCGAATAATCCGAAGCGAAATCTTTTAGTTCCAGAATTTTACCCGAATAAACCGGTTTTTCTAAAATAGGTTCTGATTTTTCATCGAAAAGAATGTTCAGAATCGGCATCATAAAAGCCAATGCCAGCACATTGAAAATCGCATACATAAAATTGCATACAATGGCAATGAAAAAAGACGAACGATAAGGTTTGGTATATTGAATTGCTCTTTTTAACAAGCTCATTAAGGTCAAATTTGAACAAAGGTAATAAATCGAATCTCGAAATTCGAATTTCAACACCTGTAAATCTTGAAACTTTAAACTATTAGAATTAACTTCGCAATATGATGAAAATTGGAATTCTCGGCGGCGGTCAATTGGGCTATATGTTTTTACAAAATGCATTGCAATATCCTTATGAAATTCATGTTCTTGATCCTTCGGCCAATGCACCCTGCGCCAAACATGCGCATCAATTTGTGCAAGGAGACTTTGCCGATTATCAGACGGTTATGGATTTTGGGAAAGATTTGGATGCCATCGGAATTGAAATTGAACACGTAAACGTGGAAGCGCTTCGTGAATTGAAAGCACAGGGAAAAAGAATCGTTCCTGACCCTGAAACTTTGGGCATCATTCAGGATAAATCGGTACAGAAAGCATTTTATGTGGATCATGGGATCCCAACTGCGCCTTATTTTGAATTGGACGATTGGAAAGAATTGATTTGTGTGGTTACGGAATTTCCTGTTTTTCAAAAAGCCAAAACAGGTGGATATGATGGTCGTGGCGTTCAATTTCTGGAATCCCGAAACGAAACCGAGAAAATTTTAAGAGTTCCTTCCATTTATGAAACACCAGCTGATTTAGACAAAGAAATTGCGGTGGTTGTCGTAGCGGACGGCAGGGGAAATCTTGTGAATTATCCGGTGGTAGAATTGGTTTTTAATCAGGCATACAATCAGTTGGATTATTTATTGATGCCTTCAGAATTAAGTGATGAAAAAGCAAAGGAAGCAGAGGAAATCGCACGAAAAGTAGTTGAAAAACTGAATTCGCCCGGCGTTTTTGCGGTTGAAATGTTTCTAAACAAAGACGAATCCATTTGGGTAAACGAAACGGCTTGCAGAGTTCATAACAGCGGTCATTCAACCATTGAAGCAACGCAAAGTTCGCAATTTGATCAGATGCTTAGAACTTTGGCAGATTTGCCATTGGGAAGCACCGAATTATTTTCAACTTCGGCGATGGTAAATTTGATTGGCGCTGAAGGCGAATCCGGATTGGCAGAAATTGAAAACCTCCATGAGGTATTGAAAATTCCAGGTGTTTATTTGCATTGGTATGCCAAAGAAGAAACCCGTCCTGGACGAAAAATGGGGCATATTACATTGGTCGGAAATGATTTAGATGAATTGAAATCAAACATTGATAAAGTCAATAAAACTGTTCGGGTAAAATCGGCAGGCAATAAAATCTAAGTTAACAGCCAACTTTAAATATTGAACTTTAAACTTTAAACAAAAATATGGTAGGAATCATCATGGGAAGCGACAGCGATTTGCCGGTTATGAAACAGGCAGCTGAAATTCTGGACGAATTGGGAATCGACTACGAATTAACAATAGTTTCGGCACATCGTACGCCTGAGCGTATGTTTCAGTATGCAAAATCTGCAAAGGACCGCGGACTGAAAGTGATCATTGCCGGCGCCGGTGGTGCAGCTCATTTACCCGGCATGGTAGCTTCCTTGACTTCGGTTCCTGTTATCGGTGTTCCGATTAAATCTTCCAATTCCATCGATGGCTGGGATTCTATTCTTTCGATTTTGCAGATGCCAAATGGAATTCCGGTTGCAACAGTTGCTTTGAATGCAGCCAAAAATGCGGGAATACTTGCCGGAAAAATGATTGGAAGTTTTGATGAAGAAATTTCGAATCGATTAATTGAATACCAGCAAAATTTAACCAAATCAGTTGAAGAAAAAATTGAGAAGGTTAAATGGGAATTCAAAAATGAGTTTGATCGGCATCAAGAAGACTAAAATCACCTATCTTTAAACCTTAATTTGGGGTCAATTTTTTAGTTTAACCCAAATAAGCTCACCAGCCTAAACCGAAAAACGATTAGTTTGTATTTACTATGTTATCGGTTATAGAGTCCTATTTTTCTGTTCTGATGTTATTTGGTGCGTCTCAGGCCGTGCTTAGTATCTATTTATTGCTCAAGGAAAAGCAAAGACCTTTTTCCAACAATATATTGGCTCTACTTGTTTTTTCTTGGGGGTTTTCATGTTATTGGTTTTTTGCTTTCATTGCCCAAAAGCCTTTTTTTAGTGTTACGGTAACTACTTTCATCGGGCCCATGCTGGCTTTGACATTATTTCCACCTGTTTTTCTCTATGCGAAATATATGTTTCGGGATTATACGAAATTTCAAAAATCGGATCATCTCCACTTTTTACCCATTTATATTTATATAATTTTCACCCTTTATTTATATACAATCAATGATTTCTCGATTGAGGAAATGCGGAACCATGACTTATATAAATGGAGAAAAATAATTTCTGCTTATTTGGCTACGCTTCAAGGTCCTTTTTATTTTATCAAAACCAATCATTTACTAAAGCTTCGTGAAAAGTCTTTGAAAGAAGAATATTCAGACATTGAAAGCCGGCAATTGGAATGGTTTAAAAAAATCAACCTCAGTTTTGCGATTGTTTTTGTCATCGGTGGAATTTCTACGTTGATGCAAAGTACTTTGATCAATCCTTATCTTTTGTATATGGGTTATCATGCAGTGATTGCCATCAGCTTATTTTATATTACACTTATCATTTACAAATATCCTTCACTGTTTAAAATCAATGAAAGTATTTTGCCCTTGTCACAGAATGTCGCTGTTTTGAATGAGCAAGAGGAAGTTATTTCCCATAGAAAGTCATCCGTTTTGGATGAAAGTAAAGAGAACAAAGAGAAAACTATCATAAAGAAAATCGAATGGGTGATGCAAGAGAAAAAATTATATAAAAACCCGAATCTAAGTTTAAACGATCTTGCATATGCCATTTCAGAAACTAGGAATTCGATTTCAGCGGCTTTGAACAATAATTTAAATAAAACCTTTTATCACTACATCAACGAATGGCGGATTGAAGAATGTAAAGTTTTGTTGTCGGACGAAAGTATGCAACATTATTCAATCGAAGGAATCGCTACACAATCCGGTTTTAAATCCATGTCGGTTTTTTATCGCTTCTTTAAAGACATTGAAAAACTTACGCCTGCAGTTTATAGAAAGAAATTCATGAAGTCTTAATCGTTTGTAAATTAGATGCTTTTGAGTTTTATATCTACGTTTGGGACTAAACGGAGGAGTATAATTTGGGAAAATGAAGTCAATCTGATTAATTTGTTCATATTAAATACTTCATAACAAAATCAAAAAAAAATGAAACAGAAAAACTTAGTTTTGTTGTTCTTGCTATTGACCTTTACAGGATGGCTGCAAGCGCAACTTCAACCGTTTAAAGATGATGTGGAATCGCATGCCGATTTTGCTCAGACCGGTTTGACGGGATGGACATCTCTTGACTTGGACGGATTTAACACGGCAGGTCCGTTTCAGAGTTTCCCTGGCAAGGGAGGGCCTCTGGGATTTATAGTTTATACTCCGTCGGAAACCGATCCGCCGAATACACTTGACGGATATGACACACGTTCAGGAAGAAAATACTTTGCGAGTATTTCATCCTATACAGGACCCAGCAATGACTGGTTGATTTCAGATGAATTGGCAACACATCCGGGCGGGACTTTTTCGTTTTATGCCAAAAGTACAGCCACTTTTGCGGGATTAGATACTTTTAAAGTAGGTTATTCTACCACAGATTCAGATCCGAATAATTTCACATTTATTTCTACTACTACCTCTACTGGAGTTTGGACAAAATACGAATTTGAAATTCCTGCCGGAGCAAAACATCTGGCGATTAATTGCGTATCCCAAGCTTTTATGTTTGTAGTAGATGACATCGAGTTCAAACCGAATTTGGTCGATACAGCACCCGGAAGCATTACGGATTTCTCTGCAGAAACCGAAATCGATACCGAGTTCAAAGCTAATTTCACTTGGACCAATCCCACAATCGATGTTGCAGGAAATTCACTTTCCAATATGACTGGAGTTAAGGTTTATCGCGGTACGCATCCTATGAACTTGGTGCAGATTGCAGATCTTCCTTCTTCGGCTGGACAAAGCATGAATTATATTGATACGCTTCCAGGCGAAGGTTCCTATACACATCGTTTTGTTCCTTATAATGCGTCTGGAGACGGAGTAGCATACAACACGCCTATTACTTTCTTTGGATATGAAACGATTCCGGGTGCGCCAAGAAATGTGAATTTCACACAAAATGCATCTTTGCAAACAGTGATTTCTTGGGACGAAGTAGATTATGGAGAAAATGGTGGGGTTTTACAAGATGAAGTGATAGGTTATAAAATTCTCAGAACTATTGGAAACACAACTGAAACATTGGCCGAAATGCATCCGGAAACAAGTTTCACAGAAGTTAATATTCCTGAATTGTATTTATATACTTACTCAATCATTGCGCTGACGAGTCCTACCAACGAGGGAGTTCCAGCAGTTGTCCCGGCTTATTCAGGTTTGAATGAAAACCAAGAATCAATAACAAGTGGAAATGCCGTTTCGGATCAGCCATTTGAACTGAACCGAGGTTCGATTATTTCCCAAAGTATTTATACACCAGATCAAATTGGCGAAAGCGGGCTCATTACTTCTCTGTCTTATTTTGCGAATTTAGGAGTGACCAGTACAGCACGTTATAAAATTTACATGAGCACAACCGATCGTTCAACATTTGGAACAACTTTGAACAATGCGGTTTGGGAATATTTTGGAAATCAAAAGCTTTTATTTGATGGCGATATCGAATTTACTGCCGGTCGAAATGCAATCAATATAGAATTGGATCAACCGTTTTATTACGATGCTTCAAGCAATGAGAATGTAATCATTACGATTGTTAAACCTTTATTGGCCAACGTTCCTTCTGTAAATCCACGTGAATTTTATAATACACCGGTAGATGGGATGCGAACTTATTATTCGATCGGATATTCAGTAGATCTTAGCGTAATTACAACTCAGCCTGCTGCTTGGACTTTGGAAGAAATTACAAGCATTCCGAGTATTGTGATGGAAAAAAACAAAGAATTTGGAAGTGTTTCGGGAACTGTTACTTCAGCTGAGGATGGTTCTGAATTAGAGGGTGTTACTGTAACGGTCATTCCCGATGATGCGAATGCGTATCAAACTGAAACCGTTTTGACAATCGCTGATGGAACCTATGAAATACCTGCACTATTGCCAGGAAATTATGTGGCAAGATTTAGTAAAGACACTTACAATACGCTTGAAATCGAATTTAGTTTAGCGGCCAATCAAAGTTTGACTTTGGATGCAGAATTGGATAATTCACTTCCGATTTTAATTTCCGGAACGGTAACCGATACCGATGGAAATCCATTGGAAGGGATCAATTTAGATTTAAGTGGATTCTCAGAATTTACTACACAAACTGATGACGCAGGAAATTTTGTATTGGAAGCCTTTGCCGGACAAGACTATGAATTGGAAGCTTGGCATCCGCTTTATGTTTCGGAAACCATCAACTTCACATCAGAAGAAAATGATTTCACATTGGATCCGATTGAACTTGAACTGGCATTGAACAAACCAGGAAACGTTTTGGCGGTAAATAATGAGGGAGTAGGAGAAGTTGAATGGAGAGTTCCGGTTGGACATTTTAACGAAAAAACATTGGGCTGGGGAAGTTTCATCACAGCCGGAGACGCTTGGGGTAACGGAGGAGATCCGTTTATAGCCGGAATCCGATTCCAAACTTCAGATTTGCAAACCCAATTGAGCGAAGGAGCCGAATTGACACATGTAAGAGTTTATTTTGCCAATCATGCAGAGGCGGTAATCAAAGTATTCCGGGGAGCTAATGCATCGGAATTGATCCATTCACAACCGGTTTCAATCGAATCGGAAGATTGGTATGTAATCGAACTGACACAGTCTTTGAACATCGATTTGAACCAAGAATTATGGATTGGAGTTGAATTCTTGGCTGGACAATATGGTGCTTATCCGATTGGTTTGGATGATGGACCGAATGCACCGGCTTACAAAGGAAGTATGAAATATGAAAACGGAGTTTGGACGGCGATGAGTCTTACCAATAAAAACTGGAACATTTACGGAATTGCCAATTATACAGTTGAAGCAGATCCCGAAGGTTACAAAGTTTTTAGAAGTCCGGCTTCTGAAAATAATTGGACAGAATTGACGCCAAACATCATCACGGAAACAAACTTCAGCGATACAACCCTTGCGGATGCCGCACCGAATATGTATAAATATGGAGTGGAAGCGCTTTATGGCGAAGGATTAATTTCAGAGAAAGGAATTTCAAATGAGATTGAGCACAATATGTTCTTTGATTTTGCGGTGGAATTAAATCCGGATTCAGGAACAGCACAAGGTGCTTATGTATCGATTTGGAATGAAACCAACTTTGCAGAAGCTTTCGTTTCAGCATCTGAGATTGCGACATTTGATGATTTGATGACCGGAACTTATAATTTGAGAGTTGAATTGGATAATTATGAAATCGTTGAACTTACCAACGTTGAAGTTCAGGAAGACGGTACACTTTCGGTTCCTTTGAACTTATTGAAAGTTCAGCCCTCCAATTTGACAGCCTCTGTAGAAGGAAGTTCGGCACAATTGAACTGGACACTTCACGATACTTTCACAGATCAAATTGAAAAATATGAAGATTTTGAACGTCAGTCGATTGGAAATTATATTTTAAGAGATTTAGACGGATTGGAAACTTATATTTATGATAATTTCACATGGCCCAATGCAGGAGATCCGATGTCGTTTATGGTGTTTAATCCACATGCAACATTGCCTGCGGTCGACATCGATACGTATTCAGGAAGAAGATTTTTATCTGGATTTGCAGGACCCGACGGTGCAAATAACGATTGGCTGATTATTCCGGCCGGAGCAGGAGATTTCTCTTTCTATGCGGCTTCATTGGTAGGTTCGATGCCGGAGCGAATCAATGTTCTTTATTCGACCACCGGAACAGAAGTTGCTGATTTTACTGCATTTGAAGGAACCATTTCGGTGCCTGCAGATTGGACGGAATATTCATTTGAAGCACCGGAAGGAACAAAGTATGTGGCTATCAATTACGTTGGAAACGATAGTTATATTCTGAAAATAGACGATTTGACTTATGAAAAGGAATATAACCATGCGTTGTATTACAAGGTTTATTTTGACGGAGCTTTGATCGCGGACAACGTGACGGAACAGACTTTCTTGATTGAGGATTTGATTACAGGAACACACATTGCAGAAGTGGAAGCGATTTATACAACCGGTGCATCCGAAAAAACCGAAGTAATCATTTCTCGATTGAATGTAGATGATTCCGAATTGGCTGGCTTTAAAGTTTATCCAAATCCTTCAAAAGATCGTTTTTGGATGGAGCTGGAAAGTAAAGCCAATATTAAGATTTTTGATTTGCACGGAAGACTGATGTATTCCGGCGAAAAGGACTCAGGGAAATCTGTAATGGAACATGGTTTCTCTGCCGGAACTTATATTTTACAAGTTGAAACAGAGAAAGGAACTATTTCCAAAAAACTGATTTTCTTGTAAGAATTAATAATTGTTAGATTATAAAACCGTCTCACAACCGAGGCGGTTTTTTTGTTCAATTTCAGCAAATAAAAGGTTGATAATTAGGATGTTAATGCAAAAATCACTATATTTAACTATCTAATTATCAGCACAATGAGTTATAGAATTAAAGAATATAATCAATCTCAAAACTGGTTATTTCCACCTTCCATAGAAGAGCTAATTCCATCGGATCATCCTGTAAGAATCGTCAATAATGTAGTGGAGAAGATAGATTTAAAACCCCTGTTAGAAACATACAGTCGGGAAGGGCATCCCAGTTATCATCCCAAAATAAAAGAAAAATACCAAACCTTTTGAAAGAGATACTCTTTATTACAATGAAGAGCAAGATTTTTATGTATGCCCCATGGGACAACGTATGGAGAAAAGTGGTGAGAGAAAAGTCGAAACAAAGTCAGGGTATAAACAAACCTACAGTTGCTATACGGCAAAAAACTGCAAAGGTTGTCCGCTCAGGACACAATGCTTTAAAGGAAAATATAACCGGACGGTGGAAAGAAACCACAATTTAGAATACCACAAACAAAAAGTTC
>JAAYKY010000055.1 GCA_012522185.1 Flavobacteriaceae bacterium | reverse complement strand
GATTTAAAACCAGAATCTTGGCTAAAATTACAACACTTACAACCATTCAATATCTCAATAAATTCCTTTTCAACAGGAACATTAACAACCTAAAAATTAATCTCGTTTAATAATGCACTACGGGTTACATTTATATTCTTACGACGGAAAATCATGTGTATGTTCATACTTCTGTGATGGATTGTGTGAATTCTTCTTTTTATAGTTTTTCTGAGAAAATTGGAGAGAAAAATTATTCGATTTGGGTTGACAAAAGAAGTATTCGTCCCGATAGATATTTTGACTTAAAAGATGCTCAATTAATAGAGAGAAAAGACGAAGCTTTAATATGCGATGATTGGTATTGGGTAAAAGCAAAATTCAGTCAAGTGAAGTCGGATTTAAAATTGACCAAAATTTCCAGTTTTTATGATAACTCTTATTCAGAAGAAGATTTTTATGATAAAGAAGACTCTATCTTTCTTCATCAAATAGAAGTTTTAATGGTTGAACCCGAACCAGTCCCTGAATTTCCGGTGAAATAATTTTGAACCTCTAACTTTGTCAAAGTTATATTCAGTGTCCATAGAACTTTGACAAAGTTTCTGCATTAAACTTTCCTCACCACCGGCAAAATCTCATTTTTCTCCAAAGCAAATCTTTTGATTTCTTCATCAGAAAGTTTTTCGGAAAGATTGACTTTTTCCACTTCAAATCCGGCATCAGCTAGTTTTTCATAATAATCCATTCCATAGACCCGAACGTGGTCATATTGCCCGAATTTTTCAATGCGTTCTTTTCGGTCGGTAATCGTCGGGTCCTCAAAAGTTTTTTCTTGTTGGTAACGAATCGGAACTTGCAGAATTCCCCATCCGCCAGGTTTCATTACCCGAAATAATTCCGACAAAGCTTTTTGATCATTGTCCACGTGTTCCAAAACATGGTTGCAAAAAATCACATCAAAAGAATTTTCTTCAAAAGGCAAATCCTGAATATCCGCTTTTACATCGGCAATCGGTGAGTCCAAATCGCAAGTTATATAATTCAAATTCTTCATCGTCCGAAACCGTTTGTAGAAGGATTGCTCCGGCGCCATATGCAAAACTTTCAAATTCGAAGTTAAAAAATCGGTTTCGTTTTGCAAATACAACCACATCAAACGATGCCTTTCCAAAGATAAAGTTCCCGGTGAAAGCACATTTTGACGTTGTTTTTCGTATCCGTAGGGCAGGAAGCTTTTATAATTTTTTCCGTCAATCGGATCCGTGAAATTGTCGCCGCGATACATCCAAACCAAAATCGGTCTTGCCCAAATGCTGAGTGTGATGAGCAAGGGACGCGGAATGATATTGATGATTTTTTTAAAGATAGATTTCAAATTTTTCCAGAATTTTCGGAACAAAGATAATCAACCCCGAAATAATCGCGCCGATGGATGCCACAAAAGTCGCTCCGGCCGCAATGTCTTTTACGCGCTTGATTTCTTCATCGTATTCGAGTGTCACCCGATCCGATAATTTCTCGATGGAAGTATTCAAGTATTCAGCAGTTCCGATGAGCGACATCCAAAGGAGGATGATTAGAAGTTCGGTTTGGGAAGCTTCCATCCAGATTGAAAAAAGAAAAGTCAGGACGGCGACGCCAAACCAAATTTGAACGTTTCGTTCCGTCCGAAGTGCATAAAGCAATCCGTTTATGGCAAATCGGATCGAACGGAGATAGCGAAACATCAGGAAGGTTTTTTATACAAAAACGGTTCTTCTTCGTCAGATTCAATTCCCAGTGCTTCATACACATATTTGAATGTAGAAAGCAAAGTCGGTTTTCCGTCCATAATGGCAACATCATGCTCGAAATGCGCCGACGGCTGATTGTCGCGTGTTGTTACGGTCCATCCGTCTTTGTGAAAACGAACTTTATCGGTTCCCATATTGATCATCGGTTCAATGGCCAGAGCAATTCCTTCTTTCAATACTTTTCCGGTTCCTCTTCTTCCATAATTTGGAACTTGAGGATCTTCATGCATATCTCTTCCCACACCATGGCCGACCAGTTCTTTCACCACACCATAACCTTCCTTTTCGCAATAAGTTTGGATGGCATAACCGATGTCGCCCACACGATTTCCGGGTAAAACTTGTTCAATTCCTTTGTACAAAGATTCTTTGGTAATTCGCAGTAATTTTTTGATGTCATCGGCTACTTCGCCCACTTCAAAAGTATAAGCATGGTCACCCACAAATCCATTCATGTACACGCCGCAATCCACCGAAAGTATGTCGCCATCCTCCAAAATATCATCATTTGGAAATCCATGAACAACTTGTTCGTTGGGTGAAATACATAGCGAATAAGGAAAACCACCATACCCCAAAAAGGCTGGTTCGCCACCATGATCTTTGATGAAATCATGTGCCAATTTGTCGAGGTCAATCGACTTTATACCGGGTTTGATTTCCTTTGCTAGCATCCCCAAAGTTTTGGAAACCAGCTGAGCCGATTCATACATCAACTCTAATTCTTCCTTGGTTTTTAAATGAATCATAATCCAAAAAGTCCTCTTTTTTTCTTTTTTCTTTCTTTAACTTTTCCATGCTCACCAATCGAAAATTCAATTCGCTTATTGATGATTTGCACAACTTCACCCCAACCGGGAAATCCGCCCAAATTGCGATCGTCAATGAAAACATCTGCATGGATTTTGCGACTTTGTGAATTGCCGTCAAAAACCTCTTCTTCAAAACTGGAATTAACAGCATAAAACTCAATTCCGTTTTCACGACAAAATTCAACCGCTTCTTCCAGAGCTTTTCCGTGACGATAGGTCCAAAGCACCAAACGATGTCCTTGTGCCTGAAGTTGCTTCAAAGACTCAAAAGCAAAGAGCATCGGTTTTCCGATTCTCGGGTAAGCATCTTCCACTATGGTTCCGTCAAAATCGACTGCGATTATATAACTTTTCATTTTTATTTGACTGAAGCCTGCAAAGGTATAAATTAATTATCAAGCAAAATTTCACCCGTCATTTCTTCCGGAATGGGAAGGCTCATCAAATTCAATATAGTAGGAGCAATGTCGCCTAATTTTCCGTTTTTTAAATTGAATTTATTTTCTTTCTGAACCAGAATTACAGGAACCAAATTCGTGCTGTGTTGGGTATTGGGTGAACCATCGCTATTGACCATCACATCGGCGTTTCCATGATCTGCTAAAATGATTACCGAATAATCGTTTTCCAATGCGGTTTTCACAATCGACTCCGTGCATTGATCTACGGTTTCGGCTGCTTTTACTGCGGCCTGAAAAACACCTGTATGCCCGACCATATCCGTATTGGCAAAATTTAGACAGATAAAATCAGCGGTTTGATTTTGAATTTCCGGAATGATGTTTTTAGTGATTTCAAATGCCGCCATTTCCGGTTTTAAATCATAAGTAGGTACATCTTTCGGAGAAGGACATAAAATTCTTTTTTCTCCTTCAAATGGCTTTTCACGACCACCGGAAAAGAAGAAAGTCACATGCGGATATTTCTCTGTTTCTGCAATTCGAATCTGGGTTTTTCCATGTCTTTCCAATACTTCGCCCAGGGTAACAGGAATTTCATTGTCATCATATACCACTTGTACACCTTTGAAAGTTTTATCGTAATTGGTTAGTGTAATGTATCGGAGTGAAAGTTTTTTCATTCCAAATTCAGGGAAATCGGTTTGGGTCAAAACTTGGGTGATTTCGCGTCCTCGATCCGTTCGGAAATTAAAATTAATCACCACATCGCCTTCCTCAATCAGTCCGTTTTTGTCGATAATAATCGGTTCCAGAAATTCGTCTGTAATTCCTTCCTCATAGGATTCCTGAATAGCCTGAAGTGGGTTGAGGACAGATTTTCCTTTTCCTTTTACCATTAAATCATACGCCCGTTTGACTCTTTCCCAGCGTTTGTCACGATCCATAGAATAATACCTCCCGATGATAGAAGCCAATTTTCCGGTGGTGTGTGTCATTTGCTCCTGAAGGTCCTGAATGAATCCTTTTCCGCTATGCGGATCACAATCCCGACCGTCTGTAAATGCGTGTACATAAACGTTTTCAGTCAAGCCGTATGCGTGTGCAGCTTCTAGAAGTCCAAATAAATGGTTAATATGCGAATGAACGCCACCGTTGGAAGTTAGCCCGATAAAATGAACTTTTTTATTGTTGTCGCGAGCGAACTGAAACTGTGAGTTCAAAACATTTTCTTTCAAAAAAGATTTGTCCTGAACCGCCATATTGATCCGAACTAAATTTTGATACACCACACGACCCGCACCTAAATTCATATGTCCGACTTCAGAATTTCCCATTTGTCCCTCGGGCAATCCAACATCAATTCCGTAAGTAATGAGACTCGCATTCGGGTAATTATTTAAGCAACTATCAATAAAAGGAGTATTCGCTTTTGCGATTGCTGAAACGTTGGTGTCAGGATTGATTCCCCATCCGTCCAAAATCATCAGCATGACTTTTTGGTTCATTTATTAAATTTCTTTTATTTAAATTATAAGTTCCTCCCACTTCGGGAGGTTAGTAGGGCTAATTTGCAATATCATTGATGAATTTAATTCGCATCAGACGCAATTCTTCTTCATCGTAATCATCTCCGAATTCTTTGAGCAGATTGGACATGGAATCGTTTTCTGCTTCCATCAGAAAATCGTGAATTTCTTCCTGCTGATCTTCATCTAGAATATCATTTATATAATAGGTGATATCCAATTTGGTTCCCTGATAAACGATGCTTTCCATTTCAGACAATAAATCGTCCATGGATAAACTTTTGGCATCAGCCATATCTTCCAAGTCCAGCTTCCGGTCTACGCTCTGAATGATGTAAACTTTGTAACTCGATTTGTCTGCAACGCCTTTGAAAACCATTTCGTCGGGACGTTCAATATCATTTTCTTCGACATAGTTTGCGATGAACTCCACAAATGGTTTCCCGAATTTATTGGCTTTTCCTTCGCCCACACCAAAAACATTGGTCAGTTCTTTAATCGTGGTCGGGTATTGCATGGTCATATCGTCCAAACTTGGATCTTGGAAAACCGCAAAGGGCGGAATTCCGTGTTGTTTGGCGAGTTTCTTCCGTAAATCTTTCAGATGTTTCAGCAAGGTATCGTCAAAAGCAGCCGGTGCTTGTTGAACCGGTTCTGATGAAGCCTCCGATAATAATTTTTTCAAATCGACATCCTCTGCAATCAAGAATTCTTCCGGTTTTTTGATGAAATCTTTCGCTTTCGCTTTTAATTTAATAGTACCGTAAGTTTCAATTTCCTTTTCGAGATAATCTCTGACAATCAATTGTCTAACGATGCTTTTCCAATAATAATCTTCATGTTCTTTTCCTTTTCCGAAGAAATCCTCCAATTGTAAATTATAAGATTTGGTCATCGAGCTTTCTTTGCCCATCAATACATTGACCACATCATTTAATCGAAGTATTTCTTTGGTTTTCAGAATGACTTCCAATGCGAGTTTGGCATCTTTCCTTACGTCAATCATCTTTTTTGGATTGCGCATATTGTCATCCATATTGGCGCCTAATCCATTTATTTCGTCAAATTCTTCCCCGAAATAATGAAGAAGGAATTTCCTTCGCGACATGGAAGTTTCGGCATAAGCCACCACTTCGCTCAGGAGTTGCAGCCCGACTTCGCGTTCTGCAACCGGTTTGGCTGCCAGGAATTTTTCCAGCTTTTCAATATCTTTGTAATCATAAAAAGCCAAACAATAACCTTCTCCGCCATCGCGGCCGGCACGCCCGGTTTCCTGATAATAGCTTTCAAGACTTTTGGGCATATCGTAGTGAATCACAAAACGAACATCGGGTTTGTCAATCCCCATTCCAAAAGCAATGGTTGCGACCACCACATCGGCTTCTTCCATAAGGAACATATCCTGATGGCGCGAACGGGTTTTAGAGTCGAGTCCGGCATGATAAGGAATGGCTTTAATCCCGTTGACCTGAAGTAATTGCGCGAAATCCTCTACTTTTTTTCTGCTTAAACAATAGATTACGCCTGACTTTCCGGCGTATTGGTGAACGAATTTCACGATTTCTTTGTCCTGATTGATCTTCGGACGAACTTCATAAAAAAGATTCGGGCGGTTAAAGGATGCTTTGAAAACCTTTGCGTTTTGCATGCCCAAAGTTTTCTGAATGTCTTCTTGAACTTTCGGTGTGGCTGTCGCCGTCAGTGCGATGACGGGAGCATCCCCGATTTTGTTGATGATGTGTTTAAGATTACGGTATTCCGGACGGAAATCATGTCCCCATTCCGAGATGCAATGCGCTTCATCAATGGCAAAAAACGAAATTTTCACCGTTTTGAAAAAATCAGTGTATTCATCCTTGGTCAGGGATTCGGGCGCGACATACAGCATCTTGGTAGAACCACTGCGAATGTCATCCATCACCTTTTTGGTTTGGGTTTTATTTAAGGATGAATTCAAGACATGGGCGACGTCGTTGTCCGAAGAAATTCCTCGAACGGCATCGACCTGATTTTTCATCAAAGCAATTAAGGGAGAAACGATAATCGCTACTCCATCTGAAATTAAAGCAGGTAATTGATAACAAAGCGACTTTCCACCGCCTGTAGGCATCAATACAAATACATCTTCTCCTGCAAGAAGGTTTTTGATAATCTCTTCCTGTTCACCTTTAAATTGGTCGAAACCAAAATGTTTTTTTAAATGGGAAGATAATTCCGTTGGACTATTCATCTTAACAAAAAGACTATTTATAAATTTTTTCTACTTTTCAAAGTTCCTATATTTGACAATTCAATTCAATAAATTGAAAAAAATATTTTTTTGGTCGAATGACCTAATGTACAAAATAAAATAATACAGGCAAAATCTTTTGAATTTGAAAAATCAGGACATTATAGAAACGGCCAAAGTGGTTTTTCTAGACGAAATTACAGAACTTTCCCGTATTGCTCAAAATTTAGGAGATGAGTTTGCTCAGGCAGTTCAATTATTGAGCAATTTAAAAGGTAAGGTAGTGGTGGCAGGAATTGGAAAAAGCGCACATATCGCCAATAAAATGGTTGCTACTTTTAATTCTACCGGAACTAGAAGTCAGTTTCTTCATGCAGCCGAAGCCATTCACGGGGATTTGGGTTTGCTTGACAAAGATGACATTGTGATTTGTGTTTCGAAGAGCGGAAATAGTCAAGAGATTAAAGATTTAGCGCCTCTGCTGAAAAAAAATGCAAAAGCGCTGATTGCTATGACCGGAAATTTAGAATCGGATTTAGCAAAACATGCCGATGTGATTCTGAACTTGGCCATCAGCAGGGAAGCTTGTCCAAACAATCTTGCACCTACTTCAAGCACCACAGTTCAATTGGTCATGGGAGATGCGTTGGCAGTTGCACTGATGAAAATCAAAAACTTCACAAGCGAGGATTTTGCTCAGTTTCATCCCGGAGGAGCTTTAGGAAAAAGACTACTCTGGAGTGTGGAAGACGTAATGGATACCTATCAACGACCTTTTGTGAATCCCGAATCTTCAGTTTACGAAGTCATTGATTCGCTGACTTCGGGCCGAAATGGTATCACAGTAGTTTTGGACGATGAAAGAATTCTAGGGGTGATTACCGACGGTGATTTGCGTCGAATGCTTCAGAAACATAAAGAATATCAGCACTTGACAGCAATTGATATGCTGTCGGCCAACCCAAAAATGGTTTCCAAAGATGAGAAAGCGGTGGATGCTTTTTATAAATTGAGAGATTATAATATTGGTCAATTAGTGGTTACGGATCGAAACAAAAAATATTTTGGGATTTTGGATTTGCATTCTTTAATTAAACATGGAATAGAAGGATAATGACAGAGAGAACGGAAGAAAGAGAAATGTCCTTTTTAGGACATATTTTTGAATTAAGAGGGCATCTAATCAGATCCTTTATAGCCATTTTGGTCGGAGCGGTATTGTGCGGAGTGTTTTGGGGGTTTATTACCGATAATTTTATAATGGCGCCTCTGAAGTCTGACTTTTTAACTTATCAAGCACTGAATTCGCTGGCGGAAGCTATAGGGTTAAGTCCGATTTATCCCGACTCATTTAATTATACAAAGGAACTTAAAAACCTGGATCCATCTGGACAGATTACATCACAGATTTATACCATTTTATTGTGTGGGTTAATTATTGCCGTTCCTTATGTTGTTTGGGAGGTGTGGCGATTCATTAAACCCGGTCTTACAGATAACGAAAAAAAGCACGCAAATGGAACAGTATTGGCCATCACGCTTTTCTTTCTGATTGGTGTTCTTTTCAGTTATTTCTTTATTTTACCTTTCTCAGTTCAGTTTCTTTATTCCTATAATCCCTTTGGGATTTCAAACGAATGGCGTTTGTCGGGCTATACATCCATGTTTGTTCAGAGTTTATTGGGAATGGGACTTGTCTTCCTATTTCCGGTTTTCGCTTATTTCTTGGCGAAAATTGGAGTTTTAACACCCCATTTCCTAAGGACTTATAGAAGACATGCTTTGGTGGTGATTATGGTCATTGCTGCCGTCATCACACCATCCGATGTGATGAGTATGTTGATTGCCGCTTTTCCTCTGATTCTACTTTATGAACTGAGCATTCTCATAACTAAGTATGTGTTCAATAAACAAATCAAAAAGGAAAAACGAGATTTGGTCAAAAGCTGATAAAAATCTGGTAGATACTATGCGTGCATAATATATTTTTTTCACTATATTTACGGGCGTTTATAAACTTAAATTATATCAAATGAAAATATTAGTATGTATCAGTAGTGTTCCCGATACGACTGCAAAGATAAATTTCACAGGAGACGGAAAGGCTTTTGATAAAAATGGTGTTCAGTTTGTGATTAACCCACATGATGAATTCAGTCTGACGCGTGCAGTTCAGTTGCAGGAAACACAAGGTGCGAAAGTTACGGTTTTGACAGTAGGTGATGCGACGGTTGAACCTGTCATGAGAAAAGCTTTGGCGATTGGAGCAGACGACGCCATCCGTGTAAATGCAGACGCAAGAGACGGACTTTTTGTAGCAACTCAGATTGCAAAAGTAGCCAAAGAAGGAGGTTACGACCTCGTTTTGACCGGACGTGAATCCATTGATTACAATGGAGGTGAAGTTCCAGGGTTTGTAGCAGGAATTCTGGATTATGCATTTGTAAACGGCTGTGTAGGACTGAATGTAGATGGAAACGCGGTGGAAGCCGTTCGCGAAATCGACGGTGGAAAGGAAACCATTTCAGCGCAGTTCCCGGTGGTAATTGCCGGACAAAAAGGTTTGGTGGATGAAACCGAATTGAGAATCCCCAATATGCGCGGGATTATGGCAGCACGTACAAAACCACTAAATGTGGTAGAAGCCGAACAAACTTCTTCGAAATTAAATGTGGTAGGTTATACAAAACCAGCAGAACGTGGAAATGTAACTTTGATTGACAAGGACAATGTAGGCGAGTTAGTTCGACTTTTACACGAAGAAGCAAAGGTTATTTAATCAAACTTTAAACAAAATTTAAAATGGCAATTTTAGTTTACGCAGAATCCGCAGCAGACGGAAAATATAAAAAAGCAGCATTTGAAGCAGTTTCTTATGCCAAATCCATTGCAGCCCAATCGGGAGATACCGTAACGGCTGTCGCAATCAACGCAAGCGAATCTTCCGATTCATTATATAAATACGGTGCAGACAAAGTTTTGAAAGTATCCAACGATGCTTTGAAAAATTTCTCTCCCAATGCTTATGCAAAAGTATTGTCCGATTTAAAAGACGGAGACACCATCGTTCTTCCGGCTACCAACGATGCATCGAGCTTTGCACCTCTTTTGGCATTGAAAACCGATGCGACTTTGGTGACGAATTTAATTTCAGCTCCTGAAAACGTTTCGCCTTTCACAGCCGAAAGAAGAGCTTTTTCCGGAAAAGGAATTGAAAAAGTTGAAGTCAGTGAAGGCGCAAAAGTTTTGACCGTATTGCAAAATGCTTTTGGATTAAAAGAAAACCCAAGTTCAGGAACGGAAGAAACAGCCAATGTTTCCGTGAGCGAAGCGGACTCCAAAGTGAAAGTAGTCAAAGTAGAACAAGCTTCTACCGATAAAATCGATTTGAAAGAAGCGGAAATCGTGGTTTCCGGTGGACGTGGATTGAAAGGTCCTGAAAACTGGGGAATGATTGAAGAATTGGCTTCCTTATTGGGCGCAGCAACGGCTTCTTCCAAACCGGTAGCGGACATCGGGTGGAGACCTCACAGTGAACACGTGGGACAAACCGGTAAAGCCATCGCGCCGAAATTGTACATTGCCATCGGGATTTCCGGAGCCATTCAGCATTTGGCAGGAGTGAATTCATCCAAAACGATTGTGGTTATCAACAGCGATGCCGAAGCACCTTTCTTCAAAGCAGCCGATTATGGAATCGTGGGCGATGCATTTGAAATCGTTCCGAAATTGATTGAAGAAGTGAAAAAGTTCAAAGGGGCTTAACTTGATTTGAAAATTTGAAAATGAGTTGATTTGAAAATTCATTATTAATTAAATATCAAACCTTCCGGTTTTTATAAATCGGGAGGTTTTTTTATTATAATCCTGAAGTTAAGAATAGGCTTGATGTGATAAATATCATAAATGAAATTAAGAAATGAGCATAGATTTGAAATCTAACTATTTAAATATTACTCTAATGAAAAATTTCAACCTATTTCTATTAATTAATTTGCTGTTTGTTTTTTATTCTTGTAATGAAGATGACTTACAGTCAATAGCAGATTCAGCAAACTCTGAAAACATTGATTTAGGTAAAATTAATGTGGTCGATGGACGACTTTATTTTCCAAATTTAGAAACCTTTCAAGCATATTATTATGATGTTAAAGAAAAGGGAGAGTATGAGGTGGCGGATATTTTGGGTTCCGAGTTCTATAATAAAGGATTTTACTCATTAGTTCCAATTTTAAATGAGAGAACAGAGGGTCTTTACGGAGAAAAGCATTTGGACAATATTCTGGATAAATCTCAGACAATATATGGTAAAGTAGCTGCTCCAACAACAGAAGATATTCTAGATCATTTTGATGATTTGGAAGAGATAGTTGGCGAAGATGTTTTTGAGAGTTTTTTAAATTCTGAAGCTGAAATTCAAGTAGGTAATAAAATATATAAATATACAGATCAAGGACTTTTAATTGCGCCTGTCCAACATTATCATAAGATACAGGTTTTTATGGTAGAAAACAATATCCATTCATTAGGTGATGTGAATAATATTGAACCTTTAGAGGGAGAATTAGATTATAACCCAAATGGAGGGTTGGTTCAGATTGAAGAAGGATTGGAACATTATATTTCCGAGGGGTATAATAGAATGGCAGGAGGTGGAACGGCACCCATTAGTACAGACCCAGGAGAGGGTGGAGGATCTAATGGTGGAAGCGGAAATGGCGGTAACAACGGAAATAGTGGAGGATCTTCTGGTGGTAATGGTTCCGGAGGAGGAAATGGAGGAGGTTCAGGTGGGTCAGGCGGTGGCGGACAAGAGAATTATGCACAAATATCGAATTCTCTCTCAGTATGCAGTCCATCCTCTCCATGGTTTGGGAATTTATTTGGAACGGTTAAGTTGTGTACAGATAAGTATAATAGTGATCATCGTGTGAAAACTAAATATTATTCTGTGAATCTGTTTTTAGCTTATGCAATAGGAATTAAGGTAAAACACCAAAAGAAAGGTTGGACCGGAATTTGGAGAAAGCAGAATACAGATAAAGTAGTCTTAGGAGTAAATAGTTTATCGTGGCGATTTGATCATAGCGCGGATTTTTCCAATTTTGGATCGCCTGCTGATGTAGCTGTACGTTATTACACTAGTGACGGTAAACTATATAGCAAACTGGGAAACCATAATCCTATATATATAGGTAATTCTGAAATCCCTATTCTTCCATTCAAAAATAAAGTTGATGTTTTAGTTGAAATAGCAATTGATAATCGGCTTATTCAGACAGAGGAACAAGCAAGAATTTTCTTCTATTCTTCTTTATGGGATGGGGTTAAAAATTTTATGCAATCTCAATATAATAAAGATTTGAAAAAAGCTGGAGTTGTTATTGTTACCCCTACATCAACATGGACACAGTTTTATGATTTAAGTACAGATTGTACGAATTGTGATAAAAAAGAACGTATCATTGACTGGGGTGTTGCTACTCCTAAAGTTACGTATCATTTTGGTCCAGGTTCAGGAGGTGGGTCTTTTTCATTTAGTTATGAAATGGATTTTAGAAACCCAAGTTTAGTAGGAATGTCTGCATTTGGAATGGCAAAAAGGAGTGGCCAATGGCATGGGAATAGATTTAAATTCTAAGTAAATGAAATTTGCATTTATAGGGCTACTTTCTTGTTTTTTGGTAAACGCATATTCTCAAAAAACCAATATAGCACGCCCTGAAGGGTTTCAGTTCAATGCCCAAGCATTTGCGTTGGTAGTTGGAAATATAGATGAAATAGACATAACGCCTGATGAACTTTTAATGCATGTACGAGATTCTCGCTTGATCGGAATTAATTTTGAAGCTAGTTATCGTTTCGATGAATTTTGGATTTTAGGATTAGGAACAGGTTATGAATACATTAATCAACCGGATATTTCTTACGTTCCACTTTATATAAGTTTAAGAAGCAGTATAGGTGGAGATAAAATAGAAGCTCCTATTTTTCGGTTGAATGTTGGAACTCAGTTTGGAGATTTGGCAAAAATTGCACCTTTGCTCCGAGCCGGAATTGGTTATAGACTTCCGATTTATAAAGAATTATGCTTGAATCTGGAAGGAATAATCACGTATCAAGGGTTACGAAAAGAATTTGAATCAAATCCCGGAATTATTCAATATTACAATATGTATGGATTTGGAATCGGTGCAGGATTAGAATTATAAAGCTAATGAAATGAAAAAAACATTATTATTTTTACTTTTAATTATTGGAATTACTTCCTATTCTCAGGAAAAAGCAACCGATGTTTTCAGTGCAAAGCTGGGTTTGATCGGAGCTTGGGTTGGGTATGAAAAGGCGCTTTCGCCCGATTTTACAATCAATGGGGAAATTGGTTACGAAGGTGGTTTTTTCTACAGTAGCTGGGTGAGTGACCGCGTTAATTATGTTTTCACGACTACATTCAGCTTGGAAGGAAGGTATTATTATAATTTTAACCGAAGAATTGAAAAAGGGAAAAACACCATGAACAATGCCGCGAATTTCTTAGCGGTAGAAACGGATTTTACGCCGGGTTGGGCAACGAGTAGTAGTGTAGATAATATTTATGTTTTAAGAACCTTTACCGTATCCTCTAAATATGGTTTTAGAAGAAATCTATCCAATAGATTTAATTTTGAATTAGCTACCGGACCCGGATATCAGTGGGCAGAAGGCGGCTCTGAAGGTGTGATTTTGGCTTTGGATGTACGATTTGGGTTTGTTTTTTAGTAGTTAAGTCGGCAGAAGTAGAAACTATAGTTTTAAGATAATTTCAGACCTCCAAGGTTTTAAAAACCTTGGAGGTTTTTTTTGTGAAATTTTTTGAAGGAATTAGAAAGTTTGCGCAAGGGATAGAAGTGGAAATCCTTTTCTGACCGGTGACTGAGGTCCTCGAAGTCACAAGGGAAGAAAAGATTGCAATGGATAGCCCGACCCGTTGCGGTTCGTGTTTTGATTTGGGCAGAGTTTCGGAATCGCAACGGGATGCGCCCAAATTTAGAAAATAGAAAATAGAGGAGAGGAGTTGGTATGTAAAGGTTGAAAAGCTGAAGGGTAGGAAGCTGAATGATTTAAGAAAATTGATTTTAATGACTAAAATAATTTCCCTAAATTGTAGATTTTATTAGATTTACAGCCTGATGGAGAATTTGGTGAAACTAAACATAAAAGGCATTTCATATAGCCAAACCCAAACGGGTGCTTATGCTTTGATTTTAGAGGAAGAATTGGGTCAGCGGAAATTGCCCATCATCATTGGAAGTTTTGAAGCTCAGTCGATTGCATTGGCGCTTGAAAAGGACATTCGTACACCGCGGCCTTTGACCCATGATTTATTTGTGTCGATGGGGCAAGCATTTCAATTTTTTGTAAAGGGAGTTTTTATTCATAAGTTGGAGGACGGCGTTTTTTATTCGAATATTTTAATGGAGGACAAGGACGGAAGAGAAGAGGAAATTGATTCCCGGACTTCTGATGCCATTGCGCTTGCCATCCGTTTTGATGCACCGATTTATGCGTTGGAAAATGTGATGGAAAAAGCCGGAATTCATTTGGAAGTTCAGGAAAAAGAAGAAAAAAGCATTGCGTCGGCTATCAGGGAAATTGAAAAAGAGGTTGCCAAACAAGAAAAGCGATTTGATTTTTCGTCCAAAACCAAAGAGGAACTGGAGCGAGAAATGAAAGAAGCGGTCAGAAATGAGGACTACGAATTGGCCGCACGTCTGCGCGACGAATTGGATAAACGTTAATTAACACTACACTTTATATGTCGATAAAATTACGATTGGTCATTATGAACTTCCTGCAGTTTGCTGTTTGGGGTGCGTATCTGACTTCTATGGGGAATTATTTGGGTTCGATCGGTCTAGGGCCGAAAATCGGACTTTTTTATGCAATGCAGGGGATTGTTTCGATTTTCATGCCGGCCATTCTGGGAATTGTTGCCGACCGATGGATTCCGGCGCAACGCCTATTGGGAATCTGCCATGCCATCGCAGCGATTTTCATTATATCAGCAGGATATTATGGAATGAATATGGGCGCTGAAGCGGAATTCGGAACTTTGTTTTCTTTGTATTCGATAAGCGTTGCTTTTTATATGCCGACGATTGCACTTTCCAATTCCGTAGCTTATGGCGTTTTGACCAATAATGGGTATGATACGATTAAGGCTTTTCCTCCGATTCGTACGATGGGAACCGTAGGGTTTATCTGTGCGATGCTTTTTGTAAATTTCGCAGGTACACCGGACGGACAATTTGGACTTAATTTCTCCAATCAAAATGATTTCCCGAGTTTCCAAAATAGTTACAGTCAGTTTTTCGTATCGGGAGCTTTGGGATTGATGCTCTTCTTTTATTCGTTTACACTTCCAAAAGTTGCCGTAGTTAATTCGGGTGAAAAACGAACTTTGTACGATGCACTAGGATTGAAAGCCTTCAGTCTTTTCAAAGACAAAAAAATGGCGATTTTCTTTATCTTTTCTATGTTTTTGGGTGTTTCACTTCAAATTACAAACGGATATGCCAATCCGTTTATCACGAGTTTCAAAGAAATTCCTGAATACGCAAATACTTGGGGGGCGAACAATGCCAATGCTTTGATTTCGCTTTCACAGGTTTCAGAAACACTTTGTATTTTATTGATTCCTTTTGTTCTGAGAAAATTCGGAATTAAAAAAGTAATGCTCATGGCGATGTTTGCTTGGTTCCTGCGTTTTGCACTTTTTGGTGTCGGGAATCCGGGAACGGGTGTTTGGATGTTTGTTTTGTCGATGATCGTGTATGGGATTGCCTTTGATTTCTTCAATGTATCGGGTTCACTTTTTGTGGATAAGGAAACCGATAAAAGTATACGTTCAAGTGCGCAAGGTGTGTTTATGATGATGACCAATTGATTTGGTGCCACAATCGGGATGCTTGCCGCAGGAGAAGTAGTAAATCACTATGTTTATACGCAAACCGATCCAGTTGCTCAATTGGAAGGCTGGACGACTTCTTGGTATATTTTTGCGGTTTATGCATTGATTATCACGATTTTATTTGCGATTGTGTTTAAATACAAGCATAACCCAAATGAAATTAAAACTACACATTAGTCTTTGAATTTTATCAAATAAGTTGTTCAAAATCCGATTACTAAAGAGGAATTTATTAAATTCGTGAGAATAAAAACCTTTAACTATTTATTTTATGGAAAATCAAGAACAGTTTTCAGCCTTTGATACACCTTCGACGCCACCGGAAAATAATATGACCTTGGCAATCGTGGGTACGGTTCTTGGGCTTTGTTCACCTTGCTGCATCGGTTTGATTACCGGGATCATTGCAATTGTTTTTGCGACACAAGTCAATACGAAATTCAATGCAGGCGATTATGCGGGAGCTGTAAGTTCAGCCAAAAATGTGAAAACGCTTTCCTATATTTCGATTGGATTAGGAGTCTTAGGTATCATTATTACCATTGTTCAGTTGATTGCATATGGCGGGGTAGGCGGATACATGGAAATGATTGAAGCTTATCAGCGAGAAATGGGCTTGTAAGATTTGTGAGTAAAAAAAAGAATATAAAACTTTATATGACTGCCATTGGGATTTTAATCCTTGTGGCAGTTTTGCTTTATTATTTTTATTCAAATGATCCTTCAGACAAGGAAAATATCTACCTGAGCTGCACATTCAAAGACTTCACGGGATTGGATTGTCCGGGATGCGGTGGCCAGCGTTCGGTGCATCATCTTTTGCATTTCGAATGGGCAGAAGCTTTTCGATACAATGCTTTTTTTGTACTACTCACTCCTTATCTCGCCATTTTGTTTTACTACGAAATTCGAAGAATGTTTTGGAAAACACCCAAACCCCGAAACTTTTTGACTTCCAATAAGATGCTGTGGATTTTTCTGATAAGTCTTTTGGTCTTTGGAATTATCAGAAACCTACCGTTTTATCCTTTTACACTTTTGGCTACGCCTTCCTGATTAAATTCGTTCGTAAAGAACAAAGGAATACTCAAACGTATGCTTTTCGTCTTTTCCGAATTTTTCTCTTGAAATTTCCTTCCAAATGTTCAAATCGATTTCCGGGAACTTAGTGTCGCCTTCAAACGAATGATGAACTTCTGTCACGACCAAAACATCGGCTAGATCCATCGCTTGTTCGTAAATATTTCCACCGCCAATTATGAAAACTTCAGGATCCAATTCTTTTGCTTTTTCAATGGCTTCATCCAAAGAGTTCGCAATCAAAACACCTTCAGCATTCCAATAGGAATTTCGTGTAATGACAATGTTTGTGCGATTGGGAAGAGGTTTCCCTATGGATTCAAAGGTTTTTCTACCCATGATAATCGGATGGCCGGACGTCAGGTTTTTGAAATGTTTTAAATCATTCGGCAAATGCCAAATCAACTGATTTTCATTGCCGATGACGTTGTTTTCCGCTTTGGCGACTATGATAGTGAGTGTAAAGCTCAAAGTTTAAATTTTTAAGTTAAAACTTGAAAGCAAAATGAATTTACTTTCTGGATTTTCAGTTTATTTCAAAGCTTCCTTGGTTTCATTGAGTAATTGGATTTGCTCTTCAAAATTTTTCGAAGGTGATTTTTGATTGGCTTGAACTTTTAAAGAAATCGCCTGATCGACTAAATTTCGAAGCAACATAGTCAACCCCGGATTGTCTTTTGCATAATAGCGATGCACTTGTTTATAAGTGGATGCGATTTTTTGGGTTGAATTCATATCATCAGAACTCAAAACCCATAGAAAACCTTGTTCAAGTTTTCCACCCAAAACCGGATCTTCGTATTTTGTTAATAGATAAAATGCAACGGCTTCAGCAGCAACTTTTAGTTTGGATTTATCGTTGTTTGCAATCCAAGTTGGAAGCATTTCACCGATTAATTTCGCATTGGACATCAAAACTTCGTCTTCAAGTGAGTGCAATTCAGAAACTTTCGAAGGATCCAGACGCAATAAACCAACAGCTGCTGCTGCTTGTACACTGAAAGATTTTGATTTTAATCCATTTTGAAACAATGCTAAATCGGTTTCGCCCATTTCATCTAATTTATTCAAAGCCGCTGCCTGAACCGGAGTTCGTGGATCAGAACTTGCTAGTTTTTTCAAAACCGAAATGGTTTTGGACTTGACTTTGGCGTCATTTGCATCCAAGAAATTGATGGTTCTTTCGCGAATTCCTTCGTAAGGATCATTCAGCGCTTCGACCAAAGTATTCAAGGCCGTTTCGTTTGTGGATTGGGCATCTTTCAGTTTTTCAAGCGCCAATAATCTCGAAGTGAATTCATCTTTGGCTGCTTTGTATTGAGCCGCAAAAGCTTCAATGGATTTGGTTTCACTTATATCGCATAAAATATCCTGATTGGCATTAGGGATGACTACTTCAGGAGCTTTGGCTGCATCGAACTCAAATGTGTTTTCTCGTTTTTTGGCTACCCAAACCTGATGCCTTGTAGGTTTACCGTCCACCACCACATCAATTGCAAATGGGAATTCGAAATAATTGCTTTGGGATTGAACTACGGTAAGTTTTACTTTTTTATTAGCCGAATTATAATCGTAAGCTACGTTTAATTGCGGATGCCCATTGGCGAAATACCATTGGTCAAAAAACCAGTTCAAATCGCGTCCGCTTACAGCTTCCATTGCCAGACGGATTTGGACTGCTTCGGCTGTTCCGTATTCGTAATCGTGAAGGTATTTGCTAAGTCCGCCAAAGAAAGCTTCATCGCCGAGGAAACTTCTCAACATGTGTAAAACGCCTTTTCCGCCTTTGTTGTAGGAAACGCCGTCAAACATATCTTCACGAGTGTTGTAATGAGTTCGGACCAAGTTTTTACTTAGATTCGTTGGGTCCATTTTATATCCTTCAAGGTCGTCGTATCGATCTTCTTCCGCACGGTCTTTTCCGTATTTATGCTCAAACCATAAATATTCTGAATAGTTCGCAAGAGACTCGTTCACGGTAAGATTTCCCCAACTTTCGGTGGTGACCAAATTCCCAAACCAATGATGGAAAAGTTCGTGTGCAATGGTACCTTCCCATCGGTTTTTATCGATTAATTGACCGGGCTTTTGCTGAACGCCTTCTGCAAAAAGCACAGCCGTTGTGTTTTCCATCGCACCACTGATATAATCTCTTGAGGAGATTTGGTGGTATTTGTTCCAAGGGTATCCATAATTCAATAATTCCGAGAAAAAAGTCAGCATTTCGGGTGTATTTCCGAAAATATCTTTGGCATAAGGCGCATATTCATGTTCGACATAATAGTTCACGTCGATGTTTTTCCATTTGTCTTTCACGATGGCATAATCACCAACGCCTACAAAGAACAAATAAGGCGCATGTTTTTCTTTGAAATTCCAATAATCGGTTCGGGTTCCGTCTGAGTTTTTGGTTTGTTTTTCCAGTTCTCCATTGGAAAGTGTCACGAATTTATCGGGAACAGTCAGGTAAATTTCTTGTGAAGTTTTCTGATTGGGTTTGTCAATTGTCGGGAACCAGCAAGAAGAAGATTCAGTTTCGCCTTGCGTCCAGATCTGCGTCGGTTTGTCAGGATCGGTTCCTTGGGCATTGATGAAATACAATCCCTTTGCATCGGCAATGGCAGCGCTTCCTTCTTGTTTAACTTCGTTAGGTCGGGCGGTGTATTTGATGTAAACGGTGTATTCTTGATTTCGTTTGTAGGTTTTATCCAGATCGATGAACAATTGCCATTCGTCATTGGTGAAATTCAATTTCTTTTTGGTGTTGCCCGTAACCAATGAAACTTCGTGGATCAGCATGGCTTTGGCATCGAGGATCAATTTATTTGTATCGTAGAAATAAGGCCTTGCGGTAATCCAGGCCTCGCCGTTTACATGTTCTTTTTCCCAGTCAAACTTTAAATCGAGTTTGGTATGAACAAGTGCAGTTAGTCGTTCGGCTTCGGCGCGAAAGATTTCCATTTTATTGGATTGATTTTCCCGATAACTCGGGGGAAGAGTTTCTGTAACTTGGGAATAGGCACTGATGGAAATACAAAAAGCAAATGCTATGCTGAATAATTCTTTTCTCATTTTGAACTGAATTTTAACCAAAATTGGTCGAAAGATAAAGAAAAATCTTACTTCGGTTTGTGAATGGGTTGTTAAGTTGTGGAAATTACTTTTGTGTTATAAGTTCTGAGATTTTTTTTCCTGATTGATTTCCAAGAATTATAAACTCACGTTTTTCGTTGCTTATAGTCTTAATTGTTACGCGACCGTCATGCGGATAAGGTCCCATTCCAAATTTTTTGTAAGGATTGTAATTTGCAGACTTAATGTCAGATTTTTTAATTATGAAGTTTTCTTTATTGTTTTTTAAAATGCTTCCATCAACTAAATTCAAGTTCTTGACTTTATCTATATATTTTGGATTTAAATAGGAATTTGGGTTTGATAAATCTTCAGAAACTTCATTAAATAAAAAACTAAATTCGTTGGGAGCTGAAATGAGTCCATTTGCTTTTATTCCAATAAGCTGGTCTTCCAAAATCAAGATTAAATAGATTCTATTTGCAATTAAATAATAATATTCCATGGCGATGAAATGATTGGTCTCATCAAGCTTAAACTCATTCAGTGTCATGATTTAATTTGTTGGAATAATTCTTAAATAAAAATCAATTAAACCGCCACAGCACCCTTGATATGCGGATGCGGATCATAATTCTCCAAAGTGAAATCCTCAAATTTGAAATCGAAAATATCTTTCACATCGGGATTGATTTTCATCGTGGGAAGCGGTTTCGGGTCGCGCGACAATTGCAATTCGATTTGTTCAAAATGGTTCGAATAAATATGTGCATCCCCAAAAGTATGGATGAAATCACCTTCTTTCAAATCACAAACCTGCGCCATCATTTTCAGTAAAAGCGCATAAGAAGCAATGTTGAAAGGCACACCCAGAAAGATATCGGCACTTCTTTGGTACAATTGCAAGGACAATTTGCCGTCTGCTACATAGAACTGAAAAAAAGCATGACAAGGTGCCAGCGCCATTTGATCCAGTTCGCCTACGTTCCAGGCCGAAACGATCATTCGTCTCGAATCCGGATTGGTTTTGATTTGGTGAATGACTTCTTTGATCTGGTCGATCGTTTCGCCGTTCGGTTTTCCCCAACTTCTCCATTGGTGGCCATAAACCGGACCAAGATTCCCGTTTTCATCAGCCCATTCGTTCCAAATTCGTACGCCGTTATCGGTCAAATATTGAATATTGGTATCGCCTTTTAAAAACCAGATCAATTCATGGATGATGGATTTTAAATGTAATTTTTTGGTGGTGATCATGGGGAATCCGTCCTGCATATCAAATCGCATTTGATATCCGAAAACACTTTTGGTTCCCGTTCCGGTGCGGTCTTCCTTCGTAGTTCCATTTTCCATTACATGTTTGGCCAAATCCAGATATTGCTGCATAATTTCTTCTTTCTTGATTAAAATTCCACGGTAGTGAAGGCAAATTTCGGATAAAATATAGGATTTACCTAATTGAGATATTCACAAGTTTTAAAGTGTATTTGTCTCGAAACTTCGGAATTCGAAGTTCTAAATTCGTATTTTCGCAGAATGAAAGAAAAAGAAACTGGGATATTTGGTTTACGACCGGTAATCGAAGCCATCGAAGCGGGTAAAACCATTGATAAATTATTTGTTCAAAAAGGATTGCAGGGCGAAATTTTTTCGGAACTGAGAAAGTTGATTTCCGAATATGAAATTCCGACCCAATACGTTCCGGTGGAAAAATTAAACCGTTTGACGCGGAAAAACCATCAGGGCGTATTTGCTTTTCTTTCTCCGATTGAATTTTATTCGATTGAAAATTTATTGCCTCAGATTTACGAAGAAGGAAAAACTCCTTTTCTTTTGATTTTGGATCGTGTAAGTGACGTCCGAAATTTCGGTGCAATTGCGCGAACAGCCGAATGCGTAGGCGTGGACGCCATCATCATTCCCCAGAAAGGTTCGGCTTCTGTAAATGCCGATGCGGTCAAAACTTCAACCGGTGCTTTGTACAATATTCCGGTTTGTAAAGAACCCAATCTTCGAAAAGTTTTTCAGTATTTGAAACAATCGGGAATTCAAATCGTAAGCGCGACTGAAAAAGCAAGTGATTTCATTTACGAAGCCGATTATGCGGTTCCCACAGCGATTGTGATGGGAAGTGAAGAAGACGGGATTTCCGATGACCTCATCAAAATTTCCGATCATATTGTGAAATTGCCCATGTTTGGCAAAACTTCATCGCTCAATGTTTCGGTTGCCTGCGGCGTATTTTTGTATGAAGTCGTGAGGCAAAGGGCGGATTTTAATTAAAATAATTATGGGGACAAGTTTAGCGGGAATTTGTGTAAATCATTCTTTTGATAAAGATGGATTTGATTTAGGTCGGGATTTAGAATTTTATTGGAAATTTCAAAAAAAAATCAATTGGGAAACGGCGTTCGAAAAACATAAAAAATCCCGCATTTTTGACGTATGCTTTTTGGAAAATGCGACGCTAATTTTAACTGACCTTGAAACGGGATTTTGGGGCAGAACATCAGTGAAATATGAGGTTTTCTCGTTTCTTATACAAGAATCCACAATGTACTTTAGCTTTAAATGGAGCAAAGAATCTGAATTAGAGCAAAGAAGATTTTTAGTTGAAGATAATCTTTACTTGGAAGATCATTCGATTGGGGAAAAACTTCCGCTCGAGTTGGAGTTTCAGGACTATACAGAATTGATAAAAGCTCAAATTAAAGAAACAACCGGTTTGACATTGGAGGATTTTGAGGGAAAAGATTTTTATCGGTTTAAATATGTAGGAGCTGAGGAGTTGTTAAAAGACTTTGATTATGTCATCAGAAGCCGATATTTATTAAGGTTTATGGATAGCCGTTTAATAGCTAAATTAAATTTTGAACATCAAATCAAGCTGTTTGAGATATTTCAGGCACATGCAGTTGAAAATGAGATTGAAATGTATCATTACATAGTAGGAGGCGATGCGGAAGGGAAAATGCCGGAAGAGTCTGTATTTCAATCGAATTATGATTATTTAATCAAAGAAATTTTATTACCAAACCCGGAAGCGAAACCTCTTCTTGATAAATATTTCACTCAAAAGCAATTAGATTGGTTATTTAGTATAGATCCCAAGGATACAGAATTTTATTTAGAAGTATTAAACGACCATTTGCCTAAACAAAAAGTCCAAACTCCAGACCAACCCCATCCAAACAAAAGAGATCATTCACCAAAAAAATGGTGGGAATTCTGGAAATAACTAATTGAAATAAATTTTCGTAATTTTGCATCAGTGAAAAAACCATTTCAGATACTAACCCTTTTATTGGCGATGCTCGTTTTTCTGTCGCCGGTGCTTTCTTTTGCCTCGGTTTTGACTGTGGAAGAACATGCGTCTGAAATGAGTTGTTGCGCCATGGATGATTCGGAAGAATCCCATGATTGCTGCCATTCCGGTGAGCCGATGACCGAAAATAATTGCGACGATAAGGGTTGCCCAACCCATGATTGCCATTTGCATCAGGTCATTTCATTTCATGTTTATATTCCAATTAATTCATCTGAAAAGGAAATTGGAATCAATTCCTTCGAAAAATTAAAATCCGATAATTATTCATCTTTGGCGATCAAAGATCTAAGCTACTCCTTCTGGAATCCACCCAAATACATTTCTTGATTTTAGTGAATCTCGAACTTCGATCCCAACAGCTATCGGGACGATTTCGAAAATTTAATATAAATTTTAATCAAATGAAATGTATAAAAACATCCTATTTATATTCCTGATGACCCTGGGGACAATGCTTTGGTCACAGGAAAAAACAGCTAATTTAAAAGTAAGTGGAAACTGCGGAATGTGCAAAGACCGCATCGAAAACGCCGTCAAAGAAATCCCATCAGCCAACGGAAACTGGGATATGAGCTCTCAAATCTTGACCGTTCAATTTGATGAATCCAAAACCAATCTGGACGAAATTGCCAAGAACATTGCCAAAGTTGGACACGACAATGCGCTTCATCGTGCCGAAGATTCGGTTTATGAAAATCTTCACGGCTGTTGTCTTTACGACCGAATGGAGCCTTCTAATTCAATTCAGATTACCGAAACGATCAAGGTGCGTGGAAATTGTATTTCCTGTAAAAACCGGATTGAAAATGCCGTGAAAACTTTTCCTTCCGCAAATGGAACTTGGGACGTTTTAACCAAGGTTCTGACTTTGATTTATGATCCAAATCAAACTTCCAAAGAAGCGATTATGCGAAAAATTGCGGAAGTTGGGCACGACAACGAACTTTTCACTTCCGAAAATACCATTTATGAAAACCTTCCCGCTTGTTGTCTTTATGACCGTGAAATAGATTGGGAAAATATCGAAAATAGTCCCGGAACTCATTTGCAGGAAAATGGTGTTTCGCATCATGATTTACACGATGGACACGACCATGGATTGGAAGAGGAAGATGATTTAGTGGGGCTCACCGCCGTGACGATTACCGGCAACAAACCGGCACATGCTTTTGATAAAAAAGCGGCCGGATTGATGGAAAACATCAGTGACAGAGAATTGTTGAAAGCAGCTTGCTGTAATTTGTCAGAAAGTTTTGAAACCAATGCCACGGTCGATGTATCTTATTCGAATGCCGTTTCAGGAACCAAACAATTGAAAATGCTTGGGCTGGATCAGAAATATATTTTGATGACCAAAGAATTTTTGCCCGAAGTACGACGAATTACTTCCGCTTATGTAATGAATTTCATTCCGGGTAGATGGATTCAGGGAATTCAATTGGTCAAAGGCGGAGGTTCGGTTACGAACGGATACGAAGCCATTGCCGGACATATCAATACCGAACTTTATAAATCCCACGACAAAGCCAAAACTTCCATCAACTTTTTTGGTGATACCGAAACCCGATTGGAAGCAAATTTTGTGCACAATGATGCGGTGAATGACAAATGGACGCAATCCATTTTACTGCACGGAAATGCGACTTTGGATCGGAAAGATCACAATGATGATGGATTTATGGATCAACCCATCGGCCGAAATATCAATGTTGGATATTTGCTGAATTATGAAGATTTGACAAAATCCGGTTTAATGACGCATTTCGGAGTGAATTATGTGAATGATCATCGTTTGGGCGGTCAAATGGATTTTCGTGAAGATTCCGACAAAGGAACCGAAAATGCCTATGGAATCGGAGTGGACATTCAGCGATTTCAAGTATGGAACAAAACCGGCTATATTTTTCCGGCAAAGCCTTATCAGAGCATCGGTTGGATGAATCAATTCAATTACAATGAACAGAAATCTTATTTTGGATTGCGGAATTATGATGCCGAACAACGGACTTTTTATTCGAATTTAATTTTCGAAAGTATTTTCAGCAATACCGCGCACAAATACAAAACAGGATTGAGTTTCTTGTATGATCATTACGATGAAATCTATAATCTGACGAATTTCAAACGCGACGAAACCGTTCCGGGAGCGTTTTTCGAATACACTTATTCGGGAGATAAACTCACTGTGGTTGCGGGCGCGAGAGTCGATTTGCATAATTTGGCCGGAACCCAATTTACACCGAGATTGAATCTGAAATACGATATCACGCCGAAAACCATTCTTCGTGCATCGGCCGGAAAAGGATTCCGAACAGCCAATATTTTTGCGGAGTCTCAGGCTTATTTGGCTTCCAACCGCCAAATCGAAATCCTTGAAAACGGCGGCGATATCTACGGTTTGGATGCGGAGATTGCATGGAATTATGGAATCAGTTTGCAACAGGAATTCCGAATTTTTGGTAGAACGAGTACCTTGGTAGCCGATTTATTCCGTACCGATTTCGAGAACCAAGTTGTGATGGATTTGGATAATTCGCCACAAAGTATTTTGTTTTATAATCTGGACGGAAAATCTTATGCCAATAGCTTTCAGGTGCAATGGGACTTTCAACCCGTTCGCAGATTGGAAGCGAGATTGGCTTATAAATATTACGACACAAAAACCGATTATTTGTCGGGCTCTAAAGAATTGCCTTTCACCCCGAAACACCGTGGTTTCCTTAATTTAAGTTATTTTACAATGAAGAAAATTAATGGAGCCCAATGGGGTTTCGATACAACTTTGCAATGGGTGGGTGAACAGCGTTTGCCCGATACTTCGTCCAATCCGGTAGCTTTTCAAATGCCGGAATACGGAGATTCCTATTTCCGTTTAAATGCGCAGATTTCCAGAAATTTCAATAAAAACTTACGTGTTTATCTGGGAGCAGAAAACCTGACCGGATTTACCCAAGAGCACGCCATCATTGATGCGCAAAATCCCTTTGGAAATTATTTCGACGGCGGAATGGTCTATGCACCCGTGATGCCGGCGAGTTTCTACATCGGAGTGGATATTGATTTTTAAAAAGCAACTCTGGATTGTAGAAGAATAATAAGCTCAGTGGCTGAGGTTCTCGAAGCCACAAACCTCCAAAGTTTCAAAACCTTGGAGGTATTTTTATTGCGTTAATTTCGAATTAACTAAATTTGAATTAAAATCTTAGTTTATGAGATACACAACTATTATCGGAATTTTACTAATCGCCATCGGTTTAGTAGCTTCATTTGTAGGGAAATTTGTCTTTGGAGATTTGATTACCGAGCCTGAATTTGCGCTTGGATTACTTTACGGAGGCGGATTGGGTGTTTTGATTGGCGGATTTTTGGGTTGGTTGTATAAAAAACCTTATGTTTCCAAATCGAGTGAAAAAAACAAGTCCGAGTTCTAAGGACTTGCCCAATTAATTTTCTTTCGAATTCTGATTTTTCAGAAATTTCTGGTAATAAAAAGCAGGAATCAAAATCAATAACACCATCGGTTGGATTAAAAACCTTCGGATGTAGAACCCTAAATTTTCTCCGATTGAAAATTCAGATTCAATCATAAATAAATAAAGCGGAAGCAGGATTAGCAGAAATCCCAATAAAACCAAAGCCGTAAATTTCACATATTTCCAGCTCCAAAAAAGGAGTCCGATGATCCCCAAAGTTAAAATGGAATTCAATAAATACCTGAAAATAATATGAATGCTTATTCGGGCTAAATCGTATTCGGGAAATTCTTTATTCAGAAAATCCCCTTTGAAAAAAGCTAAAAACGGATCGTAAAAAAGAATGTCTTCGTATTTTCTGACGAGAATTAATCCGAAAATTAAAACCGCTGTAAAAATATATCTAATCCACTTGTTCATCGGACTTGTTTCTAAGTTTCAATGCAAAATATTTCACCCAAATAATCCATAAAACGACAATGGTTCCGTAGATAATCGCCGGGAAAAGATAATCGTGTGCGATTTTGCCGTATTCTTTGTGGTAAGCAAAAATATAATTCAATAATACAATTCGGGCGATGTTCATTATTTTGATGATAATCAATCCGCCCAAAATATAAAGCAAGGTTTGTTTCCAAGTGGTAGAAAATGCAAAGATAAAAGCAACAAAAATAATCATTACAGAAACCGCATTACAACCTTCGTTGATGTAAGAAAGCCATTCGTTATTCATTCCAATCCAAATCCAAGGTCGCGTTTTATCAACCACCTGAATGGCGTCGAAACCCAGCGAATTCATTGAATAAACCGTGCAGTCCGCCACAAACTGACTATAAGGATCAGGAAGATTGTATTGATGGTATTGGTGCAGGTACAAATTATAAAGAACGACCAAAACGATTCCCGTCACGGCGAATTTGAGTAAAAAAATCAGAACGGGTTTGAATTCTTTCATTGTCTAGATTCTGCGACAAAGTTAATCAGAAATTACCGAACAAAATTTCATAAATTTGTAAGCTTAAAAGGAAGGTATGGAGCGTTTAAGACTTAGAATTGATACGATTTTCAATGCAGATCAGTCGGCAGAAGTAAAATTGCAGAAAGTTTGTCAGTTATTGCACGACGAAGTAGCACATTACAATTGGGTTGGCTTTTATTTCCGAAACGGAGAGAAAGAAGAATTGAAATTAGGACCTTATGTAGGTGCGGAAACCGATCACACCATCATTCCGTTTGGAAAAGGAATTTGCGGACAAGTTGCGGTTTCCAATGAGACTTTTGTCGTGCCCGATGTTTCGGCGCAGGATAATTATCTTTCCTGTAGCATTGAAACCAAATCGGAAATCGTGGTTCCCATCTTCAAAAACGGCGAAAACATCGGTCAAATCGATATTGATAGTCACGTGATTGATCCGTTTACCGACACCGATGAAGAATTATTGAATTATGTTTGTGAAAAAGTTTCTGAAATAATTTGATGGACGAAATTCTCAAATATTTTCCCGATTTATCCGAAAAGCAAATTGAGCAGCTTTCAAAACTGAAAGATTTGTATTTTGAATGGAATGAAAAAATCAATGTGATTTCGCGTAAAGACATTGATGAACTTTATATTAAACACGTTCTGCATTCCTTGGCAATTGCCAAAGTGATGAAATTCAAAGACGGAACTGAAGTTTTGGATGTCGGAACTGGAGGAGGTTTTCCGGGGATTCCACTGGCGATTTTATTTCCTGAAGTAAATTTTCATTTGGTGGATTCTATTCAGAAAAAAATATTAGTCGTTTCAGAAGTCGCAAATGCTTTGGAATTGAAAAATGTAAAAGCCGAGAGCCAAAGAGTCGAGAAATTAAATTCAAAATACGATTTCATCGTCAGTCGCGCCGTTACCCAAATGCCGAAATTCGTCGGATGGGTGCGCGGGAAAATTAAAAAGGAACATATAAATCCGCTTCCCAACGGGATTTTATACTTGAAAGGAGGCGACCTTTCGGAGGAATTAAAAGACTTCAAAGCAGCAGAAATTCATCCGATTTCCGATTATTTTTTAGAGGAATTTTTCGATACCAAAAAAGTGGTGTATCTGCCACTGTGAAAAACTTCAAAAATTGTTGAAAACTATTGATTTGAAAAGGGTTTTATAGCCCGAAATCCCTTTAATTTTTGTATCTTTGTTAGGTTAAAAAAGTAAGAGATTTTATGAGCAAGAACACTTATACGGCTGACAGTATTCAGGCGTTAGAGGGAATTGAGCACGTACGTATGCGTCCTTCGATGTACATTGGGGATGTAGGCGCGCGAGGTCTTCACCATTTGGTGTACGAAGTAGTGGATAACTCGATTGACGAGGCGCTTGCCGGTCATTGTGATACGATTTCCGTCACTATTCATGAAAATAATTCCATTACGGTAAGAGATAACGGACGGGGGATTCCTGTCGATTTGCATAAAAAGGAAGGGAAATCTGCACTTGAAGTCGTGATGACTAAAATTGGTGCGGGCGGTAAATTCGATAAGGATAGTTACAAGGTTTCTGGTGGTCTTCACGGTGTGGGTGTATCCTGTGTGAATGCACTTTCCACTCATTTGAAAGCAGAAGTTCACCGAGAAGGAAAAGTCTATGTTCAAGAATACGAGAAAGGCCAAAGTATTTATGATGTAAAAGAACAAGGCGCAACGGATGACAGAGGAACGATTGTTACATTTTTACCTGACGATACGATTTTCAACGAAGTGATTTATAATTACAATACGTTGGCTTCGAGAATGCGTGAACTTTCATTTCTGAACCGAGGATTAACCATCATTATTACTGACGAGCGTGAGAAAAATGAAGACGGATCGGTACTTAGTGAAACATTTCATTCACAAGGTGGTTTAAAGGAATTCGTAGAATTCATCGATGGAAATCGCGAAGCATTGATGCAGGATGTAATTTATATGGAAGGTGAGCGTGATGATATCCCGGTAGAAGTTGCCATGCGTTACAATACTTCTTACAATGAAAACCTACATTCCTATGTAAACAATATCAATACGCACGAAGGAGGAACGCATTTGGCCGGATTCCGAAGAGCTTTGACCAGAACTTTGAAGAGATATGCTGATGAGAATTTTAATCTGGCAAAAGAAAAAGTTGAAATCGTAGGAGACGACTTCCGCGAAGGATTGACAGCGATTATTTCGGTGAAAGTAATGGAGCCTCAGTTTGAGGGACAAACCAAAACCAAATTAGGTAACTCCGAAGTGAGCGGTGCGGTGGATAAAATTGTGGGCGAAATGCTGACGAATTATTTGGAAGAACATCCGAACGAAGCCAAAATAATCGTTGAAAAAGTAATTCTTGCCGCGAAAGCAAGACAAGCGGCCAAAAAAGCCCGTGAAATGGTTCAGCGCAAAAACCCGATGGGTGGAAGCGGACTTCCAGGGAAACTGGCGGATTGTTCCTCAAGAGATGCGGCAGAAAGCGAATTGTACCTCGTAGAGGGTGATTCTGCAGGCGGAACTGCCAAACAAGGACGTGATCGACATTTTCAAGCGATTTTGCCTTTGAGAGGGAAAATCCTGAATGTAGAAAAAGCCATGGCTCACCGTGTGTTGGAAAACGAAGAAATCAGAAATATCTATACCGCTTTGGGGGTAACCATCGGGACAGAAGAAGATAGTAAGGCGCTGAATATGGAGAAGTTGAGATATCATAAAATTGTGATTATGACGGATGCTGACGTGGATGGTAGCCACATTTCAACTTTGATTTTGACTTTCTTCTTCCGTTATATGAAAGAATTGATTGAAAACGGATATATCTACATAGCGGCACCGCCGTTGTATTTGGTGAAAAAAGGTTCGCGTCAGCAATATGCATGGGGTGAAGCCGACCGCGAGCGAATTGTAGATGAGTGGTCGGATGGGACCGGAAAAGGAATTTCTATCCAGCGATACAAAGGTTTGGGGGAAATGAATGCCGAACAGCTGTGGGAAACCACCATGAATCCCGATAACCGTACACTTCGCCAAGTAACGATTGATAATGCGGCAGAAGCCGATCGTATTTTCTCCATGTTGATGGGGGATGACGTCCCACCAAGACGTGAATTTATCGAAAAAAATGCGATGTATGCAAAAATTGACGTATAAGAATAGATTATAGATTATCAAATTAAAATTACCCGTAAGCGTTTTAGTTTTCGGGTTTTTTTATTGTCTAATTTCATTAAGTTCTGATTTTCAACAGGAGGAGTGGGATTTATTGAGCTTGACTCATTAAATGTTAAAAAATATCTCAACATTTATTTGTTTAATTGGGAATTCATCCATAGATTTGTAGAGGATTTTTTAGGAAAAAAAACTATTTAGACCTTATTCGGATCGCGAGACGAGAATAAGGTTTTTTTATGCCTTCATTTTTTTCATTAGAATTCATTGGATTCCAGCGTCGAATACAATTTCTGAAGAGGTAGTCCCATAACATTATAGTAACAACCTTGAATGCTGAGAATCTTTGCAAAACCAATCCATTCTTGGATTCCATAGGCACCTGCTTTGTCAAAAGGTTGGAAGTTTTCAATATAGAAATGAATTTCATCTTCAGAAATTGGAGAGAAACTTACTTTTGTGGAATCTGAAAATGTCATTTGATTTCGGATGGATTTAACAGTAACTGAAGTGAAAACTTCATGAGTCGAATCTGATAATTGAGTGAGCATTTCAAATGCTTCTTGATAGGTTTTAGGTTTTCCTAAAATTTTATTATTGAGCCAAACCAAGGTATCGGCAGTTATGAGAATTTCATCTGTATCAAGCTGTCGGAAGGCATTTGATTTGGATTTAGAAATGAATTCGGTGATTTTTTCTCGTACGAGATGGGTTGGGTAGCTTTCATCGGCTTCAATGCTAACGATTTCAAAATCAATTCCAAGTCCTTTTAAGAGTTCTTGTCTTCGTGGAGATTTCGAAGCAAGCAAAAATCTTTTATCGGAATAAATTTCAGAAAGCATAAATTAAATTATTCAGAAGTCGTATTGTCCGTTTCATCGTACCATTTTTTTTGAACCTTCATCGTTTGTTCGATGATGTCTCTCACACACCCTTTTCCGCCATCGAGCAAAGAAATATATTCGGAAATGAGTCGAATGTCCGAAGCAGCATCATTTGGACAACAAGCAAGCCCAACGTCTTTCATGACCTCAAAATCCGGAACATCATCACCCATGTAAATGATTTCTTCCGGTTTCAAATTATAACTGTACAAATATTCTTGGTAGGTATCCCATTTATCGCGAATGCCAAGATAAATATCGCTAAGGCCTAAATAACGTAATCTTTCTTCCACCATTTTGTCTCGTCCTCCTGAAATAACAGCTATTCGAAAACCTTTTTTCAAAGCGAGTTGCATAGCATAACCATCTTTGGTATGCATGGTTCTAACCATTTCTCCGGTTGGAGCTAAAATGACAGAGCCATCGGTCAATACCCCGTCCACATCAAATATGAAAGTAGTGATGTTTTTTAATTTTTGTTTGTAACTAATCATTTCGGTAAGTTCTAAGAATGGAATCTGAAATCAATCGATACAATTGCTGATGTCTTGAGTCTTTCAAAACTTCAAGGTGTTTATTGATAATTAGCTCATCACCTCTTCTTGCAGGACCGGTTTGTGCATCAAATGGCTCCAAATCTTGAACCTTTTTGGCGGTTTCTTCGATGAGTGGACGAAGTACATCAAACGGTAAATCAGCCTCCTTGCAAATAGTTTGTGCGATTTGATACATATGATTTACAAAATTACTTGCCCAAATGCCCGACAAATGAACTTTTAGTCTTTTTTCACTATCCACTCGATACACTTCATTGGAAATTTTATCGGCCAATTTAAACAGCGCTTCTTCATCGTCCTTATTTTCAGCTTCCACAAAGAAGGGAACTTCTTCGTAACGAAGGTTTTTTCGTTTGGTAAAGGTTTGAAAGGGGTAAAATACACCTTTTCGGTAGTCTCCCTTCAAGACAGAGGTGCTTAGCGAACCCGAAGTATGAACAACCAATGTATCGTCAAACGGAATATAATGAGATAATTCTTCTACAGCTGAATCCGAAGCCGCAATGATATATAGATCCGCCTTTTCAAGTTCCGAAATCTTATCGGTGTATTTTATGTTGTTGGCCTCGCCCAATTCTTGTGCTTTGTAGAGCGTACGATTAAATATCTGTCTGACATTAACCGTGTTCTGAATCAAGGCACGTGTCAGATGAAAAGCTACATTACCGGCTCCAATAATTACTACTGATCTCATGGTCAGCAAATATAGAAGATTTCAATTAATTGTTTATTTAGAATGAAAATGAATAAATAGAATTTTATTTTTTACTGTAACGGATAAAAGATTCCATTCGTCTTATAAACAAAAATGAGCCTCATTAAATCTAATCACTATGTATAGCCAAGTAGTTTGTATAATTTAATTCAGAAAAAATGAAAAATAAAAATTTAATCTTAGTAATTCTTTGTGTGATGGGTATTTTATTCATTGCTCATCCAAACAAGGCAGATTTGACGGGGAAAATCCAAAACTATTCAGGAGTTGGTATATTATTTACCACATTGGAAGTTTATAAAGCAACGGGTGATAATGAGTTGGTCTATAGGGAAGTGACCGATTTTGATGGCGGATTTCGATTGAAAAACCTAAAACCCGGAGAATATAAATTGGTCATAAAAGCAGATGGTTTTGATGAAAAAGTTCAGTACGTATCTCTTACTAGACGTGACAAAAACCTTGGGGTAATCCATCTGAACGGTTCAGTTATATTATTGGAACCTTTGACCATTTATGGAAAAAAATCTTAAAAATTAATTGAAACAAAATATTTATGAGCTTAAGAAGAGTTTATTTGATGCTGTTGCTTTTTAGTGCCGTTTGGGCTTTTGGAGGTGATAACCAAAGTGGACAGATCATTGGTGTGGTGCAGGATGGAGCCGGACATGGGTTGCCGTTTGTATCAATAGAAATTTATACAAAAGGAGAAGTTCAGGACTTGATTTCCGGCGGGATGACCGATGAAAATGGGAACTTTCAGATTGACGAAGTTCCTTTTGGTGAATATGAATTGGTGCTGATGGCGGTTGGTTTTGCTGATAAAGTTCTGGAAATCAATATCAGTGCACTGAAAAATGATTTGGGTAAGATTATTTTGGGAGATGAAATGGTGATGCTGAAAGGTATCGAAATCCGTGCCGAAACTTCACAATATCGCACCGAAATCGATAAACGAGTAGTGGACGTGGGCAAGGATTTGGTAAGTGCCGGTGCCGATGCTGCGGCGGTTTTGAACAATATTCCTTCGGTTAGTGTGGACCAACAAACAGGGGAACTTTCTCTTCGTGGAAACGAAAATGTAAAAGTGATGGTGGACGGAAAACCGTCCAATATTCCCGCAGCGCAATTATTAAAACAATTACCTTCCAACGCGATTTCCAAAGTGGAAATCATTACCAATCCTTCGGCGAAATATGAACCCGAAGGGAATTCTGGAATCATCAATATCATTACCCATAAAAACAAAAGACAAGGTTATAATGTAGGAATGGATTTGGGTTATACGCAAGGTGATAATTCGCGCCACAATGGTTCGGTAAATGCCAATATCAACACGGGGAGTTTCAATTTCTTTGGAAATTACAATGCAAATCTAGGAAAAAACAGATTCCACGGAACCGTTACCAACTATGAAACTTTGCTTGATCAGTCTTTTGATATGGAAAACGATAATACTTCCCAAGTATTTAAAGTAGGATTTGACTGGTTCGTCAGCGATAAAACCGCTTTGACCCTTTATACCAGCCACTTTTTCTACAATGGGAGTGGAATGGGTTTTTCAAATGTTCTGGATAATTCAAACGGAATTTTTTATGAAAATCTGAATGTAAACGACGGGACTTATAACAATCAGGATTACAGCCTGAATTTCAAACAGGATTTCGGAAAAGAAAATCATCATATCGTGGTGGATGCGATTTACTCAACTTCTGAAAACGATGATTTTCGGGATTATAACAATCGTTTTCCCGAACTAAATGCGCCGCATCTTTACAATGAAACAAGAGAGGGCGGCAACGAGAATACCCGAATCAATCTGGATTATACCAATCAGATTGTGGACGGTGGAAAAATCGAAGCCGGACTTCAGTTCAGACAGGAAAAAACCGAGAGTAAGATGAATTCTACCCAAAATCTGAGTTACATCAACGATCAAGGCGAAATTGTTAATTATCAGCCCGATGTGAATTATGATTTCACGCGTGATATTTATTCGGCTTACGCCAATTACGGACAGAAATTCGGGAAGTTTGCGATGCAATTTGGCGTAAGAGCTGAGCAGGTTGTGGAAGGTTCAAATTACAATGTAAATCCAACTGGAACAGGGAAATTTGAAAATGATTATGTCGAATTTTATCCGTCGGCTTTTCTGACGTATGACATCACAGAAAGAGGACAAATTGCATTGAATTACAGCCGCAGAGTGGACCGTCCCGGGATCAATCAATTGACGCCGGTTCCCGAATGGAGCACGGCAACCATGCAAAGTTTGGGAAATCCAGAACTGAAACCGCAGTTTACGAATTCATATGAATTAGGTTATTTGCAAAGGTTTAAAGGCGGAAGTCTGAATGCCACTGTTTTTTACCGCAAAGTAAACGATATGATTTTTCGTTATCTGGAAACAGATGAAAACGATCCGCGGATTACCAATCAATTGTATGTCAATTATGACGATTCGGAAAGTTATGGATTGGAGTTGAGCGCCAATTACAGACCGGCCAAATGGTGGAGTTTCAATTCGAGTTTTGATGTTTTTTCGAATAAATTTTATCTTGGAACGGAAGAATCAACCGGAACACCTTGGAACTTCCGAATCAATAATAATTTCAGTTTGTTGAAAAACCTGAGTTTGCAGAACTTCATTATGTACAGAGGTAAATTCAAATTTGTACAGGGAGAAATGCAGCCTATGTGGCGAATGGATTTGGGTGCACGCTATACGTTTATGGACGGGAAAGCGACATTGAGTGCGAGAGTTAGCGATATTTTCAAAACTTTCCATGCTGAGGCACATATCGATAATCCGGTGCCGGGAATCGGGAAGTTTCATTGGGAAAGTCATACACTATATGTTGGGTTTTCTTATAATTTCGGAGGCGATGTGCGCAAACGAAACATTCAGCAGGAGTCTCATCAGCAGGCGCCCGGCGGTGGAATTGGATTTTAATACAAGTTTCATTTTTTATAATTTTTTATCACAAGAGAAATCCTTTCGGTTGCGACCGGAGGGATTTTTTGTGAATTTTGAATTGTTTATGAAACCCATAGCCCCGATAGTAGCGGATATCCTTTTTTGTGAGGAACGAGCAAAAAAGATAGCAGCGGATAGCGGGAAAAAGCTCCAAAAAAACTTCAAACCTGAGTTCGGTTATTGAAACTTTGTCAAAACGCTTTTAAATAGTGAGATGTGAGATTTTTCTTGAATATTTGATATTAAGATAAATAAAAAGTTATTGTGGAAAGAAAAACCGAAACAGATTGCTGTTTAAAAGTGTTTCATTCTTTTGCTGTTCATAAAAGCATCCGTCTGCTGCGTTGTATTTTCACGAGATAGCCCGCTATCCCTTCAAAAATACGCCTTGCATCCAAATACTTTTATTAATTTTGACTTTGTTTGTATAATCGAACTCAGGTTTAAAAACTTGAATCTGAAAACAATCATAGTCTGAAATCAGATAGTTTGGGATGAATTAATTATATTTACAACCCTAAAATTAATTTAAAAAATCACACATATCATGAAAGTAACTGTTGTAGGAGCAGGAGCAGTAGGCGCAAGCTGTGCCGAATATATTGCAATGAAAAATTTCGCTTCGGAAGTCGTTTTGGTGGACATCAAAGAAGGATTTGCCGAGGGAAAAGCAATGGATTTGATGCAGACTGCTTCGTTGAATGGATTTGACACAAAAATCAGCGGAACGACCGGAGATTATTCCAAAACAGCCGGTTCAAAAGTTGCCGTAATCACATCGGGAATACCGAGAAAGCCCGGAATGACACGCGAAGAATTGATCGGTATCAACGCCGGAATTGTAAAAGATGTAACGGCCAATTTGATTAAGCATTCGCCTGATGTAATCATCATTGTGGTTTCTAATCCGATGGACACGATGGCTTATTTGGTGCATAAAACTTCAGGTTTGCCAAAGGAAAGAATCATAGGAATGGGTGGAGCTTTGGATTCGGCTCGTTTCAAATATCGTTTGGCTGAAGCGCTTGACTGTCCGATTTCTGATGTGGACGGTATGGTGATTGCGGCTCACTCTGACACGGGGATGGTTCCTTTGATTTCAAAAGCGACGAGAAACGGTGTTTCGGTTTCGGAATTTTTGAGTGAAGAGGAGCAAAATTATGTAGTAGAAGAAACCAAAGTGGGTGGAGCGACTCTGACCAAACTTTTGGGGACTTCAGCTTGGTATGCACCGGGAGCGGCTGTTTCGGTTTTGGTTCAGTCGATTTTATGTGATCAGAAAAAGATGATTCCTTGTTCTTTGATGTTGGATGGCGAATACGGAGAGTCGGATATTTGTTTAGGTGTTCCGGCGATCATCGGGAAAAACGGTGTAGAAAAAATCGTGGACATCAGGTTGACCGATGCTGAAAAAGAAAAGTTTGCAACGGCTGCCCAAGCAGTTCGTGAGGTGAACGGCGATTTGAAATTTTAAATTCAATTAAAAATAATAAATTTGGCGGTGGCTGTCTGAATTGAGAGCCACCGTTTTTATTTCTGCATTATGAAAAGACCTGAATACGTAACCGATCAGCGGTTGAAGCATTTTATTTCCGAAGCTTTCAGAGAAGATGTGGGCGATGGTGATCATTCGACTTTGGGAAGTGTTCCCGAACATCTTCAGGAAGAAGCAGAGTTGTTGGTCAAGGAAGATTGTGTGCTTGCCGGAGTGGAACTTGCCATAGAAATTTTTAAGTTTTTCGATCCTAAACTTCAGGTTGAAGTTTTCATGCAGGACGGTCAACAAGCCCGGAAAGGAGATATTGCGATGAAACTGAAAGGTTCGGCACGTTCAATTTTAACATCAGAACGATTAGTGCTGAACTGTATGCAAAGGATGAGTGGGATTGCAAGCCTTGCCAATCAAATGGTAAAAGCGGTGGAAGGAACAAACGTACGGATTCTGGATACCCGAAAAACGACTCCAAATTTTAGGATGTGTGAGAAATGGGCGGTTTACATAGGAGGCGCATATAATCATCGTTATGGGCTTTATGATATGGTGATGTTGAAAGACAATCACAATGATTATGCAGGTGGAATTACGCAAGCGGTGGAATCGGTGAGTAAATATTTGGATCATTATTATACCCATTTAAAAATAGAAGTCGAAACCCGTAATCTGGATGAGGTAAAAGAAGCATTGGCTACCAATCTTGTTGACATCATTATGCTAGATAATATGAGCAATGATGAGATGCGTGAGGCGGTCAAAATCATCAATGGTAAGTGCAAAACGGAAGCTTCGGGTGGAATTACCCTTGAGACCATTAGAAAAGTAGCTGAAACGGGCGTGGATTATATTTCTTCGGGTGCCATCATACACTCCGCTTCCAATAAGGATTTGAGCTTAAAAGCTGTGAGATAACTGATTTATTTCATGCAAAAAGTTGAAATCAAGTTAATAAAATTAACAGACAGTTAACAATTATAATCGGAACTGTTTGCAACTTTGCACCGTAATTATAAAACATTATTGTTATGAGGCAAAACTCTACTTTATTGAAGACGGCTTTCCTGTTTATGCTGGGAGGTGCGACTTTAACTTATGCACAGGTAGATCCTGAGGTTCAGGATTCTATTGTAGTCGATTCGGAAGAATTGGACGACGATGTATTTTTTACTGAAACTGTAATTGTCGGTAAAGGAATTATTGACTTGGAGGAAGACAGAAAAACTCCGGTAGCCGTTTCGACAATTACTAAACAGGAAATTCAAGACAAAGCAGTAGGTAATGTGGAGTTTCCAGAAATTTTGAGAAACACTCCTTCTGTTTATGTAGCAGGTCAAGCGGGAGGTTTTGGAGATTCTAAAATGTTTTTACGTGGATTTGATCAATCCAACACGGCTTATTTATTGAACGGTCAGCCGATCAATGGTATGGAAGACGGTAATATGTATTGGTCGAACTGGAGTTCTATGACTGATGTTGCCAACGTAATCCAGATTCAAAGAGGTTTAGGATCTTCTAAATTGGCGATTTCTTCAGTGGGAGGTACGGTGAACATCGTAACAAAAGCGACTGAAAAATCAAAAGGAGGTATGGCTCGTTTCGTGATGGGTAACGATAGTTACTACAAAGGAACCGTTTCTTATGATACTGGACTGCAAGGAAAATGGGGATTCTCTATGTTACTTGACTATTGGCAAGGCCACAGAAAGTTTGCTCGTGGTACAGCAGGTCAGGGACAGAGTTATTTCTTCTCTGTTGGATTTCAACCAAACGATCGTCACAATTTGAACTTGATGGTATTTGGTGCGCCACAGTGGCATGACCAAAACTATTCGACAAAATCTCAATCTCAGTGGGATCGAGGAGCCGAAGGTGGATTTGGAAAAAAATACAATAATACCTATGGATTCCTTAATGGAGAAGCTTTGAACTTTAGAAGAAACTATTACCATAAACCAGTTGCGAACTTGAACTGGGACTGGACAATCAACAATGATTTGTCATTGTCAACTGTTGTTTATGCTTCATTGGGTAGAGGTGGAGGAACCGGAAACTTGGGTAGCTCAAGCAATACGACCAATCTTTTGAATGCAAACGGTGAAATTGATTTTGATCAGATTTATGCAAATAACTTAGCAGACGGTGATGGAATCGGTAACAACGGTGGTGATTTTAGAAACGGAGCTATTCGTGCTTCTGTGAACAATCACTTCTGGTATGGTGCGGTTACGAATTTGAACTATGACATCAACGAATATTTTACTTTCAACGTGGGAGCTGACTTACGTTTCTACAAAGGAGATCACTACAGACAAGTGGTTGATTTCTTAGGATTGAGAGGATGGCAAGACAGAAAGGCTTATGATGGAGCTGCGCCTCACATCGTTAACGAATCATTCAAAGCAGATCCATGGAGCGCTTTGTTCAACAGTGCAAGTGAAGATCAAAGAGTAGCTTATGACAACTCTGAGAAAATCAATTACCAAGGAGGTTTTGGTCAATTTGAATTTGCAATGGGAGGTTTCTCGGCATTCGTACAAGGAGCTATTTCCAATCAGTCGTATGTGAAAATCGACCGATGGAACTATGCAACTGAAGCAGAATCAGAAAAAGTAAACAAATTAGGTTACAACATCAAAGGAGGTTTGGCTTATCAGTTCAACGATGAGCATGCGATTTTCGGTAACGCCGGATTCTATTCACGTCAGCCATTCCTTGATAATATTTTCGTTCCTAACACGGTTGATTTGTATGAGCCAGAAGTGGACAACGAAGAAATCACAGGATTTGAAGTAGGGTACCGTTACAACACAAGAGCATTGAAAGTGAATGTAAACTTGTATCATACAGAATGGGCCAACCGTTTTGAAACCAGTGCATCTGAAAAAGGTCCTGATTATACCAAAATATTCCCAAATGTAACACAAGTTCACAAAGGAGTTGAGGTTGATTTCATGGCAAGACTTGCTAGAAAATGGACTTTGAGAGGTTATGCTTCTTACGGTGACTGGCAATATGATGGATTATCCAGAGTAATGGAAAGAGACAACGAAACTTTCCAATTGACTGAATTGGGTGAACATGATTTCACAGGAGTTCGAGTTCCGGAAGCAGCTCAGTTCACCTTTGGATTAGGAACTCAGTTCGATGTTACAAGAAGACTTTCATTTGACTTTGACATGAACTATTACGCAAATATGTTTGCTGTGGTTGACCCAACCACTTTTAATCCAAAAACTCAAATCCAAGACGAAGTAGCTCCTTTTGCGTTGCTTGACGCAGGTGTTACTTACGAATTGAGATTTGGACGTCAGTCTGTACGATTGAGAGGTAACGTGAAAAACCTTGCCAATACGCAATACATCATCACAAAAGATGCATTCGGATACGGATGGGGGATCGGAAGAACTGTAAACGCAGGGATCCAATTCAACTTCTAATTTAGTATCGTTATAAATACCTAAAGCCATTTCGGTTCAACCGAGATGGCTTTTTTTTTATAGTTTTGTGAAGCAATAAAAGCAAAAACATTATGTACAATTTTTTACAAAATTTTCACAGCGGTTGGGCTTATCTGACCCTGTTAGCAGGCGTTTTATTTTTTGTGATGATCGGTTATTATGCCATCAACAAAAAGGCAAGAAATAATTTCATTACCAAATTAAGTTTCTTTACCACACTCGTTTTTCACATTCAACTCATTGCGGGAGTCGTACTTTATTTTGTTTCTCCTTATGCGCAATGGACAGAAAACACTATGAAAGATCCTATCAATCGGCTGTATGCCATGGAGCATCCTTTGATGATGTTTGCGGCAGTGATTTTAATTACCGTTGCCAATTCCAAATTGAAAAAATCTGAAGTGGTTAAAATTACACCGGCTATTTTAGGTCTTATAGCACTTGCTTGTGTGGTTTCCCGAATTCCATGGGAGGCTTGGTTGGGATAAATACTCATTGGAATACCTGAAAGCCATTTCAATTCAACCGAGATGGCTTTTCTTATTAACCTGAGTTCGATTAATCTTTTTGTATAAAAAGTAGGATGTAACAAGAAATAGCTATGTGTTCAACATTCTGGATGCCAAATGTTTAGTGGCTATTTCTATGATTTAATCACAAATATCCGTAACCATATGAAAGGTAGCTTGATGACCTTATCCGATAAAGTAAACGCTCAACTATTTCATAACCAATCTGATTGCAGGCATTATTGCCTATCACTTCCTACCCAAAAAGCTTCCCCTGAAATTTGAAACATTGAAATCTAATCTTTAATAATCGAACTCAGGCTAGAAGTTTGTGTGGTGATTTTTTCTTTATCTCTGTCCGAATTTCGGAGGTAAATTTCCGTATTTTTAAGTTAAAATGAGGCTTGGATTTTGGTTGTTTTTGAGGCTGAAAAATCGATGCTTAAATTTCGCCGTTTTGGGGTATCGGCTTTTTGTGCAATATGTCGTTTTTTGTCCTATTATGGCGTTTAAATGCATGTATGTCATGGTTTTTTGGGGTTTTCTGACTGGGAGTATACTGGGGGTTGACTGGGAGTATACTGGGAGTATCTATGGAGTATCTATGGAATAAGGG
>JAAYKY010000054.1 GCA_012522185.1 Flavobacteriaceae bacterium | reverse complement strand
TACTCTTTGAAAGTTTGACAGCGAAAGTCATACTTCCTTTTCGCTTTAACTCGATTTTTTTTATCATTTAAATGCATTAATTTCCGTAAGAAAAAACCAAACGTTTGGAATAAAATTTTGTACAACTTACAAATATGCGCAAAAAAGGAATTTTAACAAAATCTATTAAATAGGTAATTTTGAGTGAAATATTTATTTTCAAATATTTACAATTGTAAAAAGTTATGCATTAATATTGTTGGATTAACAAAGTAATTGCAGATATGAAAGAAGAAGAGGTTAAAATCAATTTTCCAATCGTTTATACACTTATTAATTTAAAAAATTCGGAGTTGGATAGCGGAGTTTATTTCTTACAACTTCATACCGATAAAGGGACAACAACCAAGAAATTCCTTAAGAAGTAATTTTAAAAAAAATATTCTTTCTATAAATAAGACTGTCTTCGGGCAGTCTTTTTGTTTTATATGGACACTCGAAGTTGGAGAGGCAGTTGAAGAATAATTTTCATTAAACAATTTAGAACGACATATTTTGACCGTATAAATTCTTTACTTTGGCTTCAACTACGAAAATTTAACTTATGAGAACTTTGTCCAAATCTAAATTTATTTCGGGAGTACAATGCCCCAAAAAGTTATGGCTTGAATGGTATCGTCCGGAATTGAAGCCGCCACTTGACGCTGCCACAGAGAAATTATTTGCTACGGGTCATGAAATCGGAAAGCTTGCTTGGTTGAAATTTCCCAATGGAAAAGATGCTACGCCTGCTGATTATAAAAATTTGTCGGTATCCTTGGGGAATACTAAAATTTGGTTGGAGCAAGGAGTTGAGACCATTTATGAAGCGAGTTTTTCAGCAGGAAACGCATTTTGTATGTTGGATATACTTCATCGAAACCAAGGGGAACTTTGGGCCATCGAGGTTAAAAACAGCACATCCGTTAAAGATTATCACCTGATGGATGCTTCTTTGCAATATTGGGTGATGAATGAAGCCGGGTTTGCGCCCGATCGCTTTTTTCTGATGCACATCAATAATCAATACATTCGAAAGGGCGAAATCACTTCGGATTTGTTTACTTTGACTGAGATAACCGATGAAGTGATTGGAAATCAAGATTTTGTCGGTGATAAACTAAAAGAATTAGGGCAATTAAGTTTAATGGAAACCGAACCCGAAGTTTCCATCGGGCTGCATTGTTCCAATCCTTTTGGATGTGATTTTCAGCATTATTGTTGGGCTCATGTTCCGGAAAATTCGGTTTTTGAATTGACCCGAATGGGTGCCAAAGCTTGGGATTTATTTAACCAAGGAATTCAGCGAATGGAAGAGATCCCGGAGGATTATCCTCTGTCGGATTCCCAAGTTCTTCAGTTAAGAGGATTGAAGTTCAATGAAACTTATTGCGATGCTCCGGCTATTCGAAACTTTCTGAACGCATGGGAATATCCTTTGCATTTCTTTGATTTCGAAACGATTATGCCGGCTATTCCTGTTTTGGACGGTACTCGACCTTATCAGCAAGTTCCCTTTCAATATTCCCTTCATGTTTTGGATGAAAATCAAAATCGAGAACATTTTGAATTTTTGGCTTCGCCCGAAGCATTTTCCGGAGGAAATCCCCGTAAAAACCTAATCGAAGAATTAAAAAAAGATTTCGGAAATGTGGGAAGCATTGTGACTTATAACAAAAGTTTTGAGGTCAGTCGATTGAGGGAATTGGCAGAAGCATTTCCGGAAGATGCTGAATTTTTGCAGGGATTGATTGAAAGGATTGTGGATTTGTATGATGTTTTCCGAAACCGTTGGTTTTATCATCCGGCAATGAAAAATTCGGCTTCCATCAAATCGGTTTTGCCGGCTTTGTTTCCCAACTTTTCTTACGGAGATTTGAACATCAGCGATGGGATGACGGCGAGTGATTCCTATTTGGGCGCTGTTCAAAATTGCGAAGCTCTGGATTTGGAATTGAAAAATAATTTGCTGAAATATTGTGAATTGGATACCTATGCCATGGTTTTGATTTATGGTTTTTTGAAGGATTTGGATGGGGCAAATGACGAAAGAAAATGAAAAGTTTTTGAATTAATTTTAAAACAATCAACTAAATAATAAAATTATGATCATCGAACATTGCGGCATAGCGGTCGATTTTTCCCGTGTGAAAGCCATTCGCAGAGAGTTTGCCTCGCCGGGCGGCTACTTAGTTTTTGAACTGGATAATCTCATCCATCTTCACCACAACGAAGAAAATGGTAAATTGGAAATTCATTCTTTGCCCAATGAACCTATCAAACATTATTTCGATACATCCGACGGATTGCGTGCTTATTATGACGAATGGGTGGAGATTTGGGAGGGGTTAAAGATGAGAATGAGGATATCTGATTGATCATCTAAAGATTTGCTATATTTAGGCAATTTTACTAAAGCATGGCATTTAACGAAAATTCAAGAGTCAAGATACCCGCACTTCTACATTTTACAAGGTTGGGTTATTCATACATCAAACAAAGGGATCAAAAAGTAATGGAAGAAGTGAATATTTTTCCGGAACTTTTTATTGATTCGATTTGTCGTATCAATCACATTGAAAGAGAGGATGCTAAGCGTGTATTGGAAGAAATTTGCTTGGAGTTGGACTTTGAAGATTTAGGTAAAAAGTTCTACGAAAGACTCACGGCTACTTCGGGTATTAAATTAATTGATTTCAAGAACTTTCACAACAATAGTTTCCACGTAACTACTGAATTAACCTGTAAAAATGGAGAAGAAGAATTTCGCCCCGACATTACAGTTCTTATAAATGGAATGCCATTGGCTTTTATTGAAGTTAAAAAACCGCATAATAAAGAGGGTGTGATTGCCGAACGAAATAGAATTAATGCACGATTCAAAAATCGACATTTTAGGAAATTCGCCAATATCACGCAATTGATGGTCTTTTCCAACAATATGGAATATGAGGACGGCATCGTGGAGCCTGTTTTTGGAGCATTTTATGCGACTTCGGCTTATTCTGATTTGCATTTTAATTACTTTCGGGAGGATACAGATTTCCCGGTAAAACAGAAACTTTTACCTTATTCAGAAAGAGACGAAACTGAAATATTAAAAGACAATAATTTATTGGTTATCAAGCATAATCCTGAATTTGCAATGAATAAATCTGAGCATACGCCTACCAATCGAATTTTGACATCTCTGTTTAGTAAAGAACGATTGCAATTTTTATTGAAATACTCAATTGCGTTCGTGGAAGAAATACGGGAAGATGGCACAGTAGATAAGCAAAAGCACATCATGCGCTATCCGCAAATATTTGCTACAATGGCAATTGCTGATCGTTTGGATAAGGGATTAAACAAAGGAATTATTTGGCATACGCAAGGTTCAGGAAAGACTGCTTTGGCTTACTACAATGTAAAGCATCTGACAGATTATTTCCAAAAAAAGAACATCATTCCAAAGTTCTATTTTATAGTCGATCGATTGGATCTTTTAATTCAGGCTTCTACTGAGTTCTCCAACAGAGGCTTGAAAGTGAATAAAGTAAATTCCAGATTGGAATTTATCAATGAAATGAAAATGGTGAGTGCTAATTCTAGTGATAGCGGTCAACCAGAAATAACAGTAGTCAATATCCAGAAATTCAGTGAAGATGCTACAGCTCAGGGCTCTATAGATTACGATATTAACATTCAACGTATTTTCTTTTTGGACGAAGCGCATAGAAGTTACAATCCTAAGGGAAATTATTTGGCGAATCTGATTAACTCAGATAAAAAAGCAGTAAAAATCGCTTTGACCGGAACTCCTCTTTTAAAAGAGGTGGCCAAAGAATACGATTCCAAGTTATTGTTTGGAAATTACATTCATAAATATTACTATAACAGTTCCATTGCAGATGGCTACACCTTGCGTTTGATCCGTGAAGAAATTGAAGGAAACTTCAAAATGGAAATGCAGGAAATTATCCAACAGATCAAAGTCCTGAAGGGCGATATCAAAACTGCTGATGTGTACGCGCACCACAATTTAGCAGAAGGATTATTGAACTATATTACTAAAGACCTGCAGGAATTCAGGGACTATTGGCAAGACGAAACTTTAGGCGCAATGGTCGTCTGTGATTCATCCAAACAAGCCAAAATGTTATTTCAATTGTTCGAGGAACGATTTGGTGAGCAAGAAACAGATGCCGAAAAATTACCTATGGCAGCCGATCCGCGTGCTCCTTATGGAAAGCGTAAGAAAACCAATCTCTCTGCCGCACTCATTTTACACGATGAAAATGACAAAGAAATTCGTAAAGAATTAATCAAAGCTTTCAAAATAGGAAAGGTTGATATTTTATTTGTGTACAATATGCTATTGACAGGATTTGACGCAAAACGTTTGAAAAAATTATACTTGGCTCGCGTGATTCAGGACCATAACTTATTGCAAACCTTGACACGGGTCAATCGTCCGTACAAAAATTATCAATACGGATATGTGGTAGATTTTGCCGATATATCAAAAGCTTTTGACAGAACCAATCGCCTATATTTCCAGGAGCTCCAGGAGCAATTGGGTGATGAGATGGAAATGTATTCGCATTTATTTAAATCTGAAAAAGAGATCAAAGAAGATATTCAGGAAATCAAGGATACTTTGTTTCATTACGATACCCAGAATAAAGAAATTTTCTCTCAGCAGATAGCCGAAATAAAGGACAAAAAACAATTGATTCAACTCATCAAAGCCCTTCGTACAGCAAAAGAGCTGAAAAATATTATTGCCATAAATGGATATGAAGGTTTTGGAGAATTGATTGATTTTAGTATCCTTAACCGTTTGCTAATTGAAGCACAAAATTGTTTGGACAATCTCAATTTTGTGGAAACTTTACAAGATGATTCTAATTCCCAAAATATCCTCAATGCCGCTTTAGAAGAAATTGTTTTTAAATTTATAAAAGTAGGCGAGGAAGAATTGAAGTTGGCTGACGAATACAAAGATCAGATGCGAAAAACACGTGAAGCTTTGCAGTTTAATTTTGATCAGCAAGATCCACAGTTTATCACACTGAAAGAAGAACTGGAACGCATTTTTAAGAAGAAAAATTTATCAGAAACTACACAGGCCGACATGGTGGAAAATATGCACTTGTTGAAAAAGATTCATGATGAAGCCAAGGAATTGAACCGTAAAAACAATCTGCTGAAAGTGAAGTACGAGCAGGACGAAAAATATGCACGGATTCATAAAAGATTAACCGAAAAAGGCGATCTTTCGGCAAAGGAAATCCAACTACACAACGCCCTGATGCAAGTCAAAAAAGAAGTGGACGAGAAGCTCGAAAGTCAGGAAGATTTCCTCAAAAATGAGGCCTTGTTTGATGTGTTTCTGAAGAAACTCGTTGCCGAACAATTTGTAATTCAGGAAAAAATAAAATTAGATAGTGATGCCAGACAAAATATTAGTTCGCTGATTGCTAACGAATATTTTCAAGGATATCATAACAGAATATAAACATGACACAAGACATAAATTATACCACCAAAACCAAACAATTAATTGATAACCTTAAAAGTGTTTGTGCCAATTACGGTTTGGGAAATGATGGGAACGAATTTAAAATTATCTCTCAGGTATTTTTGTATAAATTCCTGAATGATAAGTTCCGGTACGAAGTCAAAAAGAAAAGAGAAGAACTGGGACAGGACTTAGAGGAGGATTTGCTGATGGATTTATTGGACGAAAATGTCCCCAGACTCAAGCCTCATCAACAGCTTGATTATCTGCATAATATTCAAAATACAGATGATTTTGCCAAAACTTTTGATGATACCTTGCGCGACATCAGTTTGGAAAATGCGCAAGTCTTTTCCATCAAATCTTTTTCAGGAGCCAAGGATAAATTGTTTGATGAATTGAGTCAGTTCATCACCGATCCTTCACAACGAGATGCCTTTTGCCGTGCGCTGATCAATAAACTTTTTGAATTTAGTTTTGAGGAAAGTTTCGAAGATTATTTCGACGAGAAATACGATTTCTTTAAAGATATTTTTGAATATTTAATTAAAGATTACAACTCTGATTCCGGAGGGAAATATGCCGAATATTACACACCGAATGCCGTAGCGCGTATCATTGCACAGATTTTAGTGCCGGATCAGAATGTAAAACAAGCTCGTTGCTATGACCCAAGTGTGGGTTCGGGTTCCTTGTTGATGTCTTTGGCACACCAGATTGGCGAAGATAAATGTACCATTTATTCAGAGGATATCTCCCAGAAATCCAGTACGATGTTGAGGTTGAATTTGATATTGAACAATCTTACACATTCCATACCCAATGTAATTAAAACCAATACCATTGCCGAACCTTTTTATCTGGGCAAACAAAAATTTGATTATATCGTTTCCAATCCGCCATTTAAACTGGATTTTTCGGATTTCAGAGATGATTTGGAAGCAGACCGTTTCAAAGAACGCTTTTTTGCCGGAATTCCAAATATTCCTAAGTCCAAAAAAGAGTCGATGGCGATTTATCTCCTGTTTATTCAACACATTATGCACAGTCTGGATGACAAAGGAAAAGCAGCGATTGTAGTGCCCACCGGATTTATCACGGCTCAAAGCGGAATTGAAAAGAAAATCCGGGAACGATTGGTGGAGCGTGGATGGTTGCGCGGAGTGGTGAGTATGCCGAGCAATATTTTTGCGAGTACCGGAACCAATGTATCGGTCTTATTTATAGACAAAGAAGCCGGGAAAGAACAAATTATTTTGATGGACGCTTCCAAACTGGGCGAAACCGTAAAAGAAGGAAAAAATCAACGCACCGTACTGACCAAAGCAGAAGAAGCCAAAATTGTAGAGACCTTCAATACGAAAGAAGCCGTAGAAGATTTATCGGTGGTGATAAGTGCAGAGGAGATTAAGGCAAAAAATTATTCTTTCTCGGCTGGACAATATTTTGAAGTAAAGATTGAATATGTAGAAATCACACCGGAAGAATTTGCTGAAAAAATGAACGGTTTCGAAACTGAATTGCAACAACTTTTCACCGAAAGTGCCGACTTGGAAAAGCAAATTTTGGAGAATTTAAAGAAGTTGAAGTATGAGTAATTGGAGCCATAAAAAATTAGGTGAGGTTGCTGATGTCAAATTGAGCAATGTAGATAAAAAAACCAAAGAAAATGAAAGAAGCGTTCGTTTATGTAATTATACAGACGTTTACAGAAATTCGTTTATCAACACAGACAAGGCAGAAAGTTTTATGGTTGCAAGTTGTAACGACAATGAATTTGAGAAATTTGTTTTAAAAAAAGGACAAGTAGCAATTACAAAAGACAGTGAAAAGAGAGACGATATCGGTATATCTACCTTTATTGCGGAAAGTTTTGATGATGTCGTTTTGGGATATCACTTATCACTAATTACGCCTTTCGAGGATGAATTAGATGGACGGTTTTTGCATTATTGGTTTAATACGAAGCAAGCTAAAACTTATTTTGAAAATAACGCAGGAGGAAGTGGGCAAAGATGCACACTCCCTTTAGATATTATAAAATCTGTTCCTCTCAAATTACCAGATTTACCAACCCAACAAAAAATTTCTTCGATTTTATCAGCCTTAGACTACAAAATCGAGCTGAATAATAAGATAAATGATAATTTAGAGAAACAGGCAAAAGCGATTTATGATTATTGGTTTATACAGAATGCTGATGAGAAGTGGGAAGTGAAGACTATTGACAAGGTTGCGCAAACAGGTTCAGGTGGCACTCCG
>JAAYKY010000053.1 GCA_012522185.1 Flavobacteriaceae bacterium | reverse complement strand
CTCCTATGTTCTACGCAAGTAGCTATGAACTCTATACCACGCTCACTAAAAAAACTACTGTATCTATGTGGTTTAAAAAAATCAGCGTACATCCGCGCAATCAGCGGGATTTTTTCTTTGCTGTAGAATGTATTTTTGCCTCCTGACACTTCGAGACAAAAAAAAGAAAGATTTACATAGCAAAAAGACCCCTACACACCGACTTTCTAATAAGCCTCATTCACCCAATTCTTCGCTTCTTGCTCCACATGCTCTATCACGACCTCCACCTCCGGAAATCTCTCCGAAATATGTTGAGCCATCGCATCTGCCGAATAAACCGAACGATGTTGCCCACCCGTACAACCAAAATTGATTTCCAAATGGGAAAATCCACGCGCCAAATAATCCTCAATGGAAATATCAACCATCGCAAAAGCAGCAGTGAGAAAATCCGAAATCTTTGTTTGGGCTTCCAAGTATTCGATTACCGATTTGTCACGTCCCGTAATCGTTTTATATTCCTGAATTCTACCGGGATTGAGTATGCCGCGACAGTCAAATACGAAACCGCCGCCATTGCCCGATTTATCCTCAGGAATTCCTTTTTTGTACGAAAAACTTCTAATGGTAACCGTCAATTTCTCCTTCATCTATTCTATTTTTTATTTTTATAAATGTTTCCGGCTTTGCCAATTCTTCAATTACTCTTTTCATTTCCGGATAATTTTCCAGCAAAGCCAAACTTTTAATTTCATTCAAATTTTTTAAGGCGAACTCTATACTCACCAAAAAATGCTGTTTCCGTTCATAAATCCCTCTAAATCCATAAGTGCCCAAAACCTGCAAAAGCCGCTCAATCAGACAAAAATCATAACCATTTTTGAATTCAAAACCATCCAAATCTTTTTGCGTCAACTCAATGAATTCTTTTACATATATCTCATAAAATTCAGATTTCCATTCGTCCGATAATTTGGCTTTTGCCTGCCAAAGCAGTGAAACCAAATCATACTGAACCGGGCCTTTCACCCCACCCTGATAATCAATAAAAAACGGCTCGTTTTCATACACCATTATGTTACGAGATTGAAAATCCCGGTAAACAAAATATTGATAAGGAAGCCTTTCAAAATCCAATGCAAACCGCTCAAAATCTGCCAACAATCGCCCTTGATTGAATTCAATTTCAGCTAAATTCAAAAAATAATTTTTAAACGAAAACAAATCCCTCAAAACCATCAGATAATTGAATCTTGGATAACTGAAAGCTTTGGAATAATCCAGATTTGCATCGCCCAAAACCTGCAGTTTCGCCAATTGTTTCACAGATTTTCTGAAAATTTCTTTGGCTTGGTTTTCATCGGTTTCCAAAAGACTCATCAAAGATTGATTTCCCAAATCGGATTGGGTATAAAGCAAAAAATCGTCCGAAACTTTATCAATTTTGGGAAGGTTATTCATCACTTTCGAAAAATGCGTGGTGAAATAAAGAAAAGTCTTGTTTTCTTCGATGTTTTCACTTTCGGTCAAAATCAGCATTTTTCCTTCCGAATTGAAACGGTAATATTTCCGGGAGGAACCGCTTTGTGCCAATAATTCCAATGAATCAATGGCGGTTTGACCGTAATGGGAATTTAAAAAAGTTTGGATTTTAGAATTCATTTGAAACTTTTCCCCAAAGTTAGGATTTTAAAACAAAAAACCTGTCAGGTTTTGAAGCTGACAGGTCTGAATATTTTTCTAATTACTTTCCTAATTTTTCTTTGAGATTACCCAACATCGCTTCTGTCATCGCCGACAAATCAAATTTCGGTTTCCAGTTCCAGTCTTTTTGAGCAACCGAATCATCAATGCTTCCCGGCCAGGAATCCGCAATTTCCTGACGGAAATCGGGTTTGTACGAAATTTCAAAATCCGGAATATGTTTTTGGATGTCTTCCGCAATTTCTTTTGGCGTAAAACTTAATGCATGTAAATTATACGAAGTTCTCACCGTTAGTTTGTCGGCATCGGCCTGCATCAACTCAATCGTCGCTCGAATTGCATCGTCCATATACATCATCGGCAAAGCCGTATTTTCCGAAAGGAAACATTCGTATTTTCCTTCTTCCAAAGCCTGATAATAAATATCGACCGCATAATCCGTCGTTCCGCCACCCGGACGGGTTTTCCAGCTGATCAAACCCGGATAACGGATGCTTCGCACATCCACTCCAAACTTCTCATAATAATAATTGCACCAAAATTCGCCCGCGCGTTTTGAAATTCCATAAACCGTAGTCGGAATCGCCAAAGCATTTTGTTCGGTATTATTTTTCGGTGTATCAGGCCCAAAAATGGCGATACTGCTCGGCCAATAAAGCTGTTTGATTTTTTTCTCTTTTGCCAATTCTAAAAAAGTCAAAAGCGAATCCATATTCAAATCCCAACCTTTTTTCGGATACTTTTCAGCGGTTGCAGAAAGCATAGCCGCCAAGTGATAAACAATGGTTATTTTATGTTGTTCTACAATTTCGGCAATCTTACCGGCATCCATCACATCGAGTTTTTCATAATAAGGATCGGACTGATTTTCTTGGTCCTGAATGTCGGTTGACAACACATTTTCAACCCCGTAAATCTCTCTTAATGCCAATGTAAGTTCAGAGCCGATTTGACCAAGGGCTCCGGTGACCAAAATTTTCTCTGCCATGATTATTTGTCTGTTTGCAAGCAAATATAGTATTTATGGTATATTTTGAATGTAAAAACTTTTTAGTTTTGTAACTTGACCTCCAAAATTTGGACTAATACACATAACAAAGGTTTTAAAATGAAGAAAACATTAATTTTAGGCTTAGCCTTAAGCGGTTTATTCGCTTTCGGACAACAAGATTTTCATGCAGTTAAAAAAGAATACATGGACACAACTGTGCGCCCTCAGGATGATTTCTACAATTTCGTAAATGGAAATTGGATGAAGAATACCGAAATCCCTTCGGATCGTGCCCGATGGGGAAGTTTCGATGAACTACGTGAAAACACAGATTTGGTTACACTCTCAATCTTAAAAGGTCTTTTGGGAAAGGATCACCCCAAAGGAAGTGACGAGCAAAAAATCAGCGATTTATATCAATCTTTCATTGACTTCGATGCGAGAGACAAAGCCGGGTTAAAACCTATCCAACCTTACCTGGATCGAATTGACAACTTAAAATCCATTAAAGATTTAGAAAATTATCTGAACGAAGTTTCACCCTTGGGGTTGAATCCTTTTTATGGTTTTTTCGTTCGCTCACACATGAAAAACAGTAGCGAAAACGCTATTTACTTGGGAAGTGCAGATTTGGGACTGGGGCGTGCGTATTACCAAAAAGAAAGCGAAACCAATGAACAAACCCTTCTAAAATATTCGGATTATATCAATAAAATCTATTCCCATACGGGGGAAAGAACTCGGGATTTAAAAGGCCCTAAAATCGTAGGTTTTGAAAAAGAAATCGCTTCGAGAATGTTGACAGTAGAACAAATTCGCGATGCAAAACTTCGTTTCAATCCCTATGCAGTTAAAGACCTAAAAAAACTTACGAAAAACATTGATCTAGCTAATTTCTTATCGCAGGCAGGTGTCAAAACCGACTCTGTCATCATTGGAGAATTAAAATATTACCAAGAACTTGATCAACTTTTGACCAATAAAAACCTTCCGGTTATCAAGGAATACATGAAGTTTCATCTAATCAATGGTTCTACGAATTTATTGACACGGGAGTTGGACGAATTGAGTTTTGATTTTTATGGCCGTCAATTGAGAGGTCAGGAGGAACAAAGAGCACTGGATAAAAGAGGCTTGGAATATGTAAATGGAGGAGTCGGAGAATTATTGGGTAAACTTTATGTGAAAGATAATTTCCCACCAGAAGCCAAAGAAAGCGCACAGGAAATGATTGATTATTTATTTCGCTCGTTTGAAGTTCACATCAATGATTTGGAATGGATGTCACCGGACACAAAAGTAAAAGCGCTTGAAAAACTAAGCAAGTTTACAGTTAAAATCGGCTATCCAGACAAATGGAGAGATTATTCAAATCTTGAAATTGTTTCGCACAATGAGGATGGTGCATTGTTTAAAAATCAAATGAATTTAAGAAAATGGCGATATGATTATATGTTCAATAAAATTGGTAAACCGGTGGACAGAACCGAATGGGGGATGTCGCCACAAACCGTGAACGCTTATTTTAATTCGGCCAATAATGAAATTGTTTTCCCAGCTGCAATTTTACAATATCCTTTCTATGATTATCGCGCTGATGCTGCTGTGAATTTCGGAGGAATTGGAGCGGTAATCGGACATGAAGTTTCACACGGATTTGACGACAGTGGCTCGCAATATGACGGAGACGGAAATTTGGTCAATTGGTGGACAGAAGAAGATCATGCCAAATTCAAAGCTGCAGGAAAAGCACTTGCTGACCAATACAGTCAGTACGAACCCGTTCCAGGAACTTTTGTAAACGGCGAATATACCCTGGGAGAAAACATTGGAGATTTGGGTGGACTCAACGTGGCTTATGATGCGCTTTTGATGTATTTGAAAGACAAAGGAAATCCTGGATTAATCGATGGTTTTACACAAGAACAAAGACTTTTTATTTCATGGGCAACCATCTGGAGAACCAAATCAACAGAAGCTGCCTTGATTAATCAAGTAAAAACAGATCCGCACTCACCAGGTTATTTCCGCGCCATTGGCCCACTGGAAAACATCGAAGGATTTTACAAAGCTTTTGATGTGAAAGAAGGCGATAAAATGTATAAGGAACCAAAAGAGCGAATCCTAATTTGGTAAGGATGATTATCCCGAATTTATTTAGATGGCTGTTTTTTAGAAAATTTATAAAAATGACAACAGTAGATGCTATAAAAAACCCGAATGCAACACTTATTGACATTCGTGAACCCTATGAGCTTGAAGTGGATGGAAACGTACAGCAAGCGATAAATATCCCGATGGGAGAAATTCCCGATAAACTTGAAGAAATCAAAGAAATGCCCAAACCATTGGTCATCTTTTGCCGAAGCGGAGGACGCGCTTCTTCCACTTTGAACTTTCTAAAAGAAAATGGAATTGAAGAGGTTTTTAACGGTGGGGGTTTCGAGGATATAAACGAAATCCTGAACAGCTAAAAATCAATTTATATTAAATCAACTTTGTCAAAGTCCCGCACTTTGACAAAGTTTTTAATTTAGAAGAATGAATAAAAAAGAACGTGCTGAATTTGTAGTTCAGGAACTCGAGAAATTATACCCAAACCCACCTATCCCGCTGGACCATACCGATGAGTTCACTTTACTAATCGCCGTCTTGCTATCGGCACAATCCACCGACAAAAAAGTAAACGAAATCACACCCGATTTATTCGCTCGCGCATCCAATGCCAAAGCTATGAGCCTCTTGGAAGTAGATGAAATCAAAGAATTAATCCGGCAAATTGGATTGGCCAATACGAAAGCCAAAAACATCAAACGACTATCCGAAATTCTGGTCGAAAAACACGATGGCGTCGTGCCTTCGACTTTCGAAGAACTCGAAGAATTACCGGGCGTAGGACACAAAACCGCTTCGGTAGTGATGGCGCAAGCCTTTGGACATCCGGCTTTCCCAGTGGACACACACATTCACCGACTGATGCACCGATGGAAATTAAGCAATGGAAAATCAGTCATTCAAACCGAGAAAGACGCAAAACGGCTATTTCCAAAAGTACTTTGGAACAAATTACATTTGCAGATTATTTATTACGGAAGAGAATATTCGCCCGCCCGCAACTGGACACTGGAAAAAGATTTCATCACACGAAAGATTATGGAATAAGCTGTTTAACTAAGTTTTTCCAATTCTTCATATTAATATTTCATAAATTTGTAGGTTCAATTTACAATAATCCAGAAATGCTAAATACTATAATTACCGGTTCGGGACACTTTCTTCCGAAAAAAATAGTTAAAAACCAGGATTTCCTTCATTATGAATTCTATGATGAACAAGGGATTTTCATTGAAAAGCCTGTTTCGGAAATCATTCAAAAATTTCAGGAAATCACAGAAATCGAGGAAAGGCGTTACGCAGAACCTTCTGATTTCACTTCCGATTTGGCGGTCTATGCTGCTTTGCGAGCAATTGAAGATGCCGGAATTGACAAAGAAGAACTGGATTATGTAATCGTGGCCAATAATTACGGAGACATCGACCCAGTTTATCGTCAAGTGGACAATATGCCTTCGATTGCCACAAGGGTAAAACACAAACTTGGAATCAAAAACAATCGCTGTCGTCCATTTGATATGCTTTTTGGATGTCCCGGCTGGATTGAAGGCGTCATTCTTTCGCACCATCTCTTCCTATCAGGAACCGCCAAAAAAACATTGGTCATCGGTGCAGACACTCTTTCCAGAGCTGTGGATCCACACGATCGAACCGCTATGATTTTTGCAGATGGAGCCGGTGCGGTAGTCCTGGAAGCGAGAGAATCTGACAAAAAAGAAGGCATCATTTCCTACGATACGATTTCTGATAGCTTAGATGAAATGGGCTATCTTTTAAATGACGTTTCTCTGAAAGAAGAATACGATGGTTCCAAAGTAAACATCAAGATGAGAGGCCGTAAGGTATATGAATATGCTTTGAGAAAAGTCCCGGCTTTAATCAAAAGAGTTATCGACAATTCTGGGATGAACATTGAAGACATTCAGAAAGTATTACTTCATCAGGCCAATGCCAAAATGGATCACGCCATGATCGAACGTTTGTACAAATTATACGATATCTTGGAAATCCCGGAAAATGTAGCGCCTATGACGGTTCAAAAATTCGGAAACTCCTCAGTGGCAACTGTTCCGACGATGTATGATTTGATTGCAAGAAAAGAACTGAACAATCATGAGTTTCATCCAGGTGACAATATCGTACTTGGATCGGTGGGTGCTGGCATGAACATCAATGCAATTTTGTACAAAATCCCTCAATAAATTTAGAACAAAACACATCAAAATGTTCCGTTTCCCCAAAAGACGGAACATTTTTTTATTCTTTTCACCAAAATACCTTACATCTTAAAAACTTGATTTATAAATGATTATATTTAATCTTTAGATTTTCTGAAAAAATTATTGAATTTTTATGTGACTTTTTCTGAATCCTTGTGTCCTAATAAATGAAAGCAAAACGATGGCGTTCCAAAACACAGAAAATACAATTAGTGATGAGGAACTCGTACAGAAAATAACCAAGTCAAATGACACCCATTTATTTGGCTTTCTGTATGACCGCTATGCCTCGGTTGTTTATAATAAATGTCTGGGATTTCTTTCCTCGAAAGAAGAAGCACAAGATTTGACCCATGATATTTTTGTGAAGCTCTTTGTCAAGCTGAAAACATTTAAAGGGGAGTCAAAATTTTCGACCTGGATGTATGCGTTTACATACAACCATTGTATAAATCATTTGAATCGAGAAATCAAAGGAAATAAGAATACATATTCAGTTCCAGATGAGATTGAAGATGAGATAATTGACGAAATTGCCGACGAACAGATCCTAGAGATGAAAGCAGAGAAGTTAAACCAATCGCTTCAACTGATTTCACCTAAAGACAAGGCCTTGTTATTAATGAAATACCAAGACGACTTAAGCATTAAAGAGATTGCTAATCTTCATGAAATTGGAGAAAGCGCTGTTAAAATGAGGCTTAACAGAGCCAAATCCAGTTTAATTAAAATTTATAATAACTTGTAACACCATGCAAAATCCGTTTAAATCTATTATTGAAAACCAACAAGTTCCGGACATCATCCGGGAGCGGGTTATGGGAGACATTAGGCTAATTAAATTGTCTTTGGATTTAGCAGATCTGGTTACCATTAAGTACCCATCTTCCATCATTGATTTGCTCAATGCTACTGAAAAAAAGAAAAACGATAACAACAACATAAATAACGAATAACTATGGAATTACCCTTTAATCTGATTGAAAATTTTTATGCTGATATGTTAAGGGCTCTACCTCAAATACTGAAAGGAATTGCATTCATAATCACTGCTTTTCTTCTCTATACAATCGTCATGTGGATTGTCAAACGACTTCTCAAAGTTTCAAAAATTGAGAAACTCAACCATATGCTCAATCAAGCAGATGTACTTCATGGCTCTAATATAAAAATCAATCTGAGCAACATCATTACCGGATTGGTGAAGTTTATACTCATTCTCATCATTCTGATTGTAGGAGCAGACTTTCTGAAACTGACCATTGTCTCAGTTCAAATCGGAAAATTACTCGAATACCTCCCCAAATTTTTGATTGGCGTTCTGATTTTTGTATTTGGGGTTTACCTTGCCTCACAAGTAAAGAAGATGATTAATAGCCTTATCAAATCCATTGACGCAGGAGGCGCAAAGGCAATCAGCTCCGTCGTTTTTTATTTGATTTTCGTTTTTGTTTCCATCACCGCATTAAATCAGATTGGAGTCAACACAGAAATAATCTCAGACAATCTAACCTATATCATCGGAGCCGCTCTAATCGCTATAACTCTCGCAATTGGATTGGGATCCAGAGACATAGTTTACCGACTTATCTTAGGATTTTATACTAAGAAAAACCTTGAAATCGGAATGAAAATCCAAATCGACGACCAAACGGGAATCATCGAATCCATCGATAATATCTGTCTGGTCTTAAAAACAGAAAATGATAAAATAGTTTATCCAATCAAAAAAATAACCAATACTCAGGTTCGAATACTCGAAAAACCTGAACAAAGATTCTAACTAACCTTTCCAACTTAAAAACTAACCAACTTAAATTTTCAAACCACTTGACCTATGAAAATGGTTTAGCAAATTTCCTAACCAATACACCATGTTAAACCCAAAGGCTGCCGACTCATTGTCGGCAGTTTTTTCTAATGAATTGTTAACGAATTTTAACATAAGTTAATCTTTTCATAAATTCTACGCTAAAATTTAAATTGACTCACTATTCCGATTAGATTTGCGTTTGGAAAAACAGAACAAAAAGAGCGGAAAAAAAATGCGGGGAGTCAATTTACTAATAATTGTAACTTTTTCAGTTTTAGCAACATCATGTGGGAGCCTTATCTCCACGACTCAATCCAACTCAAGTTATGTACCCTTGGAACGCTCATACTACGCACAAAGTTCCATCATCAACAAAAAATTATTCGCCGAAAACAAATCCGAAGAAGTTAAATCTGTAAGAATTCAACCTGAAAAGTCAGCCATCGAAGAATTAAACAATATCCATATGATGGCCATGAATTCTTTTGTAACTCAGATCTTATCAGAAGCTGAAACCTATTTAGGAGTTCCTTATCGATACGGAGGAACCACCCGAAGAGGGATTGATTGCTCGGCTTTCGTGCAAAGTGTTTTTCAGTTATTCAATCACGAACTTCCAAGAGTTTCAGCCGCCCAAGCCAAAGAAGGTAGATTGGTTTCCACCGAAGAACTAAGAGCAGGCGATTTATTATTCTTTGCCACCAACGGAGGAAGCAGGGTTTCGCATGTAGGAATTGTTCATAATGTTTCGGACGAAGGAGATGTAGAGTTCATCCACGCTTCCACATCACAAGGCGTAACCGTTACCCCTTTGAGTAATTCATATTGGTCCAAAAGATACCTCTACGCAAAAAGAATTATTGATTAATTCCTAAATTTTCTCGAACCCATTCACGGGCAATCAAATAAGGATTATCTTCTATCGAATGAAGTTCATCCTCCTCTTTTTTATACAAATACATTGCATGGTTTACCACTTGCTCTTTGATGTACTCACTGATTCTTAATCGGTGTTGCTGACTTCGTTTTTGATCTAAAAACCCACCTTTTATGGAGTTCTCATAAAACTGAGTAATCACCTCCCAAACTTCTTCCAAACCTTTCCCAGACAAACCTGATCCCATCAATACTTTTCGTTTCCAACCCGAATCTTTCTGAGGCAAAAACTGTAAAGAACGTGCCAAAGTTACTTTGACTTCCTTTGCTTTCTCCAATCCAAAATCATCAACTTTATTAATGAAAATCAAATCCGACATTTCCATAATTCCCCTTTTTATTCCCTGCAAATCATCTCCTGCTCCTGGAATTTGAAGAAACAAAAACAAGTCCGTCATATCATGAACCAAAGTCTCAGACTGCCCTACTCCAACTGTTTCAATCAAAACCACATCAAATCCAGCTGCCTCACACAAAAGCATCGCTTCATAGGTCCTTGAGGCAATTCCGCCCAAATACCCACCCGTCGCCGATGGCCGTATGTAGGCATTCGGATTTCGAGCTAAGTCTTCCATTCGGGTTTTATCGCCCAGAATACTCCCACCCGACAAAGTACTACTCGGGTCAATGGCCAAAACCGCAACCTTCAATCCTTTCTCTGTCAACAAACCCCCAAATCCTTCTATGAATGTACTTTTCCCAACTCCCGGAACACCGGTAATCGCTATTCTTTTGGATTTCCCAGTATGAGGCATCAGTCTCTGAATCAACAAATGGGCTTGTTTCTGATGTTCCGGCAAGGAACTCTCGGCAAGTGTAATACTTTTGCTAAGCAAAACCCGATCGCCACTCAGAATTCCTTCGGCAAGTTCTTCTATCGTCTGTGTTTTCATTAAAAACAAATGTAAGAAATTGGCTTTAGAATTTGATTGATGTTAAATTTGCTTTTTATACTTTTAATCAAAATTTGAAATTGAAACCTGAGTTTTTACAAAAAGGAGATAAAATAGCAATCCTTGCTCCATCAGGGCGAGTCTTCAAAGAGGAATTAGAAGAAAGCATCGATTTTCTGATTTCACTTGGATTAGTTCCGGTTCTGGGGCGTCACCTTTTTGAGGATTTTAACAGAGGTTATCATTTTGCAGGAAGCATTCAACAAAGAAAAGAAGACTTCCAAAACGCAGTTGACGAAGAAGAATTCAAAGCAATTTGGTGTGCAAGGGGTGGCTACGGCGCTGTGCATCTGCCGGATTTACTTGATTGGGAAAAATTTCTACAAAAACCCAAATGGATCATCGGCTATTCAGACATCACCGTTTTTCACAATCATTTAAACAATTGGGACATCGCCACGCTTCATGCAGTAACACTGAAAAAATTGAATTTAAAATACAATGAAGAAAGTTTTAATTCTTTGAAACAAGCCCTTTTCGGTGAAGAACTTCGGTACGAAATCCCTGCTCATAGATTCAACAAAATCGGGAAATCAAGAGGAAAATTAGTCGGCGGAAATTTATCCATCATTTATAGTCTAAACGGAAGTATCTCTTCCATTCAGGGCGAAAACCTAATTCTTTTCATTGAAGACTGGAATGAAAACTGGTACCACCTCGACCGGATGTTAATGAGTCTGAAGCGCTCCGGATTATTGAGCAAAATCAAAGGACTTATTCTTGGTAGTTTCACCCGAATGGACAAAGAGTCCGAAAACCCGGAATTCCATTCGGAATATGATTCCATGAGCTATCAAATCATTCAAGAACTTACTCAGAACTATGAAATCCCGACCTGCTATCGATTTCCGGCAGGGCACATTGGCGACAACCGTGCGCTAATTATGGGCAGCGAAGTTGAACTAATTATTTCCGAAGACAAAGTAAATTTAAAATTCATTTAAATGAAAAATGTACATATAATGGATCACCCGCTGATCCGCTCCAAAATGACGCAAATAAGAAAAAAAGAAACGCCCACAAAGATGTTTAAGGAATTGGTCAGTGAAATTGCTTCACTCATGTGCTATGAACTGACACGTGATCTAGAAACAGAAGAATTTGAAATTGAAACTCCAGTAGGTAAAACGATGGGACACCGTATCAAAGGCGAAGATTTGGTTTTGGTGCCGATTCTCCGAGCAGGTTTAGGAATGGTCGAAGGAATTCAAAACCTTATCCCCAATGCCAAGACGGGCCACATCGGCATTTACCGCGATCACGATACTTTACAACCTGTGGAATATTTATGCAAACTGCCCTCGCACATGGAAAACCGGGACATTATCATCCTCGACCCGATGCTCGCCACCGGTGGTTCGGCTGTAAAGGCAATTGATATTTTAAAGAAATACAATGTAAAATCCATTCGGTTTGCCTCTTTGGTTGGCTGCCCGGAGGGCGTTGAATTTCTTCATAAGCATTACCCTGAAATCCCAATTTACCTCGCCGCTATGGATGAAAAGTTAAACGAATTAGGTTACATCGTTCCCGGATTGGGTGACGCCGGTGACCGTTTATTTGGAACACAATAAAATGGCAAAGCATATTGAATTTGGGAAAGAAGCCGAAACGAGAGCTGCAAAATTTCTGGAGAATAAAAATTATAAAATCCTGAAAAGAAACTGGCGTTTCCTCAAAGCTGAAATCGACATCATCGCTGAGGATTTAAATAAAAACGAACTCGTGATTGTGGAAGTGAAAGCCCGAAACTATGATGCCATCAGCGAACCCCACGAAGCGGTCACGAAAGCCAAAAGGAAACTAATTTTCACAGCTGCAGATCACTATATAGTTTCTAATGAAATTGAAATAGAAGCCCGATTTGATATCATCGAAGTCATCCGAACGGAAGAAGATTGGAAAATCAATCATGTGGAGAGTGCTTTTCTCAGTTTTGAATGAAAAATTGAGAACCAATAAATTAAATAATGGGATAATTCAAAAATTAATTCTAATTTAGAGTTATCAAACACTGTTGAATATGAAAAATGTACTAACTGGCTTTTTGATTCTGATGATTGGAATCATGGCTCAAGCCCAATCACCTATCGGAACTTGGAAAACTGTTGACGACAAAACAGGAAAAGAAAAATCGCATGTGAAAATTTACGAAACTACGAGCGGAAAACTTCAAGGCGATGTAGCTAAAATCCTAACTCCCGGAAAAGAAGATGCGAAATGCACCGAATGCGAAGGAGACAATAAAAACAAACCCATCAAAGGAATGACCATTCTTTGGGGATTGGAGAAAAAAGGAGAGGAATGGACCGGAGGTCACATCCTTGATCCCAACAGCGGCAAGCAATACAAATGCCTGATTCGCTTAAAAGATCAGAATACCTTAGAAGTTCGCGGCTATTTGGGCGTATCCCTACTCGGAAGAACCCAAACTTGGACACGAGTAATTTAAAAAATTAATTAACAGTATTTATCAATCTCTTTCAAACGAACTTGGGAGAGATTTTTTATTTTTGAAGAATTAAATCATCACAATGAAAAAAATTCTCGCTTTTCTGAGTTTAACCGCGTTTATATTCAGTTGTACCGAAACCGATTTGCTTGACGAAACGGGAAAAATGGAACTAACTGAATTCAATCTGCCTCTTTTGCCAGAAAACTATTTCTACGAAGGCTGGCTTTTGGTGGACGGCTATTATGTTTCGGTAGGTAGAATTACCAATGATTCCCTTCTAAACAATCGGGCAAGGTTTAGCGAAATCGAAGTAAATGATTTAAATGCAGCTCAATCTTTTGCCCTGACGGTAGAATCAAGCGGCTCTCCTGCTCCATCCAATTATGTTTTGCTCGCAGGTAATTTTGACGGAAACACAGCCAATCTCAAGAGCGACACAGAACTATCAAACGGTGTAAGCACACTCGCAAAAAGGATATCGGCTGCTTACACAGTTCAAAATGCATCGGTTCCTGAAGCCAATCAAAACGAATACGGTGTCAACGGCGTCTGGTTTTTTAAAGGAGTTGGCAACCTTGCAGAGACTACTTTGCAACTGGAGTATGGCGATATAAAATACCAAGCTTGGTTAATCAAAACCGTTAATAATCTGGATTACAACCTCAACATCGGAGTCATTGACAATGATACGATTGCTGATAATTCAAGGATGTTTATACCCTCTGCTTTCGCTTCGAATATCCCGGATTTCCCAGGCGAGGATTTCCTCCAACTTCCAAGCAATACGGATAGCTCTTATCCGGAGGGATTTTTCCCAGTGGATGTCAGTGGCAGTAAACTCATTTTGACGCCCATTCCGACGGGTTATAATCAGATTGAAATTCCTTTTCCCATTACACTTCTGGAAGCGGAAATACCTGTAGATGCTCAGAAAAATCCAGATTTGACTCGAGAGATGAGCATCAATACGCAATTTGGAGCCAAAGCCATTAAACTCTAAGAGAAAGTCCTTATATTTGCATTTCAAACCAGAAAGGGGTGCTTATTCGCTGTGGCGAATGGGCTGAGATTATACCCAAAGAACCTGGGCAGGTAATGCTGCCAAGGGAAGTTGCAAAACTTTTCCCTTTAATTTATTGATTTTGAACATTGAATTTCCGGAGATTCAGATGAGATTTCATGAATTAAAGCGAACAACAGGGTAAATCCACCTTTCATTTAATTTAAAATTAAAAATAATGAAAAGTAGGATTTTTTTATGCGCTCTTTTGAGCGGAACGATGGCATTTAGCCAAGTAGAGGACTCCATCCAAACCGACAGTACAGCTATTGAATTTGACTTTGTCGAAATCATCCAACGACTTCCTCTTACTTCGGAACGAATTGGAAAGAACGAATTAAATCAAAAAAATCTAGGACAAGACATCCCGACTTTGCTTCAAAACGCTACCTCAATTGTAACCACCAGCGATGCCGGAACCGGAATTGGGTATTCTTCACTGAGAGTGCGAGGAATTGGGCAGGAACAAATCAATATCACCATGAATGGCGTTACCTTGAACGACGCGGAATCGCATGGTGTTTTTTGGGTCAATATGCCGGATTTGGCTTCCAATGCCAGCTCAATCATGATTCAACGTGGAGTAGGAACTACTTCCTCCGGTACGGGAGCTTTTGGAGCAATTGTAAACATCGATTCTTCCAATCCTTCATCAATTTCATTTTTGGAGTCTGCTAATTCATGGGGAAGTTTCGGAACGCAAAAGTATAGCTTACAAGGTGGAACTGGAAAGATCTTGAACGGAAAACTTAGAGTGGATTTAAATGCTTCTCTAATTAAATCAGATGGTTACATCGATCGGGCTTCGAGTGAATTATTCTCATATGGAATGAATGCCAAATACGAAGTGAACGAGAAAACAAGTTTCCGCTATTGGACTTTTTTCGGTAAGGAAAAAACTTATCAGGCTTGGAATGGCATCGATAGTGAAACTATGGCCAAGAACCGTAGATTTAATTCAGCGGGAGCGATTTACAATGAGGACTGGACGGAAATTATCGGTTATTATGACAATGAAACGGATAACTATCGGCAGCATCACAACCATTTGATATGGGAACAGAAATACGGAGGAGCTTGGAAATCCAATACCACTTTTTATTATACACGAGGCAAAGGTTTTTATGAGAATTACAAACAAGCAGCGGAATTGATTGAATATAAAATCGAATCGGGATTGGAGTATTCGGATTTGGTTCGACAAAAATGGCTGAACAATCATTTCTACGGAGTGAATTTCAATTTGGAAAATCAGCAATTAGGAAGATTTAAATTTTTCACCGGACTTTCTGCAAGTCAATACAAAAACGATCATTATGGAAAAGTGATTTGGGTAAAGGATTTCGAAAACCCGACTACTGATTTGGAGTTTTACCGAAACACTTCCAAAAAAACCGATTTATCGGTTTATGCAAAAGCACTTATGAGTTTCAACCGATTTGAGTTATTTGGTGATTTACAGTATCGATTTGTGGATTACAAAGGACTTCCTGTTGCCGGAGGCGAGAATGAATTCGAAGATTTTTTTCCTTTTGAGGGAGACTTTCATTTCCTGAATCCCAAACTTGGATTGAACTTTTATGCTTCCCCGAGCGATGTTCTCTATTTCTATTATGGAATGGCCCATCGCGAACCCAATCGTTCTGATTATATAGACAATTCAGAAATTCCTCGTCCGGAGAAATTGCATGATTTTGAATTGGGTTATAAAAAATCCGGAAGATTGAGCCTTACCGCCAACGGTTTTTTCATGTACTATATCGATCAATTGGTTGCGACCGGTGAACTCAATGATGTAGGCGAATACAAAAGAACAAATAGCGGAGAAAGCTACCGAACTGGAATTGAATTAAGCGCGAATTACAACATTATCCCAAGTAAGTTGAGCGTTTTTGGGAATTTGACTTATAGTTTAAATAAACATTTAGATTATTCTGAAATCGCTTATGATGAAGATTGGAATGAGTTTTTGGTAAATTACGGTGATACGGAGATTTCATTTTCACCAAATTGGATTGGAGCTTTTGGCGTTCAATTCCGACCGATTCAAACCCTGACACTTCATCTACAGAATAAGTACGTAGGGGAGCAATTTATGACGAACACAGAATTAGAAGATGGAAAATTGGATGCATATTTTCTCAGCGATTTGATTTTGACTTACGCACCCGATTGGTTCGGCAAAAATCTTGAATTCAGTTTGCTCATCAATAATTTATTTGACCGGGAATACGAAAGCAATGGATTTTATTACGAAGGACCTTATTATTATCCGCAAGCGGGAATTAATTTCCTCGGAGGATTTAAGGTCAGGTTTTAAGCTACAAAAAAAGAAGCCGTCTCACAACCGAGGCGGTTTTTTTGTTCAATTTCAGCAAATAAAAGGTTGATAATTAGGATGTTAATGCAAAAATAACTATATTTAACTATCTAATTATCAGCACAATGAGTTATAGAATTAAAGAATATAATCAATCTCAAAACTGGTTATTTCCACCTTCCATAGAAGAGTTAATTCCATCGGATCATCCTGTAAGAATCGTCAATAATGTAGT
>JAAYKY010000052.1 GCA_012522185.1 Flavobacteriaceae bacterium | reverse complement strand
ATTTTCAATTCCAGTTTGGTACGATTAAGAGCAACCTTTTTCTACCAATATAAGATTATTGATATTATTTTTCAATTCCAGTTTGGTACGATTAAGAGTTGCATTGGTGCCAACGGAACGGTGAAATTCCGATTTTCAATTCCAGTTTGGTACGATTAAGAGCAATGGATTAGCGGACGAACTGCGAAATAAGCAATTTTCAATTCCAGTTTGGTACGATTAAGAGTGGATTTAGGCATAAAACATTTAGCGATAACATCAGATTTTCAATTCCAGTTTGGTACGATTAAGAGTGAAAGCGGAACAAGGGAAAAGAAAGTGAAAATAATTTTTCAATTCCAGTTTGGTACGATTAAGAGTCTAAATCTTTTGTATTCATAAAGAATTAATTTTATTTTTCAATTCCAGTTTGGTACGATTAAGAGAACGATGATCAATTTCGCCAATTTTCCATAAAGACATTTTCAATTCCAGTTTGGTACGATTAAGAGACTGCCGGGTCTGTCCACCCGCCCGGATCTACGTGTTTTCAATTCCAGTTTGGTACGATTAAGAGTAATAAGCTTCTGCTGGTCTGCGGTACGCTCTTCGATTTTTCAATTCCAGTTTGGTACGATTAAGAGTATGTAAACTAATTTTTTCATTAACGTAATATTTTTTTTCAATTCCAGTTTGGTACGATTAAGAGCGTATCGGATAACAGGGTTAGAATTCGATTCATGATTTTCAATTCCAGTTTGGTACGATTAAGAGAGGAAAACAACAAAGCAACAACTACCGAAAGCAATTTTCAATTCCAGTTTGGTACGATTAAGAGACAATTAAATACAGGCTTTCCGCTACTTCAATATTTTTTCAATTCCAGTTTGGTACGATTAAGAGGTATTGACAATGCCAAAACAGCATTAAACGGACTTGTTTTCAATTCCAGTTTGGTACGATTAAGAGACTCATCATTCGCCGCACCGCCACGCGCCAATCCATTTTCAATTCCAGTTTGGTACGATTAAGAGTGCTCTAACTGAATTGAGTAATTAATAAGCTTCTGCTTTTCAATTCCAGTTTGGTACGATTAAGAGCTGGCGTTGGAATTACGCTTACAGCTTCTTCCAGAGTTTTCAATTCCAGTTTGGTACGATTAAGAGATTTGCAGTAGAAAAAACAGCCCTAACCGGTTGATTTTTTCAATTCCAGTTTGGTACGATTAAGAGCCGTCGATTCGACGACTAAAAAGCCCATTTTACTGGGCTTTAATGCTTGTAAAGATACATTTTCTTATTCAAAAGTCGTCGATGTCCAATAGGCTATTTTTAGCTGGGTATCGACAACTATACAAATCTTTCTTTTTCAGTGATTTATGTTTTCCAAAATGTCAAAGAACAAAAAATATTCAATAAACTCACACAAAGACGACTATAAAAAGGTGTCTAATTCGTTTTTTTCCTTTCCTACAACCTCTTTTTCGAGCCATTTTTCATTTCTACTTTTAAAGATAATTAAACTATCTTGTTCGACGTCCATTATCTTTTTAGCTTTTTGTTGCAACTCCTTTAATTTTACTTCGGAAATCTCACCTTCAAACACAGAGTTTTGTATCCAATTGAGGTATTGTCGGCACAATTTCAGCATTTTACCTACACGTTTTTGGCCTATATCATAAACTAAAATCACATACATCCTACCACCAAGCTTTGAAAGGTTTATACTCCTCCATATTCAATAAATGTTTCGTGAGTTTATAGCACTCTAATTTTACCAAATGCTTGTAGCTTACACTACGTTTCAGACTGCGGTGTTTGATGGTTTCGTTCAAGCGTTCTTCAAATGCACGGACAAATGTTTTGCGAGCTGCATCCTTCAAAACCACACTGTTTAATTGTAAATCAAAATCTTTGGCTTGAATTTCTCTTTTGTTCAGCACTTTGAAAATGACACGATCTACCAAAATGGGTTTAAAAATTTCGGCTAAATCCAAGGCTAAAGAATATCGTCGAAATCCTGGTTCGTGTAGAAAACTGATGGTAGGATTGAGTTGGGTGTGATGGATTTGCCCCAAACAAAGCGAGTAACACATCATATTGCCGAATGAAACCAATGCATTTACTTCATTTTTGGGCGGTTGTTTGCTACGGCCGTTCATGGCAAAATCGTTTAAAATGACATCAAAAGTATCATAATAAATTTGTCGGATATTTCCCTCGATACCCATGAGTTGATCTATCGCCGTTGTGTTGGGAATAGATTGTGCGAAGCTGTTTATGGTGTCGATATGTGCTTGTACATCTTTGCCTCGAGATTGATAATATTTCAGGTTTTTGAGGATATTGAAAGCTGCACCTTCTACAAATTTCTGTGCCACAATCAGTCTCTTACTTTTTGACATATAATGTTTGGTTTGCTCAATCTGCATTTTTCCTGCAAGCAGATATTCCTTTGGCATAAAACTACCGGTGTAATGTTCATAATAATCGAAAAAGTGAACGGCAATTTGATTTTTTCCAAGGAAATTGTACAAAGCGGAATTGGCATCCAATGCTCCGAAACAATACAAGTCCGAAACGCCTTGAACCGGAATGTATTTTGGCGGACCTTCTTTCCCATGTTCATCTACTGGAACAAATTTCAAGGTGTTGTCTTTTCGGCTCATCCTGCCGGGATTGAATAAATAGTAGGTTTTTTTCATGGTTCAACAACATAACAGAGTTCGTAGTAGGAGCATTTTTTGCAAATACTTTTCTGAATTAATTCCGGACAGTTCTCCAATTGGATAATAGATAATGCTTTTTTTTCCCATTCTTTTCCTTGACTGATAAAATCGTCGTCCCAATCGATAAGATCTCGTTGTTTTAATCGTGGATATTCAAGAATAGCAGTGGGTTCGTGAATACCGTTTTTGTGCAAAACGTACAAATAATACATCACTTGTGCCTTATGGGCTTGTTCGACTTTGTCGGATTTTTTGACTTCGTGAACCACTTTGTTTTTGGCGTCGTAAAAATCTATTTTGACACCATCAACGGCTAACTCAGTATATTTTCTTGCCCGATCCAAGTAAGTAGTTTCAGCAATCAGTTTTCCTTCGGCCACAATTTCAGAGTTGTGTTCCATCTGAATGCCATTAGCAAACAGCCAAAGCTTTCGATGGCAAGTGTGAAGGTAGGCGATATGTGTTCCAGTGATGTTCATTTATATACATAAATTAAATTTTAGAAAATACTTAGTTCTAATATCTATAGCATAGGGATAAACTCCTTCACAAAATGATTTAAGTTCGTAACTGTTATTTTTTCTTCTATTTTATAAGTTTCCTCTCCGTTGCCTATAATGAAGCCTTGCTTTGCACCAGTGTCTTCCATCGAAATATGAAAACCTTTGCTGACGCTCGGGCTTGTACCGAATTTTATTTCGATGGCTGCCAGCACTTCTCCGTTTTTTTCAATCAACAAATCACATTCGGCTCCCTGATGGGTTCTGTAGAACCAAAATTGCCGTTCTTCTTCATAGCTATTAATTATTTGCTCTATCACAAAACCTTCCCAAGAATTCCCAACGATGATATGATTCAAAATTGATTCATAAGAATCCAATCCCAACAAGCTGTGTAAGATACCAGTGTCTCGAATGTAAACTTTCGGGGATTTTACCAATCGCTTTTTGAGGTTTTTATACCAAGGCTGTAAAATTCGAATGATAAAGGCGCCTTCCAAAAAGTTGATATAATGTGTAATGGTTTTTCGATCCACATCTATGGCACGTCCAAATTGTTGAGCATTTAACAAAGCTCCCTGTGTCGAGGCAAGTAATTGCCAAAAACGCTCCATCAATTTTATATCCGTGTTCAAACCTAATAAACCGAGATCTCGTTGAATATAGGTTTGAATGAAATTTCTCCGCCACAATTTACTTGCTTTATCGGATGGAGCAAGGTATGAATCTGGAAAACCACCACGCACCCATAATTTCTTTAAATCTTCTACCTCATTCAAATTGAAGGGGCTCAGTTCCAAATAACCAATCCGTCCTGCAAGTGTTTCCGAGCTACCTCTGATCAAATCTGGAGAAGCAGAGCCAAGAATAATAAATCTCCCTGGTCTTCTGTCATTATCGACTATGCCTCTTAATTCATTAAACAATTCCGGCATGAATTGAATTTCATCTATAATCACACATTGATTTTTAAATTGTGCCAAAAAGTATGCTGCGTCCTGCGACAATTTTGCTCTGTCTGCCTGGCGTTCCATATCTAAATAAAGAAATTCCTGATTATTTGCCATTTCTTTTGTCAATGTTGTTTTACCTACTTGTCTTGGTCCAACGATTCCAGTTACTGGAAATAAATCTAAATATTCCTGAAATAGGGTGTTTATTTGCCTTATTATTTTTTTGCTATCCATGAAAAACGGGATTTTAATTCCTAAAATTCATGGTAAATTTATGAAAATACTATTAAATATTGCTCAATATTTTCAGGATAAGATCTCCACTGTTTACTGGTTTGTAGACTTGTAGGGAGGTTCTTTCTTATGTTTCCTTAAATTATAATTGATTTTCAAAGTCAAAGGCTATAATTCTATTGTATAATTCCTCCTCAGCTTTTTCAATTGCATCTACAGTTTCAGTTTTTGTAGGAATATAACCGCTGGCTTGCAAGGAAACGAAGGTTTCAACACCATTCATTTTCTCTTCAATAATTGGCTGTGCTTTTCCAGAATCTTCCTCCGATAGTTTTGCGCGAATACTGCCCGCAATTAAATTGGCATTATCGCTAATAGAGATCGCTAAAGTATCCATCAAACTAAATGTTCTTGATTGGTTGGAAGTAATTTTCCAATTAACAATAGCTTTAGACAAAGCTTTAGCCCATTCCTTTCTTAAATTTTCAGGGGCAACTAAGCAAGGTCCAAATACATTTTGTGACTCCACCCAGCCTTCGTTTTTCAATTTTTCAATGGTTTCGTCAGACATTTCTGGTTCAAAAGTGTTTAGACTTACACAGAACAAGCGACGTAAATCAATAGCTATATCAGATACGAAAAGACCAGAAGCACGACTTTGATTAGGAATCCATTTTCTACTTAAGCTTCTATCTTTTCCTTCAAGGAATTGAACAATTTCATCTTCTGACAACTCGTTACCCTGCTCATCTCTTACAATTACGATGTTGTTTGGGCGATCACTTCTGTCAAAGGAGGCGTTGTCATTATCTAATCCAGCCAATAAAGGATGAAGTCCTCTCATTGCTGAAATAGAAAGTGGACTTCTTCTTTTTAATGTTCTTTCTTTTCCGCCTTTGGCTGCTTTCATCCAACCACCAAATAACTGATCTGGATATGAAGGGTCGCATGTCGCATAAACTTCCCCTTCTTTTAATTCTTTTTGTTTTGTCACATCAAAAAGAAAAGTCGTTGGACTTGGAATAATATTTAAATGTTCAGAAATAGAATCTATAATTGACCGTTTGACTTGCTGTCCACTGGAAAATGGAATTCGACGATTAAACTGTGTGTCATAATAGTATTTTTGACCATCTGAAACATTAAACACTGTGTGTTCTGCTCTTTTAAGTGTTCTGATATAAATTGTATTGCTCATAATTATTAATTTTTAAAGGTTAAGATTGTTTTTCTTCAAATGCGTAATCGAATTTTAATAAAGTACTGAAATAACTGAATTCTTCATTGGTCATTAAATGCACTTCATCCTTTAATTTTTTTAATGCATCCAAATCGGAGCCTTCAAGAATAGAAATCATTTCTGTCAATGCTTCAATAAATCCACGTTTGGATTTTGCCCCAAACAAGTCTTTTTCGATTAGATTCTTTCCGGTATTACCTTTCGCAATACCTCTATACCTTAGAATCAGCTTTGCCAACTCGGAGGTATAATCTGTGATTTGTTCTTTGTTTTTTGATATCATAGCGATTAACCAAGTTTTATATGATTGATAAATTAATATTTGTTCTTTTCTTTTTTCTTCGTCTTTAGAGAATGGGATATTTCTACTCTCTTCCATGTATTTTTTTAAACTATCTGGCCGAAGTGCGTGCAAACCTATACTTCCAAGTTCACAAGCTCTTTTGATGTGCATTCCAAATAAGGATTGAAATTCTTTGGTTTCAAAAGGCTTTTCAGTGTGGAACAATTGTTTAAAAATATCTTTTAATCTTCGTCCTTCTTTGAGGTAAATAGGAATAAAACCAATTGTTTTATTGGTCTGTCCGAAACTATAGACATAAGCGTTCATAGTCCTTTCAGGAAATTGATTGGAAAGGCTGAAAAACAAATTAGACCAGTTAACCGTATTTACTTCTGCTAAAGCAGTATCCACTTTAAATATTCTTTCTTGTTCTAAATCGAAGAAATTAAAATCTGTTGAATAATTCTTTCCAAATTTATATGTCAACCACTGACCGTTCCACGAGTTTATCTGATTCCCTCTTAATTTTTCCAAAGTTGGGTCATTTAAGTACTTTCGATAATACTGCCAACCTTCAAAAGTTGCTAAAGTGATTTCAGGATCATTGATTAAAAGATTAAACCCTCCTGCAACACCAATTCCAAGTCCTCCACCAATCCAAGATAAATAAACATCTTCATCGTCGGTTTCAATCACTATATCAGATACGAGACCTGAAGTACTTGCAAAATCTTTACTTTCAGATGCTGGAAAGCCTATTGCAAAGCTGGCATCCGGCACTTCTTCTTCAACTTTTGAATAAAGATTTTCTAGTTTCTCTAACCTTTCATCAGAAGATAACAGATGAGGTTTTTGACCTTTTTTCATTTGCACAAAAGGTGAATTCGTCACCCATTGCATATATTTTGGATGATTAAAAAATAATTCAAAATATACTTTTTCAAAAAACTCTTTGGCAGAATAATTTTTACTGTACTTTTCGTTATATGCTTTTAAAAATGTTTTTCCTACAAGTGTTGTTATCATAAAAATTGATTTAAAACATTAAAATTCTCTTGTTTAATTTCACTTTGATCCAATCCTATTTCAAAATCATAGGCCTTATCTGGAATAATAAAAGGTCTATTTCCTTTTTCAGATTGTTGCATCTTTGACACAACCCAATACGCAACGGACATTTCTAAATTCAAACGCGTTTCAAAATCTCCGTTTTCATACTTTTCAACATCAGACTCCGTAATGCAACTCACACTGTCAATATTTAATAATTCAAAAAGGATGGCTTTACTTCTATGCGTTAATTTCCCTAATTGAAAACCTGTTTCAGTCTTAAAAATACTGTGTTCTTCGATTTTCAAAAAGTCTATTTCCGTATAAACTTGATCAATCTTTTGTTGCAATTCTTTCTCTCTTAAAACTTCGCCATTAACTAAAACCTCAAATGATTTTCGCAAAACATTCAAATCATAAGGTCGTGCGTCTTTGTCGGTTTCAGGTGGAGCAATCACATAGATATCCTTATATTTCCCTATTGTTTCTTTCGACCTTTTTCTATTCACTCTTCCAAATCTTTGAATCATTGCATCTAAAGGAGCTGTTGCCGTAATCATCAAATCAAAACTGATATCTAAACTCACCTCTACAATCTGCGTAGAAACTACGATACAGGCTTCTTTACTTGTGTTAAATTCAAAAGTTGGATTACCAAAGTCATCTAAACCTAAAAGCTGTTTTTCTTTTAAATTCCTATCTCCTCTTTTAAATTTACTGTGCAATAATAAAGAAGGAGTATCTGGGAAGAGTTCTTTGATAAGTTGGTAAGCTTGTTGCGCTTCTTTTATCGTATTCATCACGATGAGAACCTTTTTATGCTCAGCTACATTTTCTAAAATAACTTTTTGAGCAGACTCAAAAGAGTCTATTTTGTGGATTATATGTCTATTAAATTGTTCTAATTCTTCTTCAGATAATGAAACTTCTAAAACATCATTACCAAGTATATTTTTAATTTTCTGATACAAAATACTTGGCATCGTTGCAGTTCCAATGTGAATCCGACAATCCAATGATTTTAAAACTTCAATTAATTTCAAAACCAAAGCTTGTGATATTCCAGAATAGGTATGAACTTCATCTAAAATCACATCACAACCTTTTATATCCAAAATCATGGCTTCATAACCATTCATTCCTAAAGCAATGGATGCTAATTGATGAGGCGTGAGAATTTTAATAGATGAACCCATCAAGTTTTGCAAGGAAAATTCTTCATTTTGTTTTCTTTTTACAATGATTGAAGTTGAATGTAAAACCCGAATGTCTATGTCTGGATTATCCTTTTCCAATTCATTTCCTACTCGCTTAAACATTGCATTGATAGAAGCTTGGAAAGGAAGTGTGTAAAACACACGCCCTTTACATCTTCTAAATAAATAATCCGTCTTCCCTGCACCAGTACAAGCTACCACAATCGTATGCTTTTTGTCAGAATCCGCCTTTTTTAGAGACAGTGGAAACAAATCGTGTTGGCGATTGTAAAAGCTTAAATTTGGTGTTTTGAAAATTCTTTCTACTTGATTATCTGTTTTGTCAATTAAAGAAGAAGCAAAATGGTCGGCTCCCATCAATAATCCTCGCCATTTTGAATAGCCTTTTTGTTTAATTATTTTTTCACAATAATCAATACAATACTCTAAATTATCTAAAGCCTCATTTTTTGAAATTTTCTGACACGAAATCCCCAATTCATTTAAAATCGCAATTGCATCTAAACTCCATTCTTCCCAATTTCCCAAGTGAAAATCTTCATACTCATCATTTTCTTCTAAATCAAGTAATCCTTTTTCTCCAATATCTTTTTTTACTGATTTATGGTGTGCTACAACCATTTCAATCAAAGCATCTCGTTGTTCTTCTGGAAATGCTGAAAGAAAGAACAAAGAAGAGATTTCGTGTCGAAAAACGTTCCTTCTATTCGTTTTTCCTTTTAATCTTTCTTGAAAAAAAGGATGCGCCTTTCCAATATCGTGAAGAATGGCACCATTAAATGCAATTTTTTCATCAAGACCCAAATAATTAGCAAACACTTTTGAAGCAACTGCCACTTGGTTTAAGTGAGTTGTAAGAAGTGTCCACTCCGGTCCTGATTTTGCATATAATTCTTTCATTCTAAAAACTATTAATTGGGTTACCTATTATTTTTAACCATCCATACATAGGCTCACTCGTTAATCTATGAAAACCAACTTGAAAGGAATTCTCATTTTTCTCAAATATCAATTCGTAACCGTTATACATTTCTTCATTATCGAAATCTTCTTTTGACACTTCTATAATTTCAATTGGCATTAAAATATCTTCGTTTCTACACAAACAAATGTGTTGTTCAAAAGCTTTTTCAGCATCTTCTCTATTTGAAAAAGCTAAATGTAAAATCGGTTCAAGCAGAACTCCGCGAATTAACACTGCAGTGGGTCTATCAAAAAGAATTTGTTTGCCCTTTCTTGTTGAATTCCAACCTCTGGTTTGAATGACTTCTTGCTGTTGGTTGATTTGAGAATAAGACAATCTATGTCTTTTTATTTTTTGAATTCCCTTTTCTTCCAACAACTCAGGAAACAGCTTTTTTTCTATTCCCTCTACGATACTCGGAGTTAAAAATTGTTGAGAAAATGTTTCGCTGTCACGAACGGCAGTCCAAGGCTTGATAAAACCAAAAGGACCCGAATATTTTACTACGTAATATTTTTCCATAATTCTTTATTTTAAAGCACCAAAACCGATTCCTGTTGAATTTCCTAATCCTTGATTCCATGCAAAGGCTATTTGTTCTGGATCACCTTCAATGATAATTGGAGCAAACGAAACCCTATTCTTAACTCCTTTATATGTAACCAGCTTTGTTTGTCTAAAAAATGTTTCAGGATTCAGCTTAACCGCAACTCCCGTAGGATTAATTCCTGACCACTCTAATTTTCTTTTTAAATTTTCTGTTAAAACTTGTTCGAAGTCTGAATCGTTAAATGTTACGTGTCTGGTTTTGTCACCATCCCTTTCTTTTAATAATACAGGACTCGCCATTAAAAAAGATTCCGTAGCATTGAAATTAGGTGTTTCTTTAATTAATACATCATAAACGCTTATTCCATTGAACATCTCAGGATCATCCAAAATGCTTTTAATAATTCTTTTAATCAGAAATTCATCATTACTACTAATAAAAAAATGAGCTCCATTCAGAAGATTTAATCCATTTTTATTAGCACGAGTATTTTGAATCCAAGAAAAAGAATACCTATTCGGCACGCCATGAATTTCATTATTTCTTCCAATCCATTTATGGATAGTACCTGTTAATAGTTCTTGATAATTAAATGGAACTAATTTTGTATTTTTAGTTAATCTCAAATATATTCTCATATTTCGTTTTTTTATTCTTATTGACTCCCACCACTTCCAAACTGCCCATTCCTTGCGCAGAATAGAGTCCTAATCCGGCGTTCAATAAAAGTTCGATGAACCGTCGCTCAGCGCGTAATTTTAATTTATAATTTATGCTTCCTCTTATTTTTGTCGCTGCTTGACTGTCGGATTTAATATGCATCAATCGCGTACGAAATGGATTTTGATAATATTCCAATTCTATACTCAGGATCGCCTGTTCGGCAGTTTCCAAATCATAAGCATCTCTGATTTTATTCCGCCATCCATAAATTAAACTCGATAAAAACTCCTTATCATCGGGGAGTAAATAATCGTAATGACCTCTTTCATTTTTAATTCCTGTCACGATTGCTGAAGTTGGCTTTACGATGACTTCCATTAATTCCTGAGGGGAAAATTCCTTTAAAGGATTTTCCAAGGAAATTATAGATTGCACCTGAAAAACAACCTTCGAATTCTTATCGGCAATCACAATATTCTCAGATTTAAACAAGCCCTCTACAAAGGTTCGAGAAGCTTCCGGAAGATGAAAACTTACCGTGAATTCAACCTTATGATCCAAAAGTAGCATCCGGTCTCCATCTCTTTTATACTTGAATTTTAAATCCGAAAATGTAAAAAATTTATAACCCTTACCGTACCCTTTTTCATGTAAGAAGCTAGCATATTCCTCGTCACCTTTTGAAATGATACGATAAATAGCAGCGGATAATGGATACTGATAATTCAAAGGAATCGTTTTTGAACTACTTACAATGGGCGATATAGTAATTTTAAACCTCATAATTTTTAATTTATCTACCTCAAACTTAAGCAACCGAAACGTCAAAATACGTCGTTGAAATTTAATTTCACTTATTTAGCGAAATTTTTGAGCATTTGGGAAGCTCCTAAAGAAATCAACTGAAACTAAGGTAGTTGATTATGTTTTTTTTTTTTAGAGATGTGTTAAAATTATAAAAAAAATGAATATATCCAATCGTAGAATGCTTGGTTTAAATGTTTTAAATTTGTCTGAAATCTTTAGTATTAAAGGAAGATCCATAAATATAAATTCACTTAGTTGAGTTAAATGAATTCAAATACAATAATTTCTCCCCCAAAAGCCATGCTTTTTGCAGCCGGATTGGGGACAAGGCTTCGTCCTTTCACAGACCATCACCCCAAAGCTTTGGTAAAGGTAAATGGAACAACAGTTTTGGAAAGAAATATCCAATACTTAAAATCCTTTGGCGTGAATGAATTGGTGATCAATGTGCATCATTTCGCCGATCAAATTCGGGAATTTCTTGAAGTAAATGAAAATTTCGGAGTGAAAATTGAAATCTCCGATGAATCCCAAGAAGTTTTGGAAACGGGTGGAGGACTGGTGAAAGCAAGAAATTTATTAGGAGACAAAGACTTTCTCGTCATGAATGTAGATATTCTGACGGATTTAAATTTGGAGAAGCTCATTGAGTCTCATCGTCAAAATCAGCCCTTGGTGACACTTGCCGTGTCGGATCGTGTGAGCTCAAGAAAATTATTATTCGAAGAAAACCTTGAACTGAAAGGATGGAGGAATTTAAATACGGGAGAAGAAATTCTCGCTTCCAATAAGAGTTTAACCGAAAAAGCCTTCAGTGGAATTCACATCTTAAACCCTGAGATTTTTGATTGGATGCCAAACTCGGGTAAATTTTCTATCATGAAAACGTATATGGAATTAATGAAAACGCAGAAAATATTGGGCTTTGATCACAGCGGCGGAACTCTGATCGATGTCGGCCGACCGGAAACCGTTTTAGAGGCCGAAAAGTATTTTAAATAAAAGATTTTCTTAGTTTCTAAACGCTTGGAATAGGTTGGTTTAGATAAAATTCTTAACAATCAATTTACATAGAACAGCGTAATTTTGCAGTCTTAAACCGAATTATGCAAATCTTTCTGCTGGTATTGAACGTTCTGGGCTCCGTATCGCTTTTCCTCTATGGGATGAAGGTGATGAGTGAAGGCGTACAGCGTTCTGCCGGAGGTCAATTGCAAACTTACCTAAACCGGATGACGAGCAATCCTTATTCGGGCGCCTTTGCCGGGAAATTATTCACGATTGCGCTTCAGTCTTCCTCCATTGTGAGTGTATTGACACTGAGTTTCGTAAACGCCGGACTTCTCAATTTGCGAAGGGCTTTTTCCATTATCGTGGGAGCAAATGTCGGAACGACAATTAAACTCTGGCTGATCATCGGCTTGGGCTTGGTTTGGCACATTGAATCCTTCGCATTGCCGATTATTGCAATTGCGGTTACATTCTATTTTTTCCGAAATCAAAAATTAAAGGAATGGGCCAATTTTTTTATAGGACTCGCCTTGATTTTCATCGGATTTTATTTTCTAAATCAATTTTTTCCTGATTTCTCTAATCAAGAATTTTTCCAAGAATACATTGAAAGGTACGGTACAAGCTCTTCGTTTTTCTCTTCGATTATCTTTGTTCTCATTGGGATTGTCGTGACCTTTCTTTTCCATTCCTCAAGTGCTTTCATATTGCTGGCAGCGGTTTTGGTATCGAAAGGTTTGAACCTCGAACACGGAGCCATGATGGTTTTGGGAGCCAATATCGGTACGACTTCCGCAGCGCTGATTGCTTCTACCGTTGGAAATAAAGCTTCGAAAATTACCGCTTGGTTTCATTTCTTTTTGAATTTTTTTGGAGCGATTTTGTTTTTCTTTTTCGTTCCGCTGATTATCGAAGTCTTTCAAAAATGGATTTCCGCAGATGACGAAATCATTTTGGTATCATTTCATACATTTTTCAATGTGATTTCTTCGCTTTTGATTCTTCCTTTTCTCAATCCAATTGCAGACTGGGCAGAACGAAAATACCTGAGTGGATCTCAAAAAACTTCGCTCAAATTAATCGGGAGACCTTTTGGGCCAACGGCCAAAATGTATGTGTACGAAGCCAATCGTGAAATCGTAAAGTTCGCAGGAATCACCCGACAGATTATCAATAATTTAGGGCGAATGATCCTGGAAAGTGATGACGAAAAACTCAAAGAATTAAGAAATCGAATTTATACCTTGGAAAAAGAAGGTGATGATCTAGAAAAAAGTATTTTAAATTATCTGAATTCAATTTATAATTATGAAATGACAGGCGAAGTGGCGCTCAATATCCATAAACTCATTGAAATCTGTCATCATTTAGAAAACATCGGCGATTTGGCATTGAAAATTGCTTCGATCCACAAAGAAAGAAGGAAAAGCAGTAGTTTTATTACCCCAAGATTGCGCGAACTTCTTCAGGAACTCCAAGAATCACTTTCTTTGGCAACGACGAATTTGGTTCAAAACCTCAATGAAACCAATGGGAAAGTCAATTTATTGGAAGCCAAACAAATCGAAAAATCAATCGATAAAAAGTTTGACAAAGCCGAAGATGCATTGCTCAAAGCTATTGAATCCGAAAAGCTTTCGGTTCGAAGCGCACTTTATTATACCGAATTGATCCAAAACTACGAACTCATCGGCGACCATTTGTATCAGGCCAATAAAGCTTTGGGGAAATAAGTGGTCTTGGCTCAATTATTCTCAGAATCTTTGTCCTATTTAGTACATTTATAGTGAATTAACCTCTTATGGATTTAGATTTTATTTATTTTTTGTTTATGTTTGAAATGAATTGAATTTTTATAATGGCGCCAACTTAATCAATTCTTTTCTTTTATATAACACTAAAAAATTAAATCATGAGAAAAATTATTTTACTATGTGGCTTTGCCATGTTAGATAGTTGGTCTTTCGCTAACACTTGGGATGAAACTCCTGCAGTAGAATAAGATCTAATTGGTTGTACGATTACAACAATTGTAAGGCACTATGTTAATGGTGAGTATTCCCATAGTACTTCCTCAAGCTATTGGTACAATGGGGATTGTGGAGAGCAAAACGGTGGTCTAATAATAAATGTTGTTAAATCCAATGTTAACACGAGTTTAGATCCTTAAAATTAAATTTTGTTAATCTTAGTAGCGACAGGTACCTGTCGCTACTATCTAAATTACTATACCCCATGAGGAAATTCAAAATACTATTCCTTGCTTTGTTTTTTAGTTTTTTAAACGGACAGAACTTAAACTATATCGTTTACGAAACAGATGATCCGGCTTTGTACATGTTTGGCGTGCAGGAACACTTGGTTTTTGATGAGGAATCTGCCTATTATTTTACTTTTTTCAACGGAGAAACTACCACTTGGGACAAGGATTGGGCATTTGCGGATTTGAAGGGAATTCTCAAAAACCAAAAAATCACAGCAAGTCCTCTAAAATTTGATTATACCCAAGGTTTTACATTTCAGAAGAAATATTTTTCAGAAAAAAATAAAATCTCGTTGGTGCTTTCGCATGAAGAAATTCTGTCTCATAATTGGGTAATTCAAGAGGAATTCAAAGAAATATTGGGCTTTAAAGTTCAAAAAGCCAGTCTCCAATTCAGAGGAAGAAGTTGGGAAGTTTGGTTTGCGCCAGATCTACCCTTCAGCGAAGGTCCCTGGAAACTCAAAGGTTTACCCGGATTGGTGTTGGAAGCACGCGATAAAAATTTTCACATAAAAGCGGTGGGAATTCATCTGAACCTGGAAGAAGAATTTCCGGAAAATTTAGCCCAAGTTTTCGATGAGGAAAAATATACGGTAATGCCGTTTCGGGAAGTGATTGTAGGAGAAACAAGGTTTTTGGAAAACTCGTATAGTGCCGCCTTGGCAAATATGCCCGAAGGGGGCGTTCCTATCCCCAAAGAAAACATTCGGGAAGATCAATTGGAAGTGGAATTTGAGTGGGAATAAAATGCTAAAACTAATCAGCATAAATTGAGAAAATACCTAAGCTTTTTCTTGTTTTTCTTTTTCGCTCAGCACTTGTTTAGCCAAAACTTCTCATTGAAAGGCGAAGTGCTTACCGATGATTATACCCCGATTCCGCACGCCATCGTTACGGTTTTTCAAAATGAAAAACTCACCAGTTTTGGAAATTCCAATCAAGAAGGATTGTTTCTGCTGAAACTAAACCAGCCCGGCGATTATCAAATCCGTATTCGAAAAATGGGCTATTTCGATGTGGATGCCGATATTTCCATCGACCCTTCTCAAACGGAATATGATCTGGGAACTGTTTTTATGACGTCAAATTCGGTGGATTTAGAACAATTGGTCATTGTGGGAAATCCTTCCGGCAAGCGTGATACTGTCGAATATTTGGCAACCGATTATGCCAAAAATTTTGAATTGAGCGTAGAGGATTTGCTAAAAGAAATTCCCGGTGTAGAAGTCGATAATACTGGTAGAATCAAAGTCAATGGAGACGATGTTTCCTTTGTTTTGGTCGAAGGCGATGATTTGTTTTCTGAAGGTTATCAGATTTTGACGCAAAATATGCCGTCGCAACCTGTGGAATCGGTTCAAATAATTCAGGATTATTCCAAAAACCAAATTTTGGGTGGAATTCAAAAAAGCGGCGTTCAGGTAATCAATTTAAAACTGAAAGAAAAGGAAAAAGGAAAATGGAGCGGTACGGCTGAGCTGGCTTCTACAAGCTACGTAGAACAAATGCACCAAATTAAACTCAATTTGATGAACTTTAAACAAGACCGAAAGTTTTACCTGTTTTTCAATTACAATAATTTGGGTTTGGAAGAAATGAAAGGCGTAGAATATCTTTTGCGACCTACTTATAGCCGAAATGTGGAAAATGTCGGCGAGCTTTTGCAGCAAAATACTTCACTCATACGGCTCAATCCGATAGGACTTTTGGTGGAAGACAATCGTGATAATTTCAACGATGATTATTTGGGTGCGATTAATTTCATTCAAAATTTCCCCCAAGATTTTAAAGTTCATTTCCTTAGTATTTTTAACAAAACCGAAAGGAATCGCTACGTAGAAAACATTCAGGTTTTTGATTTTGACGAAACTAATTTCACTAACGAAGAGTCCAAACATTGGAATTTGGTTTCCTACAATTCGATTTCCAAACTTGAGTTGGATAAGCAATTTAAAAATTCAGCTCTCAATTTTACAAACAAAATTTATGTCCAAAAAGAACAAAATGAAAATCAATTTATTTTCAATGGATTGAATGCACCACAAAATGGCGAAGGAAATTTGGTGAAATTGGATCATCAGCTAAATTTCACTCAAAAACTGGATTCCATTACTGCTTTGGCGTTTGTTGGGCGATTTGTTCACAGCGGACAAAAATTTGGATTTACAGAGTCTTCTGATTTTTTTGCGAATTATTTTCAGGATGAAAACATTCAAATGGTGCAAGAAAACTTGGAAAATAAATCCAATTTTTTAGGCATTAAAACTTCGTATCTCAAAAACTATAAAAAAGATCAAAACTTAGAAATTCAGCTGGGTTCGGAATGGAATCGGAACCATTTTCAATCGCAATTGCAGAGTTTCGACCAAGAAGTTTGGGCAAGTCAAGAGGGATTTCATAACGATTTAGAATTCAATATTTGGAATCTTTATTCCAAAATAAAATATACCCAACCTTTCAAAAGGCGTTGGAAATTGGACTTTCAACTGGATTTGGATTATTTTGAAACCCAATGGAATCAGCTTGGAATCAGCGATGAAACTTCAATTTTCTACATGAGTCCGGGCGTGAATCTCAGTTATGAAAGGATGCGATTTGGGAATCTTTCTTTGGGCTATCAAAGGAGAATTTCGCCCCTTTCTGAAAATCATTTGTACCGAAATTTGATTTATTTGGGCGACCGGGATTTTAGAGCCAATGATATGAAATTCAGCGCACTGTCTTCGCATAATCTCAACCTTTCTTATGAAAAAGGGAATGTCAACAAAGGCTTTAAAATCTTTTCGATGTTCAATTATAATGATGAATATTTTTCTACGGAATCCATCATTCAACCCGAATTTAATTACACAGTAAATGTTCTGATGAAGGACAATTATTACTTTCATTCAGAACTTGAAATTTATCGATTTTTTCAGTTTTTGAAATCCCGACTGAGTTTGACAGGCTCTTTTGGTGCTTCTGAATTTAGTAATCGGATCAACGAGGGGAATCTCCGAGAGAATCGGCAAGAAACGACCGGACTGAAAATTTCTTGGAAAACCGGATGGATTGGGAAATTAAATTTCCGTGCGAATTATAAACTGGATTGGATTCGATTTAAATCTAATCAATTTCAAGCCAATTATCGCAACGAATTTTTTGATGTGAACCTTCACTACACCTTCAGTCCGAAATTCCGGATTGAATCCCGCTTTGAAATTTTAAATTATGGAAATACGAATCAGAATCTCATTAGTTTTTGGGATATCAAATTGAATTATCGACCTGCTCAATCAAATATTCATTTTTATTTGAATCTGAATAATTTGCTGAACCAAAAGCACATAGAAAGATATACTGTGGACAATATCAGCGAAACTTATTTCCGCCAAAGATTGATTCCTTTGCACATTGTTTTGGGGTGCCGGTTTAATCTTTTTTAAGAATAGCCTTACCTTTGGCAGATGATTTCCAAAGAAGAAATTTTCTCAATTCAAAATCAGAAGGATTTTAATGAAGTGGCTTTGAAAGTATTTCGGTTTCAAGCAGAAGAAAATCAGGTTTATAAAAAATTCATTCAATTTTTAAATCTAAATCCTGCCGAAATCCATAGTGTAGATGAAATTCCATTTTTGCCCATTCGTTTTTTTAAATCGCATTCCATTATTTCAGGAAATCAAACAACTGAAAAGGTTTTTACAAGTTCGGGAACGACCGGAATTCAAACAAGTCGTCATTTGGTTTCGGACTTGAGTTTTTACCGAGAAAGTTTGGAGAGAAGTTTCCGTCATTTTTATGGCGAAATAGAGGATTACATCATTTTTGCATTGCTTCCTTCTTATTTGGAAAGGGAAGGTTCTTCGCTGATCGATATGGTCGAATTCTGGATTGAGAAATCGGGTCGTGGGGGATTTTATCTTTACAATCACGAAGAATTGTACCGGGATTTAATTCAAAACGACAAGCAAGGGCAAAAGGCGATTTTGATCGGAGTTTCTTTTGCGTTGCTGGATTTCGTGGAGAATTATCAATTGGAATTGAAAAATACAATCCTCATGGAAACCGGTGGCATGAAAGGCCGCAAAAAAGAAATAACCCGCGAGGAATTGCATACAATCCTGAAAAAAGGATTTGGTGTGAAAGAAATCCACTCGGAATACGGAATGACCGAATTGCTTTCACAGGCTTATTCCAAAGGAAATTCTCGGTTTGAAACACCGAATTGGATGAAAGTCCTGATTCGCGATACCGAGGATCCTTTGAGTTTTTTTGGCGAAGGAAAAACGGGCGGAATCAATCTGATCGATTTAGCCAATCTAAATTCTTGCAGTTTTATCGCGACCGATGATTTGGGGAAAACTTATCCCGACGGCTCATTTGAAATTCTGGGAAGATTTGACCATTCCGACGTTCGCGGTTGCAATCTGATGGTTGCTGATATTTAGTTTTTTCTCAATAAAATATTTTGATTTGCACTTGAAATCGATTTGTCAAAGAATGATTTGATCTGCAGATAATTCTTTTCATAAACGGCTTTTCCAAGGAAAAAATCATACTGAACTTGGAGTTTTCCGTCCTTTATTTCCGCATTTTGTAAATACTGAAACTCTTTGTTAATCATGTGATGATGCGTATTGAAATTTTCTGGGATTTCCACATTGTATCCTTCGGGAATGTCCAGAATTACAATTGTTTTGTAATGAAACGGGAAATTAAATTCCAAGGCGCGGTTTCGATTGGCTTCTCTCATCTGAAAAGAATTGAGAATGTTTTTCAAAGGATTTTCGATTCCGATAAAACGAGGTGAATTTATTTCCGGACTTTCAGAAACGATGCGTCGAAGCTGGAAATTATCGGTTTCGGAATCTCTCTGATCGTATCGGGTTTCGTTTAAAAGGAGATCAAGCGAATTTTCTACAGGAGACTTTACCGATTGCCCTGAGGGCGATTTCGTTTCGAATTCTTTGAAATAACCATTTACTTTATCGGTTCTTGTTTGAATGAATTTTCCCTCCCGAAATACATAATTTTGTGTGGATTGAAATTCAGATAACATAGGATGGAAAGAAACCATGCGCTCCGTTAGCGGATCTATAATCAATGCATAGTGGTTATAATCACGCAAAGGTGCATAGCCCAAATCATACCGCATATCGGAAGCATCTATCAAAAATTGAGTGCCATCCTCCAAATGAACCAAGTTAAGAACGACATTAAATTGATTCAAATAAGGATAAGAAGCGATGATTTTCCCATGATCTCTTGTGCTAATCAACACCAAATCAACGGTAAATCCTTTGTTATTGAGAATTGAATTCAACATTAAATTCAAATCTGTAGAGTTTCCCACCTTTGATTTTGCTAGATCACGGTTGGATTGTCTTGCCTGAATGCTGTAAAAATTATTCCATCGGTAATTCTTTCTGAAATAATCATAAATATTTTCAAGTGTTTCTTTTTGGGAACTTCCATTGGGGATACTATTGGCAATTTCTCGGGTAAAAGATTCGTTTTGATAGGCTTTGAAATGATTGTTCATTTCTTGATTTAAATCCTTCCAATTGGCCAATACATTTTCATAACGATCGGCTTCGTAACTTATATTAGCTCTTTTTCTATAACCTCTCAATTGAAAAACAATCCGTTCGGCCATATCTTCTTTGTTGTAGAGAAAATTCATCGAGTTGTGACCGGGCAGATTGGTCAAAGTCCATTTCTGGGTTTTAGGATTGTTTTGTGAATACTGAACTATTTTATCACCGATGGCCAAAGAAGTATAATCCAATGTGCTTCGATTTTCGATTTCGTAGGAACTGTACAGCGTTGGTAAATCATGTTGAAACCTCCAAGCGTCGATTAGATATAAATTCTGATTGGTCAAAGTATATTCAAATTCGATGATGGAGCCGACTTTTACATCGGGGAATGTGAATTTTAATGTGTTGTAATAATCATTTTTCTTCACATCAAAAATCTCTTTTTTATCGACCGGAAGGACGATTTTTTTTCCATTTTCGAAATTGATGGTTTGGGCTTTTAATGAACCAATGCTTTCCAATCCTTTGTCAGCATAATACATAATCTCTTGATTGGCAGCTTCGATTCCGTTTTCATTTAAGATCTTTATGCGTCGGTAAGCATAGGTTTGAAAAGATCTCGTAACCTCGGTTTTTCCTTTTTCATAGAGTATAACCGCCGGTGCATTTTGCTCAAAAGAAACCTCTTTGTAGTCGATTTCGGCTTGGGATACATCGCCCCATTTGGTTCTTGGGTTGAGTTGAGCTAAAAGAGTAAAAGATAAAAAAAGTAATAATAAAGAGAATTGGGTTTTCATTGTCACTTATTTAAAATTGATTTTAATTTTTGTTTGGTTTTGAGCTTTCGATGGTATTTGGTTTGAAAATTTGAAGTAAATTTCCAAAGCATTTGAAAAAGCTCATCGGGATTTTCATTGGAAAGAATTGCGTATTCATCCGCCATGATTTTCACCATTTCTTCTTTGGGTGTAAGTCGGCAAAGGTTTTTCATCCGAAGTTCCAAATCCATGGATTCATGGAAATTCATTCGATTTAAATCCACAAGGAAAAATTCATATTGATTCTCATCGATTTTTTTAATCAAAGTATTCCCAGGCGAATGGTCTTTGAACTCAATTCCGGCCTGATGCATTTTATAGCAAAACCGTGTAAATTGACGTAGAATGATTTCTTCTTCCGGATAATTTTTAATTTCAACCAATTCACGATAAGTCAAATCATATTCCTGATGAAGACTTGCGTAAAAGCTTTTTTCCAGTCCCCAAGGATTGAAATTCTCTTGAAAAGCCACCGGTGTAGGTGTTCCAATTCCTTTTTGCAAAAGAATATTGGCAAACTCAAAAGAGCGTCGTGCTTTGGATTTCCGGAAGTGCTTATATACAAACTGATTGAGTTTGTTAGGAATTTTAAAAGATTTGATGTTGACTTTCTGCGATCCGATTTCAAAGATTTTGATGTGATTTCTTTCACCCAGGATGAAATCCACTCCGGAATGATCAAAGTCTTGGAAAGCTTTTTGGATTTCCTGTTGAAAAGGTTTAAAATCAGGGTTTACTTCAAAAATCATTGAAAAGATTTTGGCAAAAATAAGGATAGTAATTTAGTCGGGACAACTTATATTTGAATAATTATCTAAATTCCATGAAGAAAGTATTTTTAGAATCACATAACGCAAAAAATCTGGCATCGGGTTTTGGTATATTTAATTATGAACTGATGAAAGCCTTTGCCCGTATCCATCCTCTGGATTTGGAATTAACCTTGAACCTAAAAAAAATTAAGCCTTTCAAAAAAGAGTTTGGAGATAAATTCAAATACAATCGTTATACACCTATTCAGCGCCAAAGCTGGTGGGGAGTTTTGGGGAAATATGACGTCTGGCACTGCATGAATCAAAACATTCGTATCGAACCCCTTTCCAAACCTTCAAAGTATATTCTGACCATTCACGATGTGAATTTTGCCGAAAATCTCAACGACCCAAAAAACAAACAAAGACATAAAAGATTCTTGGAAAAGCTCAATCGAGCCGATGAGATTACGTATATTTCTGAATATGCGAGAAATCAAACCCAAGCTTATTTCAATGTCCCAAACTTGACGGAAAGAATAATTTACAATGGAAATCCAATTACGGAAATGCTCGATACCAGTGGGTTTCAGCCTGAAGTTCCGGTCGATAAACCCTATTTTTATTCGATTGGAGACTTTTTACCCAAGAAAAATTTTGAATCTTTGGTGCAAATGATGAAAGAAATTCCCGAATACAATCTCATCATTTCCGGTTCCAACCAAAAACCCTATGGCGATAAAATCCGCTCGTTAATAACTGAATTAAAACTTGAAAAACAAGTTTTCCTGACTGGAAGAGTCAGTGAAAAGGGGAAACAATATTTCATGAAAAATTCTACGGCTTTTCTTTTTCCTTCGATTGGAGAAGGCTTTGGACTTCCGCCCATTGAAGCCATGCGGTTCGGAAAACCGGTTTTCCTTTCCAACCTTGCTTCTCTACCGGAAATCGGAGGAGAGATTGCTTATTATTGGGAAAATTTCGAAGCCGAGTATATGAAAGAAACTTTGTTCCAAAAACTAAATGAATTTGAAAAACAAAAAGAAACTTACATTACCAAATTAAAAGAAAGAGCCGCTCGTTTCAACTGGGACGATGCCGCCAAATCCTATTTGGATTCCTATAGAAACTAAAAATAAGAAGATGAAAGTTTTAATAATTTCAAGCTATATATTTGGTTACATGGATTTTGCAGTGGAAGAAATGAAAAGGCAAGGTCATGAAGTCAATATCCTCTACTATGACAAACCACCTTTTGTATATGCTTATAAAAACACCGCACACAAAGTGTTTTCGGGAGTGAAAAAAATCTTTGGATCCAATGAAAAGAAAAACTTTCGATATGATTATCTAAATAAAAACTTATCGAATGAGAAGTTTGATAAAACTTTGATCATTCATGGTCAGTACCTGGAAGAAAGAGCACATATTTTTCTGAAAAGCATAAGTCGTGAATACATCGCTTTCTTTTTTGATAGTTTGAAAAAAATGCCAAGACAAAGAAATGTTATCAATTATTTCGATAAGATTTATTCCTATGAACCTGTGGATTGTGAGTACAACAATTTTTTGTTTCTCACGAATTTCATCCCGACGGAAGCCTATCGAAGCAAAGAATTTAAATATTATGTTTTCAATATTAGCTCGCTCGACCATCGTTTGGAAACTCTAAAAAACGTTGCGAAATATCTGAAAGAGAAAAATATTTCCTTTCATTTTCGATTGGTCAACAACCGATTAAAATCTCTTGAGAATTTCACGATTTGTCCAAAAAGAATCGATGTGAAATCCATTTATCCGCTTTTTAAAGATGCCAAAATTTTAGTGGATATCAACCGGGATGATCAGAGAGGTTTGAGCTTTCGTCCTTTTGAAGCCTTGGGGAATGAGAAAAAGCTGATTACCAACAACCCCGAGATTAGGAATTATGATTTTTACAATCCACAAAATATTTTTGTGTTTGATGAAAATAACATTCAAATTCCCGATGAGTTTTTCCAAACAGAATATATTTCCATTCCTGTAGAGATTTATGAAAAATATTCGCTCAGAACTTGGGTGAAAAAAGTTTTAAATGATTAATAAAAAAAGATGAATTTTGATATCGATAAACTAAAAACCGCCACTTTTCTTTATCCGACCGATACGACTTTCGGTATAGGTTGCGACGCCCGAAATCCGGAGGCAATCCGGCGGATTTTTGAATTAAAAAAACGTTCCGACTCCAAATCCCTCATCATTTTGGTGGATTCCAACCGTCGATTGCAAGAAATCGTGGACGTCCCAGATTTAGCTTGGGATCTCATGGATTTGTCCGAAAAACCCATGACCATCGTTTATGATAATCCTCGAAATCTACCCAAAGAATTGATTGCCAGTGACAATACCATCGCCATCAGATTGACCCATGATTTGTTTTGCAAAAAGCTCATTTCCAAATTGAATTCTCCTTTGGTTTCGACTTCGGCAAACCTTTCCGGTGAACCGACGCCGAATTCATTTTCAGAAATTTCAGAAGAAATAAATAAAGGAGTGGATTATATATTTCCGGAAGCCGAAAGCTTTGTCCCAAAATTCTCAGGTTCATCCATCATCCGATTATCGGCCGATGGAAAAGTGAAAGTCATTCGCGAATAATTTAAAACGGTTGTAAATTTCCAAAACTTTGTCCTGACTATTCTACAGTATCTACGAAATTTTACCTTTGCATTATGAATTTGAAATCTGCACTGAAACATAAAATATTTGAGATTGTTTGCGATTCAGCTTTGGAGTTGGATCAAGAAACTTATGTTGTGGGTGGTTTTGTGCGTGATTTTTTATTGGAAAGAGACAAAAGCGGCAGAAAAGACATCGATTTCGTGACCGTGGGAAGTGGGATTGAACTAGCGCAAAAAGTTCATTCAAAATTGAATAATCCTTCGAAACTAACAGTTTTCAAACGTTTCGGAACGGCTAATTTTACTTGGGAAGGTGTGGAGATTGAATTTGTAGGAGCGCGAAGAGAGAGCTATTCGGAAGATAGCCGAAAGCCCTTTGTGGAGGACGGAACCCTAGAGGATGACCAAAAGCGACGTGATTTTACCATCAATGCACTTGCCATTTCGCTCAATGAGAATTATGGTGGACTGATGGATCCTTTTGAAGGACTAAAGGATTTGGAAATGAAAATTATACGGACGCCATTGGCACCCGATGTGACTTATTCAGACGATCCTTTGCGAATGATGCGCGCCATTCGTTTTGCGGCTCAATTGAATTTTGAAATTGAGGACAATTCATTTCATTCCATCATTAAAAATGCCAAACGCATTGAAATCGTTTCCAAAGAAAGAGTGATGGATGAATTCCAGAAAATCATGATGACAGAGAAACCTTCCGTCGGTTTGAAATTATTGGACGATGCAGGTTTGATGAAATTCATCTTGCCTGAATTGGTCGCCTTGAAAGGAATTGAGGAGGTGGAAGGGCAGACGCACAAGGATAATTTTTACCATACTTTGGAGGTGGTGGACAATATTGCGCCGCATACCGATAATATCTGGTTGCGCTGGGCGGCTTTGCTTCATGACATTGGAAAAGCCCCGACCAAACGCTACGATAAACAACAGGGATGGACATTTCATTCGCATGAATTTGTAGGTTCGAAGATGGTATATAGATTATTCAAAAGACAAAAATTGCCACTTGGTAACCCTCTGAAATATGTTCAGAAAATCGTAAAACTGAGTTCGCGACCGATTTCATTGATTGATGAAAATGTTACGGACGCAGCATTGAGAAGGTTGTTGTTTGAGTCGGGCGATGATTTTGATGATTTGATAAAGCTTTGTAAGGCAGATATCACAACAAAAAACGAAAAAAAACAGCGAAGATTTAAACTGAATTTTTCTTTGGTTGAGCAAAAAATCAAAGAAGTTGAAGAACGCGACAGAGTAAGAAATTTTCAGCCTCCGGTTTCGGGAGAGGAGATTATGAAAACATTTGATTTACAGCCATGTAAGGAAGTTGGTTTGATAAAATCCGCCATAAAAGAAGCGATTTTGGAAGGAGAAATTGAAAATAATTACGAATCTGCTCGAAAGTATATGATTGAATACGGAAAAAATTTATATTTGAACCCAAAATTAAAAGAAAGTGATTTATAAGATTCGTGTTATTCTCGACACAAAAGACAATGTATTCCGGGACATTGAAATCCGTGACAAACAGACTTTGTTTACATTGTACAAAGGTATCATGAGTGCATTTAGCCTTCAGGGTGAGGAGTTGGCTTCTTTTTATCTTTCCGATCAGGAATGGAGTCAAGGGAAAGAAATTCCATTAGAAAGTATGGATGAAACCAATGAGGATGAAACCATGGCGGATTTTCATATTCATGAAGTCCTTCCTGAAGTGGGAGCTAGGTTGCTATTTGTATATGATTATATGGACATGTGGGCTTTTTACGTTGAAGTGATTTCCATTGAAGATAAAAAAGCAGTTCTGAATTATCCCCTTACCGTATATCGCTTCGGGGCAATGCCATTGAAAGCACCGAAACGAAACATGGAAATCATCAACCTCGATGAAGATGAATTGATGGATGATGAGGAGGAAGGTGATTCTTCTTTTGATGATTTGGATATCGATTCCGATATGGACATCGATGATTTTTAATAGAAACCTACAAAGATAAATGGAAAAGCGGCCGAAAGCCGCTTTTTTTATTTTGCATAATTTTTATAAAGATTCAAGGAATCTCGAATGTCCTTTTGCATGATTTTGATAAGATGAGGCTGGTCGTCCAAAAGAATATTATTTCTTCGCTGACGCTTTTCGGAAGCTTGTGAAATCTTGGTAATCGCATCGATGTATTTCTGCTTGTCTTTGATGCCCTTTTTGTTCATCGTCTCCATTTCTTTTCGGGCTTTTCGAGCATAGAGTTCCGAATAATCAAATTTGATTTGTTGAAGTTCTATGATTTCAGGCTTTTTAACTTTGATCCAAGAGGCATTTCGATCCACGAGATTTAAAATTGTAACCTTGGGGATTTGTCCTTTGAGTTGTTGTGTCTGATAAGAAATGACCGTGGTGAGTTTTACACTTTGTCCTCCGGAATTCTTGGGCGGACTTGCTTTGAAGTCTGCATAAGATAAAGTTTTGTCCTTTGACCATTCCAAGTAATCGGGTTTCAAAAATGAGAGGCTAAGCCCGATCAAAGTTAAAACCGATAGAATCATTCCATACTTTTTCATTAGTTGTTTTTGTTTAGTAAATCCAAATTACTAATTTATTTAATCCAAGAAAACATCGAGTAATTTTTCCAATGCCATGCCACGCGATCCTTTGATGAGGATTTGTTTTTCTTTAACGGGATTTTCCTTCAGATATTTTAAAGCTTCTTCGCGGTTGGTAAATTTGCGTAGTGATTCTGATTCGGGAAGGGAAATCGAATGGAATTTTTCTCCAATGAACACCAAGGTCGAAAAGCCTAAGCTTACAGCTAATTCAGCAATTTTTTGATGTTCTTCTTGTGAGGTTTCGCCCAATTCAAACATATCGCCCAATAAAACCGCTTTGTTCTCATCGATTTTGCTGAAGTTCAAAAGGGCAGCTTCCATACTGCTTGGATTGGCATTGTAAGCGTCCAAAACAAATGCTTGTTCATTTTTGTAAAGAATTTGCGAACGATTATTGTCGGGTTTATAGGTTTCTATCGCTTCTTTGATGTCTTCAATTGGAACTTCAAACGTTAGTCCGATGGCAATCGCAGCTGCTACATTGCTCAAATTATAATCGCCTACCAATTGACTTTGGATAACTGTATTTTCATAGTTGATGGTGGGACAACGACCGTTGAGCGATTCGGAATATTCGAAAGTATAGTCTGCATCCGTACTCGTTCCAAAAGTTTTCTTTTGGATTTCTTCGGTGAGTTCTACTTGCTTTTCATCGTCGCAATTTACAAACACGGTTTTGGCATGTTCCCGAAGGTAATTATAGAGTTCAGACTTGCCTTTTATCACCCCTTCAATTCCTCCGAATCCTTCCAAATGAGCTTTCCCGAAATTTGTGATATACCCAAAATCGGGCTGAGTGATTTGACTCAGAAATTCAATCTCCAATAAATGATTGGCGCCCATTTCAACCACCGCGATATCATGCGTCGAATTGATTGAAAGTAGGGTTAGCGGCACTCCGATGTGGTTGTTTAGATTTCCTTTGGTGGCCGCTACATTGTATCGTTTGGAAAGGACTTGGATTATGAGCTCTTTTGTCGTGGTTTTACCGTTGCTTCCGGTCAGTGCGATGATGGGGATTTTCAATTGTTGTCGATGGTATTGCGCCAGCTTTTGCAAAGCATTTAGGGTGTCTTCTACATAATATATATCGCCTTCTTTGTCTTCGAATTCTTTTTGATCCACAATGGCAAAGAGCGCCCCAGATTTGATGGCTTCCTTGGCGAATTCATTCCCGTTAAAATTTTCGCCCTTCAGTGCGAAAAAAAGGGACTTCATCCCGATGTTTCTTGTGTCAGTACTTACGCTCTGGGAACGTAAATACAATGAATAGAGTGTCTGAATATCCATAGGGTAAATGTAAAAAAAATCCCAATCAGAAAATTCGGATTGGGATAGGTTTTTACAAATATAATTGAAATTATCTTGTTCCTGATTTTGATCTTTTTGATTCGTGTGATCCTTGGTAATCCTGAGCTACGCGGAAACCAATCCAGCTTTTAGCTTCAGCTTGATGAAGGAATCTTCTTTGTCCCGGATCCAACCAGTAAATAGGGTCTTTCCATGAGCCTCCTTTTACGACACGTACTTCGTCGCTGATCTGGCTGGTTCTTTCTGCATCGTCTTTCTCTAAGATGACTCTTCCTTTTTCGTCCACATAGAATCTACGCTGAGGTGCGTTGTACATCTCATTTGTAGTGCTTGATGAAGAAGCACTTGCAAATGAACCACCAAGTGAATCTTCAGAAGGGACTTCGATGATGTTACCCAGTGAGTCCAACATGGTGTTGGCAAATCCTGTATCGTAATAATCTTCTTCTACACGTGGGTTTAATGAAGACATACGGTCTCCGTCACGGTAGTTGATATTATCTTCTTCAACTTCTTTTCTGTATTTCCCAGGAAGTGCACGGTAAGCGAGTTTTCCATTGTTCAAAGTATCATAGATGATATCGTCTTCGTATTTTTCAAAATTTCCTTGATCGTTTCGAATAACCGTTTCATAAACATTTCCACGGAAATAGTTAAAATCACTTGCTTCATCGTCGATAATCGGACGGTAAACATCAGCTGTCCATTCGGCTACGTTACCATCCATTCCGTAAACTCCGAATTCGTTTGACTGATATTTTTTCACATCACTTGTAATGGCTGAACCATCGTTGCCATATCCACCAATACCTGAATAGTCACCACGACCTACTTTGAAGTTAGCCATATATTGACCTCTTGCGCGGCCTTTTTCTCCTCTCAATTCATTTTGTGCAACAGGTTTACCTTTGTACTCATTGTATTCTCTGTTAGCAGGCAAAGCCAAAGCTGCGTATTCCCATTCTGCTTCTGTTGGTAAACGGAAAGGCGCAACATCTAATGCTGTAGTCGATCTATTTGCTTTATGGATGCGTTGATTGGTAGTTCTTATATTGTTTTGTCTTGCCAATCTTGTGGTGTCAATAGCTTCAGAAACATTACTGTCGCTGTTTTTGTAAGATTCAGCATCAAAATATTTAGAACCGTAGTTATATTCTTCATTGGAATAATAATCCTTGCTCAAAATCCCTTTGTCCATCAAAGCTTTTTCGTTGGCTCTGTCGGTTAACCAGTCACAATAATTACTTGCTTGTAGCCAGGTAACACCTACGACTGGATAATATTGGAATTCGGTTGAGAAAAGATAAGTTTCATTGTCAAAATCATTTCTTGACAATTTATTGTTAAATACTTCCGGATCTGGAAGAGATCCTTCGTAAATATGTTTGTATTGTTCTTCTTCTGGTGGAAATACAACTTTCAACCAAGTTAAATATTCACGGTACTGATAGTTGGTGATTTCGGTTTCTCCAATGAAAAACGAACGTACCTGCATACGTTTTGGAGTGTTGTTCCAATCGCGCATTACATCATCTTTCACAAGTCCCATTGTAAATGAGCCTCCTTCGATGAATACCATTCCAGGCCAAGCCTTGACATTTGGTTTTTTCTTCCCAGCAAAAAACCAACCTCTTTGGTCATTTGGTTTCCAGCCAGTGGTACTCGTGAACTTTTTAGTTCCTCCGCCTTTTTTTCTACCGCCTCCTTGGCCGGTACAGCTGGTTACAGCAACCGAAATTACTACTAAAAGAATCGCTAAAATTCTACCCTTGTTCATATTTAAATATGTGTTATTTCTACTTTTTTCACGAAAAACGATTTGCAAAGAAAACAAATTCTCACGAATTCGCAAACTTTACTCTGCCTATCTTTAACGACCTAAATCTTTTTTTATTGTGAGATAGAATATATTTGTCAAAATATCGTTAAGACATCATGAAAAAATATTTTCTTTTTCTTTTATTTCTTTCTACACTAAGCTTAACCGCCCAAAATGTCGTGATTGATTGGAAGGGGGTGGAAGAATATTCAAAAGGACCTGATTATAATGCGCGACTGCCCATTTTCTCCAACAAGGGTTTTAGTGCACACAATAATATTCCGCATTTCTCTTACCAAGAACAAGTTCAAGGGATGCGAAATGTTTCTATACAAAACATTCGATACGAGGTAGTTCCTCCTTCGGAAAGAGGGGATTTGAATGTGGCGGATTTGCCAACCGAACTGGAATATTGGGCCAATGTAAGCAGTGGGATGGAAGGGTATTTCTTATCGGTATCCATGATCCCATTTGTCCGAGAAAACAATCAGGTGAAGAAAGTAGTGTCTTTTGAAATCCTAAATGAACCGGATACTTCCAGCCGACTTGCTCCCAATGGGACAATCGATCCGGCGACAACCAGCGTTCTAAAATCAGGGAATTGGTACAAAATCCGAGTAAATAAATCAGGGATTTTCCGATTGGACAAAGCTTTTTTTGACCAAAATAATATTCCCTCCAATTTCGATCCAAGAACTTTGAAGATTTATGGAAACGGTGGGAGAATGTTAAATGAGAACCCAGGGGATTTCCGATACGGAGCTTTGCAAGAAAATGCCATTCAGTTTCAAGGGCAAGAAGACGGTAGTTTCGACAGTGGAGATTTTATTTTGTTTTATGCCCAAGGACCTCATGATTGGAACCGACGAGATAACTCAACGCTTCAAAGTCTTCGCCATCGTTATAATCAATATTCAGACTACGCCTATTATTATATAACCTTTGGGGGCTCGCCCGGAAAGAGAGTGCAAGATGTAAATGTTGAAGGTACGCCTGTGCAAGTTTTTTCTCAATACGATGAATATCAATTTTACGAAAAAGATTCCATCAGTATGAATCAAGTGGGAAAACAATGGGTGGGAGAATCTTTTACAATGGAGCCAAGCCAGAGTTTTACACTAACCGGAAATGCAAACGTCGCCGGAGAGGCCTATGCTTTTTATCAAATGGTCGGGAAAAATGCAGTCAATGTAAATTTCAATGTGTCCGTTAATGGGAACTCCATCGGGAGTGAAACTTTTAGCGCAGGAGATTTCAATATGAGAAACAATGGAAATAACCCCGTTTCGATCAATACCAGCGGAAATTCTTTTAATTTTTCTATCAATGTCAGCGATGTGACCAATCCAAGTGCTTTTGTGTTTCTGGATTATTTGGAAATACGTTACCGAGCCAATTTAAGTTTCAACGGGAGTCAGATGAAATTTCGTCGATTGGAAAATTTAAACGATGGAAATGTCTATGGATTTTCACTGGCAGGCGCCCAAAAAGTTTGGAATATATCCGACATTACCAATGCGATGAACGTAGCCAACACAGGGGGTGTTTATAAATACAGATCCAACAGTCCTTATTTTCTAAATGAATTCATCGCTTTTACGGAATCTGCTGCTTTTACCGAAATTGAATATTTAGGGACGGTAGCCAATCAGGATTTGCGTGCTTATACAGATGTGGAATACGCCATCATCACGCATCCGGACTTCATCGGTGAAGCATCGCGACTTGCCAACTTCCGAATTACAAATGACGATGTTAGGGTAATTGTAGTTACCACCGATCAAGTTTACAATGATTTTGGGTCCGGACTTCCGGACGCGAATGCCATTCGAGATTTTCTCAAACACCTTCGTGACAATGGAAACCCCTTGCGGTACGCATTGATGTTTGGAGGGGCTTCTTTTGATTACAAAGATCGAATTGAAAATAACACCAATTTCGTTCCTTCTTATATCAGTTTCCGTTCTGCGAATTTGGATGATTCTTTCGTGACCGATGACTTTTATTCGATGTTGGATGATAGCGATGAAATCATCAGCAACCTTCATCATCCGGCCGAATTTATCATGTCTCGATCTTTTCAAATGGATATTGCGATAGGGAGAATGCCGGCAAATAATCTGACGGAAGCCAAACTCATGGTCGATAAAACCTTGGCGTATTATGATAAATTAGCCGGACAAGGAACCTCATTTGGAGAGTGGAAAACCCGATTTCTATTAGTGGTGGACGATGATTCCGGAGTGGTGCCTTTCCATGAGCAGGTGGAGAATACTTCGGCCAGTTTCATAGAAGACAACATTGACTATGCTACATTAAGAAAAGGATATCTGGATGCCTTCCCTCAAGAAAGTACTTCGGCCGGACCAAGGTATCCTCAGGTGAACCAAGTAATTGCCAATGCTTTTAATTTAGGAACAGCTTTGATTGTTTACTTTGGTCATGGTGGTTTGAGAAGTTGGGCGCAAGAAAGAATTATTACCTATGAAGAAATCAACAGCTTCTCAAATTTCTCGGGACTCTATTCCCGACTTCCGGTCGTGATGACCATTACTTGTGAGTTTTCCGTCTGGGATTTACCTTATTTGCCTTCGGCAGGAGTAAATATGTACAAAGCACCCCAAGGTGGAGCAGTTGCTATGTTGACTACAAGTCGTCCCGTGGGGGTTTTCTTTGGAGGTGAACTCAATGCAACCGTAATCAAAGAACTACTCGAAGTAGAAAATGTAAAATACCAATCCATAGGAAGAGCATTAACTGCCGCTAAAATTCAAGATAATTCAGGATATAATCTGAGTGTAAATCTTTTGGGAGATCCTATGATGAGCATTACAAGACCGCCTCGCGAAATCCGAATTACAAAAATAAATGGGGAGGATGCCAATACCTTTAATGGAGTGCTACGCGCTTTGGATTTTGTGGAAATCGAAGGAGAAGTCTTGGACGCAAATGGAAGCATGCGCGATAATTCTTTCAATGGAAAAGCAAATGCAACCCTGTTTGATAAACCGGTCAATAAATCAACTCTGAACAACGATGGTGGTTTGGGGGTGATGAACTTCCAAGAGCAAATCAACTCGGTGTTTCGTGGAGGAACCAATGTTGTTAATGGTCAGTTCAAATTCCAATTCTATATTCCAAAAGACATTAATTATGAAATCGGAGATGGGAAACTAACCGTGTATGCACATAACAATGTAGTGGATGGCGTAACAAGTCAACAAATCAAAATCGGAGGACAAAACCCAGAGGGATTGAACGATAACGAAGGTCCCACCATCGGATTGTATATGAACAACCTGAACTTTGTGGACGGAGGAATTACCAACCGAAATCCTTATCTATTGGCTTGTCTGGTTGATGATACGGGAATCAATACAAGTGGAATTGCTATTGGACACGATATTACGGCGGTTATGGACCAGAATGTAGAAGGGACTTATGTCTTAAATGAATATTACGAAGGGGGCGACAATAACCCTTGTACAAATCCTCAAGTATTGGATTATCAGAAAGGTCAAGTGATGTACCGACTGAATAATCTGGAATTGGGATCGCACCAAATTGTATTTAAAGCATGGGATATTAACAATAATTCATCCGAACAAACGTTAGATTTCGTAGTGATGGAGGAAGGTTCGGATCACATTCATATTGAGAAATTATTGAACTGGCCCAATCCTTTCACCAATCAGACCTATTTTCATTTCGAACACAATTGTGATACAGAACTGGAGGTAATGGTGCAAATTTTCACGATTTCAGGTAAATTGGTGAAAACCATTCGTCAAACCGTTTCGGCAGAGCCTTGGCGAGAAGGTTATCGAACCGGACGCTTTGCAATTCCTTGGGATGGATTGGATGATTTTGGTGATAAAATTGGAAAAGGTGTGTATATTTACCGCGTCACAGCGAGGGGGGTTAATCCAGACTCATGTAAGGGGTCGGCAACAGCAATAGAAAAATTAGTGATATTAAAATAATAAACAACCAATGAAAATTAAGAAAATTTCAATAGGAATTATGATGCTTTTCTCAGCATTAGCATCTGCGCAACAAGAACCAAACGTTGTATTGACAGGTGCACCATTCTTAAAAGTTACACCTGACGCCAGAGGAGGATCCCTCGGTGATATGGGTGCCGCTACGTCGCCCGATGCATTTTCACAATACTGGAACCCAGCCAAATATGCTTTCAGCAAAAGCCATTCAGGAGTAGCTCTTTCTTATACACCTTATATGAGTAGCATCACAGATGATGTCTTCATTTTAAACGCTTCCTTTTATACCTTTTTAGGACAGGAAGAAAGGAGTACACTTGCCGCAAGTATCAATTATTTCAATATTGGAGAAATTGAATTAACCGAATTAGTAGGTACACAAATCGTAAATACAGGAACCGCAAAACCCAACGAATTCTCAATCGACCTTTCCTATGGATTGAGACTTTCGGATACTTATAGTATGGCGGTAGCAGGACGTTTCATTCGTTCGGATCTCTTTAACGGAATTGCAGACGGAACCGTTCAGCCTGCCAACACATTTGCAGTGGACGTTTCAGGGTATTACCAAACACCAAGACATCAGTGGAATAGTTTCGAAGGACGTGCAAGAGCCGGTTTCAACATCAGCAATATCGGACCTAAATTGGACTATTCCAACAACGAGGACAACGCAGCTTATTTACCAACAAACCTAAGAATTGGTGCCGGATACGATTTCATTTTGGACGAATACAATACCGTGGCACTTACTTTGGAAACCAATAAACTTTTGGTTCCAACGCCTCAATATGAAATCGACGAAAATGGAAACCAAGTTCCTTTGGGAATTCCAAACAAAGGGGTGGTGGAAGGAATGTTTAGTTCCTTCGGAGACGCACCGGGAGGTTTTTCAGAAGAACTTAAAGAATTCACTTGGGGAATTTCAGCCGAATATTCCTACAACGAAGTGCTCTATGTACGTGGAGGTTATTTCCACGAAAGCCCTATGAAAGGTGATCGTCAGCACATTACATTGGGAGCAGGGTTGAAATACAATGCATTCGGGCTTGATTTCTCTTATCTGCTACCCGTTTCAGACACCAACAACGCTTTAGAAAACACACTTCGCTTTGCCCTGACTTGGGAATTCGGAGGTGAAACCAATAATTCTTGGGATTATTAATTCCAACTATAACAATTATAAGAAATGCCTGAACAAAATCTGTTTGGGCATTTTTTTATTTTTCACAAGACAAAACTCCAACTTTATACTTTTCTAAATTGAGTTTTCATAAAGTTTTGGTTGCTTTCGCTTAACATTCAGTTAACCTGAGGGGCGTAATTTTGCAGCAATGAGAAAAGACGTTAAGGAGCTGATTTTTAACTTTCTTCCGATTTTCTTATTGATTGGAACAGGCATTATAGTGTTTGAAGCTTGTTTTTCGGGAGAGAGTAAATACGAAGCCATCCGTATCAAAGGTTCAGATTCAGAAGTAAATCTGGTGCAGGTGCTGGCAGAAAATTATATGGATCGGGACAGCCTGATCTCCATAGGAGTTACAGGTGGGGGTTCAGGATCGGGTATTTCCGCACTTATCAACGGTAAAACCGATTTGGCGAATTCTTCCCGAGAAATTTCAGAAGAAGAACTTTATTATGCCAAAAAACGAAATATAGAACCTTACCCGATTGTATTTGCACTCGATGCACTTGCTATCATCGTCAATGAAGACAACCCCGTCGATAGTCTTACGATTGAGGAATTAGGTAAAATCTATAGTGGAGAGTTTTTAAACTGGAACCAAATCAATGGTTTCGATCAAGAAATTACACTTTATGGTCGTCAAAGCAGTTCCGGGACTTTTACCTATTTCAGAGAAAATATAGTCAAAGACGAATATAGTCAATCCATGATCGGGATGAGCGGTACAGCTCAGATTGTAGACGCCATTCGAAGCGATAAAAAAGGAATCGGTTACGTGAGTTCAGGATATTTAAATGATAATGTGATGCGAAACCTGAAAGTCATTCACATCAAAGTAGATGAAAATACAAAAGCATATTCTCCCTTGGTTTTGGAAAATATAACTTCCGGTAAATACCCGATTACAAGACCGCTTTATCAATATTCAAACGGAAAGCCTCAAGGAAAATTATTGGATTATCTGATGTATCAGTTCAGTGAAGAAGGTTCTCAGATCATTCAGTCCAATGGGTTTTATCCCATCGATACGCAAAAAATTAAATCCGAATTAAACAGCTAATGAACCTGAGGTATTTCAACGATCGAATGATGAAATGGGTATTTGCTATATCCGGAATTTTCATCATGCTGGTACTTATCGGAATTCTGTATTTACTCTTCGCAAATGCATTGAAAGCCTTTGCACATATTCCTATTTCCTCCTTTTTCTCCACCAATTGGAATCCATCTGCTTACGGCGAAGCTTCCTATGGTGTGATGCAATTACTGTGGAGTTCCGTATTGGTGACAATCGGAGCAATGGTGATAGCCGTTCCATTGGGAATTGGTGCCGCCGCTTATTTATCGGAAATTGCTTCTCCCGCCGTTCGAAATATCGTAAAACCCATCATAGAAATTTTGGCCGGAATTCCTTCCGTAGCCATTGGATTCATCGGGATTGTTCTAATCGGTCCCGCGATTGCCAATGTTTTCAATTTAAACAATGGCTTCAACGCATTGAACGGTTCTATTCTACTGGCATTTATGGCATTGCCAACTGTCATCAGTGTTTCTGAAGAAGCTTTGCGTTCGGTTCCTATATCTTTTCGAGAAGGATCATATGCCTTAGGCGCCAACAAATGGGCAACTTTGGTTCGGGTCGTTTTACCTGCGGCGGGCTCTGGGATCATCGCAGCTTGTATCCTTGGATTTGGACGAGCCATCGGAGAAACCATGACCGTTTTGATGGTAACCGGAAATGCTACCGCCATGCCCAACGGATATTTTGATCCCGTTAGAACTTTGACCGCGACGATTGCAATCGAATTAGGAGAAGTTCCTTACGACTCTCCACATTATTATAGTTTGTTTGTTTTGGGAATGATGTTGTTCGTCATCAGTTTATTGATCAACTTCCTCTCCGAATGGGTAGCTTCTAAATTCAGATATAAAGTATAATGAGCAGTTTAAGTCAAAGCCGGATAAAAGAATACATCGGATTGAGGTTTTTAGGAATCTGTACCTTGATTGTATTGGCTTTTATTTTCATCGTACTGATTGATATCGTCTGGAAAGGAGCAGGAGTTTTAAGCTGGGATTTCATTTTTGGAATTCCAAGAAAAGGCATGACCGAAGGAGGGATTTATCCTGCCATTGCCGGAACCACACTCGTGACCATCATCACGGCGGTCTTTAGTATTCCGGTCGGAGTTGCGACTGCAATTTATTTAAATGAATATGCAAAAGAAAACTGGATGACCAAGGCGCTTCGTGCTTCCATCCGAAATCTCGCTGGAGTTCCTTCCATTATCTATGGACTTTTTGGAGTAGCTTTGTTTGTAGAAGCCATGCGATTGGGAAGTTCGGTGATATCCTCCGGATTAACTTTGGGATTGATGACCTTGCCTTATATCATTACAGCCACAGAAGAAGCTTTGCGTTCCGTTCCGAATTCTTATCGGGAAGGTTCACTGGCTTTGGGTGCCACGAAATGGGAATCCATTCGGACGGCCGTTCTCCCATCGGCCATTCCCGGAATTACAACCGGAGCTATTTTGGGATTGTCCCGAGCTGCAGGTGAGACCGCTCCCATCCTTTTTACGGGGGTAACCTTTTATTTGAGGTTCCCACCCGATACGCTCGACAGCGAATTTATGGCTTTGCCTTATCATTTATATATTTTATCCACACAACATCACGCCATCGAAGAAGTACGTCCGCTTGCCTACGGTACAGCTCTGGTATTGATTCTTTTAATCCTTGGGCTCAACATCCTGGCGTTTATAATCAGAAGTAAATATGGAAATCACAGCAGAAGATAATAATTTGACAATTAATAAATTAAAAACCAAAGTGGAGGTCAAAGATCTTCATCTTCATTTTGGAGACAAACATGTTTTGAAAGGAATTGATTTGAAAATTCCTGAAAAATCAATAGTGGCTTTGATCGGGCCATCGGGTTGTGGGAAATCGACTTTGCTTCGTTCGATGAATCGAATGCACGATTTGACACCATCTGCCAAAATCAAAGGAGAAGTTTTCCTCGACGGTGAATCGATTATGGGAAGAAAAAACGATGTGACTTCTGTTCGGAAAAAAATCGGAATGGTTTTTCAACGCCCCAATCCTTTCCCTAAATCCATCCTGAAAAACGTTGCCTATGGTTTGGAAATAAACAATATGGCCAAAAATGGACAAGCCAAAAAAATCGTGGAAGAAGCCTTGAAAGATTGTTATTTATGGGATGAAGTAGGGGACAACCTAAACAGAAGCGCTCTGGATTTGTCGGGTGGACAGCAGCAAAGACTTTGTATCGCAAGAACCATCGCCGTTCAGCCGGAAGTTATTTTGATGGACGAGCCTTGTTCGGCACTAGACCCGATTAGTACAGCGAAAATCGAGGACTTGATTATGAAGTTGAAAGAGGATTTCACCATTGTCATCGTCACGCACAATATGCAACAAGCCATCCGGACAGCGGATTATACCGGATTTATGTTTTTAGGGGAATTAATCGAATTTGACAAGACGGAGAATATATTCAATAATCCACAAAAAGAGTTAACTAAACGCTATGTAGAAGGGAATTTTGGTTAAGATTATGTAAAATTAAAGTTATCTCTTAATATTAAATTTACGTTATTTTAAACATACATGATTTTTTTATAGGAATTAACCCATAAGTTTTCTATACTTTCGCAGCTTAATTTAAGCGAAAAACAGTAGATTTATACTTCCTAATTGAAAAGTTATGTCATTGAATAGCATTTTACAATTTTTAGTTCCCAAGGACAAGAAATTTTTTCCACTTTTTCATCAGCACGCCAATATTCTTGTAGAAATGGCCGAAATCCTTCACGAAGCCGTTAATGTAAAGGCAGAAGAAAGAGATCCTTACTTCCAAAAACTCAGAAAATTGGAAGACGAAAGCGAAAAGCTTACCAATACCATTCATTTCGAATTGAGTAAAAATTTCCTAACTCCATTTGACCGAGAGGACATCTATGCATTGACAGGAAAGATGAATGAAGTAACGGACTTCATCGACGCCAGCGCGAGCCGAATGAAATTGTACCAAGTTGAAAAAGTAAAGAAATCAATTCGAAAAATTACAGAAGCAAACTTGGAAGCATGTGAAAATATACAAAAAGGAATCAAAGCTCTGGAAGGATTTAAAGACATAAAAACCGTTTTGAAATGTTGTGACCGTATCAACAAACTAGAAAATAAGGTGGACAATATCTATGACAAAGAGATTTATGCAATATTTGATGAATACGAAAATGTAAAAGAAATCATCAAATACAAAGAAGTATTTTCTGCACTCGAAACGACGACAGATAAGTGTAAATATGTAGCAGATGTGCTGGAATCAGTATCTCTTAAACATTCATAATTCTCAAATTAAAATTTCAGGATGGATTCACAACTGATTCTACTCATTGTTATCATTGTTCTTGCTTTGGTGTTTGATTTTATCAATGGCTTTCACGATGCGGCGAACTCCATTGCAACCATTGTGGCAACTCGGGTCTTAACTCCATTTCAAGCCGTATTATGGGCAGCGGTATTTAACTTTGCTGCTTATTTTATTTCGAAATACTGGATCGGAGAATTTAAAATTGGTAATACAATTGCCAAAACCGTCAATGAAAATTTCATTACGCTGGAAGTAATCCTAGCCGGGATTATCGCAGCAATTGTGTGGAATTTGTTGACATGGTGGTTTGGAATTCCTTCCTCATCCTCACATACGCTTATCGGTGGATTTATGGGAGCGGCCATTGCACATGCCGGTGCTTTTGCTCAAAATGGCGAAGATGTAATCAATTATTTAGTCGTTTTACCGATCTTCCTTTTTATATTTCTCGCGCCCATGGTCGGGATGTTTATAGCCTATTTTCTCACCATACTCATTATGAATATATGCAGGCGGTCCAACCATAAAAAAGCAGAAAAATGGTTCAGAAGATTGCAACTTGTTTCTTCAGCACTTTTCAGCTTGGGACACGGTGGAAACGATGCGCAGAAAGTAATGGGTATCATCGGTGCTGCAGTAATTTTCTACCATATACAAGCCGGACATCAGGATTGGATTACGGCAGAAAATCAATTCAGTTATTTCGTGGACCAATGGGGCTGGGTTCCTTTTGTTTCTTTCCTTGTAATTGGTCTGGGAACTATGTCGGGCGGATGGAAAATCGTAAAAACGATGGGTACAAAAATTACGAAAGTAACGCCTTTGGAGGGTGTGGCAGCCGAAACTTCAGGTGCTATGACGCTTTATCTGGCTGAGTTTTTAGGGATTCCGGTTTCGACTACGCATACAATTACCGGTTCGATCATCGGAGTGGGAATCACCAAACGTGTATCGGCCGTTCGATGGGGAGTAACCATAAATCTCCTTTGGGCGTGGATCCTAACCATTCCAGTTTCAGCGCTTATCGCCGCCCTGATTTATTACTTTATCCTATTGTTCTAAAGAGACTTTTCAAGAGCTTAAAAATAAAAAGGATTGATTTAACCAAATCAATCCTTTCCTTTTTTTAAAACTTTTCATCACTCGACGAAGCTGATTTGTTTCGGGGTGTTTACGATAATTTCCGGCTTGCCTTTGTACATAATTAATTTTCCCTTCACGCAAATATCCTTGCCTTTTAGGAATTCATCGGGCTTATAATTAAACTTGTCCCAATTGGATTGAAAGATAGCTACAACCATCGTATGATCAGGGTAATCCGCTCCCAGATTGAGTAGAATTACTTTCTTTTCACCTGTCGATACATAAGAGCCAAATACTTTGTCACAATATTGAATTTGCTTGTTCAAGTATTTGGAGAGGTCTGCTTCGTCAATTTTCTCTTGTGAAAAAAGAAGATTGCACATCATGAAAATGAATAAAAAATAAATCTTTTTCATACGGATAAGGGTTAAATTGACTCCTAAATTTAGTCAAAAATTTGATATTAAACTGAATTTCAGTTGGCTAATTAGAAATTCGAAAATTTAACCAAATCCCTTTCCGATGATTTTACTAATAAGTTTTGGTCATATCCGACGGGAAGACCAAGTTAAATTCGGTTGGCACAACTTCTTTGATATCAAAAGACAATCGAGCTTCCTCCGATTCGAAAACCGAAATGACCGCAATCTTTAAATCCGGATTCATCTTTTTCAAATACCAATAAATCCCACCGTATTCCTTACTGTGGTAATCACCATTGTAATGCAAAAATAACTTACCAACTTCAAAGTTCTCTAAAATCGATTCTGCCATCGTTGCATCTTTCACCGCTTGGGCCGCAATGAAATTCATCACCGTCGGTCCTGCATGATCTCCCATCATTTCTTTCATTTCGGGATAACCTGGCGTGTCCAGAGTTACTTCTACCGGAAGTTTCATCATCCAGGCTTTTTCATTTTCAGCCACTGTATTTAAGCTGTCCAAACCTTTTCGAGCCACGATGGAAGCATATCTTCTCGGGATATTTGTTGCGATGAATTTTAACTTTTTTTCTTTTGCAAAATCGACCAAAGGCCGGTAATCCGTTTCGTAATTATTCCATAAACGCATAGAATCTTTCAGGACTTTTTCATCTAATTTCCCCGACAAATAATCGTTTAATTGTGTTTGGTTATCGCGCTCAAACATTTCAGCACCCAAAGTCAACTGACCGTTTTTCTGCTCAAACAAAGCTTTGGTAATTCTTAATTGCAACCAGTGATTGATGGAATTATTATGGTGTTCACCAAATAAAACCACATCGTAGTTTGCCAAATCTTTGATCATTTTGTCAAATTTCACTGTTTTCCCTTTCTGGTTGTAGAATTGAAAAGGTTTAACTTCCTGAGCATTCAAAAAGGAAACTTGAAAAATGAAAAACGTAAAAAAGATATATTTTGTCATAATTTAGAAATTAAAAAACCTGTCAGATTTAATTCAGACAGGTTTATATTATAATTAATTTTCGAGTTCAGCCACCAAACTTCTCCATTCTTCCAATTCCGGAATGCCCGGTTTTCTTTTTCCGAAGAATTGAACGATGATGTCGCCTTCTTTATTGAAAACTTCCACAGCCGTCACAATTCCGTCTTCGGTAGGTTTTCTCACTACCCAGGTTTCAGCGATTCTGGTCGTGTCTAAATGCAGATTGAAATTCGGATCCATCACATTGATCCACGGGCCGTGCCACATCACTTTTTTGATGTTGCCGGTGTGAATTTGAATGTTCCCTCGGTTTCCTACAAACGCCATAATCGGAAATTCTCTTTTGGAAGCTTCTTCCAAAAGGGTAACCACTTTTTCGTTGTCAATTTTTCTGGCGAAACTTTTATGCGGTGCAAAACGAAGTGCCTGAAGTCGGCTTACACCAAATTTTTTCAATAATCCAAAAAATGCATGGGTATCTTTTAATTCTTTCCAAGCTTCCTGAAATCCTTCGATATCTACTTCATTGTCCGGTTTTTCCGCCGGTTTCGGTTCGATGGCTTCGGTTTCCATTCCCGGATTTTGTTCTTCGGATTTGAACTTTTCCACCAAAGCATCAAAAGCCTCGGGTTGGCTGTCTTTGGTCAAATAAATTTTATGAATAGCCAATCCATCTTTCCCGAAAAACTGCAATGATTTTTTATCGCCTTCCACTACGGCAAATGCAAATTTCCATTCCGAAAGGAAAATACGCAAGTCGATATCATCGCCTACAAAAAGCTGTGCATGCGGACTGCTGAAATCGCCATTCAGGTAAATTCCTTTTCGTTCGTGTACACATTCGTCATTTCGGGTCAGCGCCATTACTTTTCCCAAAGATTCTACTTCTGAAAGAATGCCTGCGAAATCAGGTTTCAAAACAGTTACACCATCGCCTACTTGTGTTGCCAAAAGTTCGCCTTCGCTCACGCTAAGCGCATCGGCTGCATTTCGGATTCTCAAATGAGGTTGCTCGGATTTAAGTTTATTCCATTTTTCTTTTAATGTATCGACTGCATTCATTCTATTTGTTTTAAGTTTTTAAAAGTTTATAGTTTAAAGTTTTTTCTTCTATTCTCTATGTTCTCTTATTCAATCAACTCCCAAAAATAATCATCGGATTTTTGGTCAGCGGATGCGTACAAATCGCACAAGGGAAATTATAAGCATCACTGATGATTTCTTGTTGGAAAACTTCTTCCGGTTTCCCATGTGAAGCTACTTTTCCATTTTTCATCAATAAAATTCGATCGGCAAATTGCGCGGCAAGGTTCAAATCGTGCAAAACCACAATCGCTGTATTTCCGTTTTCGGTAAACTCTTTGATCAGTCGAAGCGCTTTGTACTGATGTTTCACATCGAGATTGTTCAAAGGTTCGTCTAAGAACAATAATTTATGGGCAATCTTATTTTTTAATTGAGCAAATACTCTCGCCAGGTGAACTCTTTGTTTTTCACCACCGGATAGATGATTGTATTCACGGTTTTGCAGGTGAAGCACATCGGTATCCTCCATTGCTTCTTCCACTGCTTTAAAATCCTGCTGCGCCGGCGAAGCATTGAAATAAGGATAACGCCCCATCATCACTACGTCTTTTACCGTCAGGGTGATGTCCGCCGGATTGTGCTGAGAGAATTTCGCTTTGTTTTGGGACAATTCTTTCAGATTCCAGCGTGGGAATTCCTTCTCTTTGAACAAAACATTGTGATTTTGTTTGGAAGAAGCCTCGTTGGCAAGCACGCTCAGAAGGGTTGATTTTCCGGCTCCGTTGGGCCCAACGATGGCTAAAAATTCGCCATATTCTGCCGAAAGATTGACACTTTTCAGAATGTGAAAATTTTTGTGTGCAAGAGATATGTCGTGACCTTTAATCATTACATTGAATTTTTATATCGAATTAAAATAGCGATGAAAACAGGCGCACCCATAAAAGCCGTCAAAACACCAATCGGAATTTCCGAAGGAGCTACCACCGTACGGCTAAACGTATCGGCTACCAACAATAAAATACTTCCCATCACAGCGGAAAGCGGAAGGATCAGCTGATAATTCGATTTGAAAATTAATCTTAAAATATAGGGGACAATCAATCCCACAAATCCAATCGTTCCGGAAAAAGCCACACAGGCTCCTACCATCAGCGCTACCAGTACAACGATTTGTTTTTTAATTCTTTCTACATTAATTCCCAAATGTTCTGCATCTTTTTCACCCAGCATCATCGCATTCAGGGCTTTTCCTTTGTGAATTAAAATCGAATAAGAAACAATCATCACGATAAGCAAAATCCCGTTTTTGCCCCAAGTTGCTCCGCCTAAACTTCCTAAATTCCAGAAAGTTAAATCACGAAGTTGTTCGTCTTTGGATAAATAAATCAAAAACCCAACGATGGCAAATCCGAGTGCGGAAATCGCAACACCCGACAAAAGCATAATCACCACATTGGTTTTTCCCTGCGTGGTGGACATTTTATAGACCAATAAAGTCGTGAGCAAAGCACCCATAAATGCGGCGATGCTCAAAAGGGAATATTGTAAAAATTCGGGTAAATATTCACGGAACATTGAACCTAAAACAATGGTAATGGCCGCCATCAAAGTAGCTCCGGCCGTAATTCCAATCAGATCGGGTGTCGCAAGCGGATTTTTAAACATTCCTTGCATGGCTGTACCCGAAACCGCCAAAATACTTCCGATGAGAATGGCCATCACAATCCTCGCCAGGCGCACATCCCAAATCACATATTTTTCGCTCAGACTGATGTCCGGACTTCCCATTATAAAACCTTTTAAAACGGTCAGGGGAGATTTTCCACCAAAATCATATACACCCATAAACAAAGATCCGATTGCGAGGGCAATCAGGATCAGGATGCTGACGATGAGGTATATGCTAAGTTTGTTCTGCATTTATAAAAATTAAAGACCTGAAGGAATTCTGGCCGACAGGTCTTGAAAATTCAATTATTTAGTTACTTCAATCAGTTTTTTGTTCAGTTCCAAAGCGGCTTCACCGACTCTTGGTCCGAAATTGGAAATCAATCCACCGTCCATGGTGATGATGGCCTTGTTTTTTCCTGCATTGGTTTGTTCTACACCCGGAACTTTGAAAATTCCGTCGTTTCCTCCCAAACTCTGAACGCCGGTTTCAAACATCAAAATAACGTCCGGATTGCCCTGAATAAGCGACTCAGGCGTCAAAGGTTTGAAATCTGCAAATTCAGTGATGGCATTTTCAGCGCCGGCGATTTTAATCAAAGCATCCATCGGAGTTCCCGTACCGGAAACATTCAGCATATTTGCGCCACGTGCATAGATGAACAAAACCTTTGGTTTTTTCTCGAAATTTTGGATCAATGCAATGTCCGCATCGATTTTATCGTAAAGATTTTGATATTCATTTGCACCAATGATTTCCGCTACTTTTTTGATCAAATTTTTCGCTCCATCCACCGAAAATTCCTGACTGATGATTTCTGTTTTAATCCCCGACTCCTCAATTCTTTTCATCAATTCCGGATTGCTGTCATTTTCAGAACCGATGATCAGGCTTGGGTTAACCGCCATAATTCCTTCAATCGTCATATTCCTTCCTACGTGACCTAAATCTTTGGCCGTCAAATCAGCCGGATAGGTACTTGTTACATCACGACCCACAATCTGATCACCTTTTCCCAATGCGGCGATGGTTTCGGTGATGGCTCCGTTCAGTGAAACAATTTGGTGCGAACTCGTTTCTTCTGAAGCCGTTTCAGCAGGCGTTTCTTTGTTTTCGGTTTTGCATGAAATCGCTGTAAATGAAACAGCAATTGCAATTAAGAGCGTTATCTTTTTCATTAATTTGAAAGTTTTAATTTTTATTAAATCTAAATAAACGCAAAACTATACATTTTATATCATTTAAAGAGTGACATTCATCATACATCCTTGTGAAATTATAAATGATTGATTTCATATATAAT
>JAAYKY010000051.1 GCA_012522185.1 Flavobacteriaceae bacterium | reverse complement strand
GTCCAAAACCTGAAGGTAGATCGGTCGTTTGTTCCAAGTTTCTAAATCCAATTTATCCGAATCTTTCAAATCCTGATAAAAGGCTTGGCGCAGTTCATTTGCTAATTCTTCATCATAAATCAAAGCATTGACCTCGAAGTTCAAATCAAAACTTCGGTAATCCATATTGGCCGTCCCCACGATCGCCAAATCAGCATCGATGACCATGGTTTTCGCATGAATAAAGCCTTTTGAATAAGTATAAACTTCCACACCGGCACTCAAAAGCTCAGTAAAATGAGAATGATTGGCTATGTTTACCAATCGCGAATCAGAAATACCCGGAACCAATAGTTTAACCTTTACGCCACTCAAAGCCGTTACCAAAAGCAAATCCATAATCGTTGGATTGGGAATGAAATAAGGATTGGTAATCAGAATTTCTTCTTTCGCCAGACTAATTGCCTTGCAAAAGGATTGTAGAATAAATGGCGCATCGGAATCGGGACCACTTGCAACAATTTGCCCGATTTTATGACCCGATTTTTCTTGAGAATTCATTGAAAAAAAATGACGGTCAGGCTCCAATCTCTGTTTGGAGCAGAAATTCCAATCCACAATGAAAATATATTGCAAAGAATGAACAATACTTCCTCGGAGTTTCAAATGCGTATCGCGCCAGAAATATTTATTTTGACTCTCAGGCAAATTCAAATATCGGTCACTGACATTGATGCCACCCAAAAAACCCGTTTCTCCATCGATGACGATAATTTTTCTGTGGTTTCGATAGTTCATTCGATTGGCAAAAAAGAATAATTTGATTTCATAAAAAGGATAAACCTCGATACCGACATTTCGCATTCGTTTGACTTGACGTCGCAAAGGATGCGAACCAAAATCATCAAAAATAAAACGAACTTTTACTCCTTCTTCTGATTTTCTTATCAATAAATCAATGAATTCCAAACCAATACGATCGGGTTCGAAAATATAATACTCCACATGAATATGATGACGAGCCGCTTCAATGGCTTTGAAAACTTCCGGAAATTTTTCTTCCCCATTCAGTAAAATATCCACTTCATTATCATCAGATAATGGCGAGAAATTCTGATTCAAAACCAAATCCGCAAGCCCATCGTATTTGTTTAACAAGCCTTTCCCAATGATGCGGTCCCGGTTTTTTCGTATAAAAGCAAATACACGATCGCCCAATTCATCTGCAAAAAGATTTTTATTGTATAATTTCCGTTTGCGATAATTAATTCCAACCGTGAAATAAATCAGAATCCCCAGAATCGGCAAGAAAATCACTAAAAGAATATAAGCTGCCGCCTTGGTAGAGCTTCGAGTATCAAAAATTATACGAATACATACCGCTATGATAATCAGTATATAAATTAATTCAAAAATCAGAATCCAATTCATGGTGCCGTTTTAACTGTTTGATTAAACTCTAGGAATCAAAGATAATTACAGATAAGTAAGGTATAAATTTACGAAAAGAATCCCTTCAAATTAGGAAAATACTTTGGATGATTCTTTTATTTCGATTGAATTTCAAGTATTGATTCCTTTTTAAATTTAAAGTTTTTCGAAAATTTTAACCTAAAAAATTTTGTCAGTTTCTTCAAAATGTTAAAATGGGGAGTGTAATTAAATTTAATATGAATTATACAACCAAAACATTAAATGGAGTTTCCTCCATCGAAATTGAAAATCTAACCCATTTTTTATATCATAACCTCGACGAATACGGCGATACTAAATCTGCCATCCGAAAAGCAATCGAATACGCTGCCAAAGAGCGTTCTGGACTCGGTGGCTATTTATTTACCATTGAAAACAAGAAGGAAATCGTCGGAGCTGTCGTGGTCAATAAAACTGGAATGGACGAATACATCCCGGAAAACATCCTGGTTTATATTGCCGTGCACAAAGAACATAGGGGAGAAGGACTGGGTAAAAAGCTGATGGAATATACCATAGAAAATTGCAAAGGCGACATTGCATTGCATGTGGAAGCCGATAATCCTGCTAAGCATTTGTATGCGAAATATGGATTTGAAAATCCTTATTTGGAAATGAGACTGAAGCGAAAAGAAAAATCTTCTCAAGAAGAAAAATCATAGTCATGGCAGAATTAATCATTCGAACAAAAAAAATACAAGACAACATCCGTTTCTTAAGTGAGTATTTTTCAGAAAAACACATACATTGGAGTTTGATTACCAAAGTTTTCTCTGGCGATAAAACTTTTTTAAAGACAGTTCTTACGCCCGAAACCATTCAATCCATTGGTTCTGTCGGCGATTCAAGATTGACCAGTCTTCGAAACTTAAAGGAAGTAAATCCAGATATGCGTACGATTTATATCAAACCTCCGGCGAAAATTTATGCCGAAGAGGTGGTTCAGTATGCAGATATTTCCCTCAATTCTTCTTTTGAAACAATTTTAGCTCTGAATGAAGCCGCTAAAAAAGCCAATAAAGTCCATCAGATTATCATTATGATAGAATTAGGAGAACTTCGAGAAGGTATCAATCGAGAGGATTTGATGGGATTTTATCAAAAGATTTTTGAGTTGCCTCAGATCGAAGTAATTGGTTTGGGGTCGAATTTAGGCTGTATGTATGGAATCATTCCGACCTATGATAAATTACTTCAACTTGTACTTTACAAAGAATTAATTTCCGCAAAATTTAATAAAGAATTACAATTCATTTCCGGTGGCTCATCTATCACACTTCCCTTATTGGAACAGGGAACAGTGCCCAAGGAAGTAAACCATTACCGAATCGGTGAAGCTGCTTTTTTTGGAATCAGTCCTTTTGACAATGAAAAGTTTGACGGACTTTCGGTCGATACCTTTGAATTTCGAGCCAATATCATTGAACTCGAAGAAAAAGAACTTGTGCCAGATGGAGTGATGGGCGATGGAAATATCGGACACACCGCTGATTATAGTTCCAAAGATGCCGGGAATTCATCGGTAAAAGCCATTCTCGATTTTGGAATGCTCGATGTGGACAAAGCCGACATTGAGGCTCTCAATGAAGACCTAAGTTTTGTGGGAATTACTTCCGATATGCTCGTGGTCGATCTCGGTGAAAACCTGGATGAAAACGGAAATCAGAAATACAAAGTGGGAGAACAAATCGCTTTCAAACCAAGTTATATGGCCGTCGCACGTCTCTTAAATTCTAAATTCATAGACAAAGTTTTTGAATAAAAAAACCGGTGGCTGAGGTTCTCGAAGCCACCGGTTTTCACTATTATGAATGAGATTATTTCACGATTTTCATTTCCTCTAATAGATAACCTGCACCTGCAAATTTGTCGATGATGAACAAAATATAACGTGCATCGACCATAATGTTTCGGCAAATCGTCGGGTCGTAATGCAAATCACTCATCGTCCCTTCCCAAACACGGTCAAAGTTCAATCCGATTAGATTTCCGTCCCGATCCAGCGCCGGACTTCCTGAATTTCCACCGGTCGTATGATTGGAAGCAATGAAGTTTACCGGCATTTTTGCTTTTTTCCTTTTGCCTTCACCGTAAATTCCATAGTCTTTGTTTTTCTCCAATTCGATTAATTTCTCGGGCATATCAAACTCATAATCGCCCGGAATATGTTTGGCTACCGCACCGTCTAAATAAGTTTGTGCATCGTACCTTGGTTTGTCCTCGGGTTTGTATCCGTCCACTTTCCCATAAGTAACACGAAGTGTTGAATTCGCATCGGGAAAGAATTTACGATCTGGGAAAACCTCTAACTGCGCTTTCATATAGGTTCTTTGCAATTGGGCCAATTGATTTTGAATGGCGGTATATTTTGGAGAAACTTTCTCTTCATAAGCTTTCAAAATCAATCCAATTTCTTGCACCAAAGGATCGCTTTCCAAAGCTTCGACAAGGGCTTCATTGTTTTCGAAAGCTTTGTCCGTATCTTCTAAAATACTTACTCCATTTATTTTCTGAGCACCCGTCAAAACGGAGTTTCTAAAAGTAGAAGCATTGATATTGATTGCATTTTCCGGTAAAAATTGAGCCGGAACATTTTTCTTGTAAAGATCAATCAAGGCAAGTGAAACTTCCTGATCCAAAGCGGCGTCATAATCCTTATACAGTCCACGCAAATGGTTTCTATACCTTTCTTTCAATCCATCAAATTCTGGAGTGTTTTTTGCTTTGAGCAAATTTTGCATCAACAAAGCAACACGGAAAGTTTCGGAGTTGCGATAAATCGCTTCGTCAAAATAAATTTCGGCGATCAGATAAGAATCATTGGCATTGTAGAGTTCCTGAAAATCTTTTAATAAGTTGCCGTATTCTGCTTTCCATTCCGGGTTGGCATTGATGCGCTTGGTAAATTCATTTTCATAGTCTTTACGCAATCCAACTGCATTTGACTTAGTCAAACCTAAACTTTCACCGGTCCATTTTTTATGAGCATTGGAAATTCTCGCATATTTCGAAGCGTATTTGATTCGGGTTGCATTGTCTTGACGCATTTTGGAATCCAAAATCCGAAGTGCAACGTCACGAATTCCAATTCGATTGGGATTGGTTGTTGCCAAAACTTGTTCGAGGGCCGTCGCCGGAAGGTATTCGTCGGTCGTCCCTGGAAATCCAAATACAAAAGTGAAATCTCCTTCTTCGATGCCTTTGATGGAAATCGGCAAGAAATGTTTGGGTGTATAAGGAACGTTGTCTGGCGAATATTCGGCCGGTTTATTGTTTTTATCGGCATAAATTCTGAAAAGTGCAAAATCGCCCACGTGCCTTGGCCAAGACCAGTTATCGGTATCCATTCCAAAATTCCCGATTCCTCCCGGAGGTGCCCCTACCAAACGTACATCGCGGAATGTTTCGGTAATGAACTGATAATATTTATTGCCTTTATAAAAGGCGCGAATAAATAAATCCTGATGTGCTTCTTTGACTGCATTTTTAGAAACAATTTCGATGTTGGACTTCACGAATTCCTGTCGTTTTTCTTCGTCCATATCGTCCGTTACGCCTTGAAGAATTTTATCGGTCACGTCTTTTATATCAATGATAAAAGTAGCTGTAAGTCCTTTGTTGGGCAATTCTTCCGAAGCATTCATCGCCCAGAAACCATTTTTTAGGTAATCATTTTCCACGCTGGAATGAGATTGAATCTGGCTATAACCACAGTGATGATTGGTCAGTAAAAGTCCTTGGGCGGAAATTACTTCCGAAGTACATCCACCGCCAAAGTGAGCAATGGCATCTTTGATGCTGGGTGCATTGGGATTGAAAATATCTTGTGCCGATATCCGCATACCCATTTGTTTCATTTCGGCTTCGTTTAATTCTGTCGGAATCCACATTCCTCCGCCTTGTTGGGCAAAGGAAATCCCGCTGCAGAATAACGCAATCAGTGCAAATAATTTAATTCTTGTCATTTTTTTGAACATTTCCTCCAAAACTACATAAAAATCATGGAACCTTAAATAAAAAAGGGTCTCCATTGCGGAAACCCTTTCTTCTAAATATTAAATGAATTATTTATTTTTTAATCACTTTGATAACCTGAACATCCGCTCCGGAAGTGATTTTAACCAAATAAGTTCCTTGTCCGAATGCACGGAAATCAAGCTGACCATTTTCAACTCTTGAAGAATTCATAAGTTTTCTTCCGGTCAAATCAAAAATCTCAACCGAGTCAATTTGCTTTTTACCAGTGATATTCAAAATATCTTTTACCGGGTTTGGATAATAGGCAAAGGCGCTATTGCTCAAATCATTGATTCCTAATAAAGCTACAAATACTTCCAAAGCTTCACTTTCACATCCGTTAACCGTTTGAGTTACCCAATATGTAGTTCCTTCTACGATAACGGTAGTTGAGGGTAATTCAATGGTAAGATCTGCATCTGCATACCAAGTCAAATCTCCTTCAAATTCAAGTGAGTCTTCTAAATCAGCCAAGGTATCTCCTTCGGAAAAATAGAAGTCGCCAATTGCCAATGGAGCTTCAGGAGCTGGATTAACTGTAACAACTACTTCTGTCAATGCTGATTCACAAGTTTCAACTTCACCGGTCTGAACCGTCCAATTGTAGAAGAAATAATAAAGCGTATTGTTTGTTTCTGAATTGTTAATAGTTCCACCTATTACAGAACCTACATCACCAATCGGATAAGGGAATCCAGCATGTTCACTTGAGAATTCTCTTACCATAACAGGACTTGAAGCTGCAACTAGTCGGTAAGTATTTCCTGCTTCTACACTGAAATTCAAAGGAACTTCAAACTGAACCGGATTGGAAGAGTTTCCTGCAGGACAAGCAACTGTGGTCTCATCCAAAACCTGCCAGTTTTCATCCAATAATTGCATCACAAGATCTCCAGGTGTGGAAGAAGCAAGGTAAACATCTACTGATGTGATTGTAAAGTCCGCAGTAGTGTCAAACGATAATCCCCATGGGCTTGTTGCCGATACCACACTCGAATTTGAATTAGTAGCAGGAGCTACGCGCGCGCCTCCTTCGATGATTTCACCATCGCCCGATGAACCATAGGACAGAGCTTGAACCCAATAAGAAGTAGTTTCAGTCAATGCAGGTGTTTCAAACGTAGTTCCCGTATGAATCGGAGTAGTAGCAGTTTCGGAATCGTACCAGTTAACCACCTCACCGTTAGTAGTAGCTACCAAAGTAGCACTGCTATCTATACAAATTTCAGCATCTTCAACACTCAATGTGGGCGTTGTACAACCCTCATTGTTCGGATTAAGAAGAGTAAAGAATTGCGCAGCTCCAGAAGAAATCAGTGTACTATTACCGGTTGCAACATCCAATTTAAAAATACCGTTTCCGCTGGTCCAAAGAATATTGCCATCCCCGGTTTCAATCACACCGCGGACACTGCTCTCACTCCAGTAGTCAACCTGATTTCCGGTCGCAGGATCAAAAACATAAACTCCCGAAGGTGAGCTAAAAGTACCCACCAATAAATTTCCTGAATTCATCTGCCACAATTGTTGCACAAAACTCAAAGTACCAGGACTCACTAAGTTGTCAATGAAATTCCCACTGTAATCCCATCTTTCAATGGGTGAACCTCCATCAATATAGGAAATGAAAACTTCACCGTTTCCGGCATCAACCACATCAAAAGTCGAATTGCCGTGTGTATCATAAAAGCCCAGATAATTTCCACTTGTATCAAAGCGAACAATGGCATCGCCCGGTGCCCCATTTGCAGAACCAGCATTGGTCACCCAAACTTCTGAGTTATTTACCAAAGCCAAACCTTTGATATTGTCCAGGTTTTCAGTAATAGAACTGATGTGGTCTCCGTTGCTGTCAAAACGGAAAATTGCATCTCGAATCTGATCTGAGACCCAGATTTCCGAACCTACCTGAATAATCCCTTTTGGAGTTCCAGCATTTACAACAGAAAGATCAATGAATTCCGGGTCTTCAATCTCACCCGTTTCCGCATTCAATAATGCAATGTAAGGACTTTGCACCACTGCAATTTGTTCTTGTCCAAGGACATTCGCACAAAAAAAGAGGAGCAATCCCCAAGAAAATAAAAGTTTCTTCATTTTAATTTAGTTAATGTTTAATTTGCGCTTAAATTACAAATTTTCACATTTATTTATGTTAAATAAACTGAATTTAACTTTTAATAAGAGTTATTTAGTTTAACACAAAATAATTTTCCCAAAAACTGTTTGGATTTAATAACTTTACCCTCTTGAATTAAGCTATGAAAAAATATTTCTTATTTACAGTCCTTGCTTTAATTTTGGTTTCATGCCAAATCACCGAAAGATTTTACTTAAATGAATCCGGGGCAGTTAAGTACGAAAACGAAATTAACTTCACAGAAATGCTATCATTTCTATACGACGAACACACCAAAGACTCGCTGCGTCAAACCGGCGATTTCCCACTCGATACAATTATCAGCTTTGCGGAATTGGAAAATTTCGATCAATTAAATCCCGGAGAATCCAGTCAGGCAGAAATCGAATTTATGAAAAGTATGGACAAAACAAATGTCCACATGATTATAAATGACAACGAAGGGAAAATGACTGTGAGAATCGAGGAAAAAAATATCGAAGCATTCAATGTTTACCTTGAAAAAGTCAATACCGCCATGCGGAAACTCGAAAAAGAAGATCCCGAAGCCGCTGCCGAAATAGGGCAATCCGGTATGATGAATTCCCTACAAATGAAGTATGACGGGAAAATCTTTCAACGAATAGCTGATAACCCGAATCATTTACTGAATGAAATGGACGATAGCCTAGCCGAAGCTACACGAGGCATGATGAATATGTTTCAGTATAAAATGGAATACCATTTTCCGAAAAGAATCAAAAATTCTTCCTTGGAAAATGCTACTTATAGTTTAGACGGAAAAGTAATGACAGTGGACGTTTCAATGGGCGAGATTTTGGAAAACCCCGATAAATTTAATTTTGAAATAGAATTGGAATAATGAGTCTCGGACGTGTCATACTTTCCATAATTTTCCCACCGCTAGCGGTCATCGACAAAGGTTGTGGATCGATCCTCATCGTTGCTCTATTGACTTGCTTAGGATGGATACCGGGTGTGATCGCCGCTCTTATCATTTTAAATAATCCCAACCGATAAAACATGAATTAAAGGTTGGAGGTCCCGAAATCATATTCGCTCTCTCCAAAGACTTATTTCTTAGAAAACAACTTAGAAATCCAAAAAGACCGTATTTTAGCCTAAACTTTGATTTGAAATTAAAGAAGAATGAAGGAGATTTTATTTAAAGATTTGGGGATCAATCAGGATTATCAAAAAATCTGGGATTATCAGGAAACTCTATTAGCAGAAGCCGTTGAGATCAAATCGCGCAACCGCGCTAAAGAAAAATCAGGACAAAATGATTTTGAGCAAACAAAAAACCATTTGTTGTTTGTAGAACACCCTCACGTATATACGCTTGGAAAAAGTGGACACATCGAAAACCTTTTGGCAAGTCAAGACTTTTTGAGCCAGATAGAAGCAAGTTTCGTCAAGACCAACAGGGGAGGAGATATCACTTACCACGGTCCGGGACAATTGGTCGGATATCCCATTTTGGATTTGGACAACTTCAAACCAGATATTCATCTCTATATGCGAAATTTGGAGGAAGTCATCATCAAAACCGTCAAAGATTACGGCTTAAAAGGCGAACGGTCCAAAGGCGAAACAGGCGTTTGGTTCGATGTAGGCAAACCTTTTGCCCGGAAAATCTGTGCGATGGGCGTGAAAGCTTCGCGATGGGTCACCATGCATGGATTTGCGCTGAATGTAAATTCCGATTTAAAATACTTCGAATACATCATACCCTGCGGAATTCAAGACAAAGCCGTGACTTCTCTCGAGCGTGAATTAGGCCGAGAAATTCCGATAGAAGAAGTAAAAGAGAAAGTAATAGCATATTTTGCCGAAGTCTTTGAAGCAAAAATATCGGAATAAATAAAAGTTTTTTTTTGATGAAAACCGCAATCTCTAGATCCAAAAAACAATCTGAGCTTTTATTAGATTTGTGATATACTTATTTGATATGAAAAATTTAATGATTGTTTTCGGAATCAATACTTAAATTTTATCTATAAACTCAATAAACAATTTCTTCAAATCTTCAAATTCAGCAAGGTTCAGCGATTCGGCTGTATCGTACACATCATGATAGTGTCCGGGACCGCCCAAAGTATATGTAAAGAATGAGGGAACACCTTTCTCATAAAACGGACAATGATCTGAATTACAGGCTTCCCCACGTTTTTTGATTTGTTTGAGGTAATTTTTATTGGAATTAATTTGATTCAGTAATTCATACTCTTTCGTAAAAACCGAACTGTTCACAATCTGAATTCCTTCTTCTCCGGCGCCCATGATGTCAAAATTCAATAAAAATTTAATCTTCGCTAAATCAACCAAAGAATTTTCCACAAAATATTTCGAACCGACAAGTCCGGCTTCTTCCGCAGCAAAACCTATAAGCACAAGGGAATATTTAGGTTTGTGTTGACTGAAATATTTTGCCAATTCCAACAGAAATGCCGTACCGCTTGCATTGTCACTCGCACCCGGAAAGATTGTATTTCCAACTTTTCCCAAATGATCAAAATGAGCCGTAATCAAAATTAATGAATCGGTATTTTCTCCTTCAATCATTCCGATAACATTCTTTACTTTAAAATCATTAACGAATTTATTTTCAACAACATAATTGTCAATACTTAAACTATCAGTATAAAAGTTTTCATTTACAAAAAATCTTGTTATGCTGTCTTGCTTTTGAGACAGAGAAGCAATTAATTTATCTGAACTAAAATAAATAACCGCACGGTTTTTATTTTCTTCGGGACGATAAAAATGAGGCCAGTGTTTATAATATTGATTGAGTGAATCGACTTCAAATGAATGCGGCGGAAAGACGACGTGCTTTTCTTTTTGTTGAAGCATATCGGTCCTGATAAAATCTATAAAATCGCTTTCTTTATTCAGTGAATTCGCAAAATCATTTGGATTGAAATAATAAATCGGTCTGGAATGAAAACTTTGGGCTTTTGAAGCTGGATCGACCAAAAAATCTTCTCCGTATTTCAATTCCTTGCCGTTTAATTTTAATTGAGCATTTTCAATGATATTGATCGGCATTGAAAATTCCTGAAAATAAGAATCCCCGATTTTTTTCAGACCGAATTTTTCAAATTCTTCCGCAATGAAATCGGCCGTTTTGTTCATTCCATACTCTACAAATCCACGACCTGCAAAAGCTTCGGAACTTAATTTTTCAATGACCGAATAAGCATAATCATCGTCTTTCTTTTGTGCAAAGACAAAAAAGGGGAGAAGGAAAAATAACAGAAATCTGTATTTCAAAACTTCGGATTTAGTTTAGCCATTGATGGCTTCTACATTTTCCACTTTTCCGGGCATCATTTGCTTCAGCATGGTTTCGATACCATTTTTAAGCGTAATCGTTGAGGACGGACAGCCGGAACAAGCTCCCTGCAAAAGCATTCGGGCAGTTTTGGTATCTTCCTCAAATTCTATCAATTGAATATTTCCACCATCGCCAGCTACTGCCGGTTGAATGTATTCACTGATGATGTCATTGATTTGCATTTCCACATCCGTATAATCCTTCTTGATGAATTCTTTCTCATAAGGATTTTGCAGTGGAACATAATTCTCACTGATGATTTCTTTATCAGTTTGCAAATAATCCAAGAGGAAATAACGAAGTTCCAAAGCGATTTCGTTCCAGTCTGCTTCCTCGATTTTCGTAATCGAAATATAGTTCTCTGTTACAAAAACTTCTTTGACATAATCAAAAGCATAAAGGGCTGAGGCCAAAGGAAAATCACTTACATCTGCAGGACTTTTGGCTTCAGCAATTCCTTTGTAAAGAAGTTTGTTGGTCACAAATTTCATCACAGCCGGATTGGGCGTCATTTCTACATAAAGTGTATAAGGGTCTTCTTTTTGAGGAAGTAGAAGTATGCTTCCTTCTTTTAAGTGTCGATTAACGATTTCTTTGATTTCATCTGCCACCATCTCCCATTCGATGCCATCAATTTTCTGAACTGCGACAAAGTTTGCCGTAATGAAAACCTTTACGATAAAAGGAAATTGAAGTAATTCCTGTGCAAGTGGGGATTCTTCGGCAGCGTCCTCCTTGCCCAACTCAAGACCTCCTGCAGTTAGGGTTTCATCGCAAACAAATTTCATAATGTTTGGATTCGGTGTATTGTCAATATAAACTCTCATCATACTGCAAAAATACAGCTTCTTTCTTTATATTTATCCCAAATTTTGATAGTTTAATTTTATGGCAGTTGTAAAGGAATTATTGGGGAAAACTCCTCAGTTCGGAAAGGATTGTTTTTTGGCCGAAACCGCTGTAATCATCGGCGATGTGGAAATGGGTGATCAATGCAGCATTTGGTACAATGCCGTGCTCCGAGGTGACGTGCATTTTATAAAACTTGGAAATAAAGTCAATGTTCAGGACAATGCCATGATCCATTGTACTTATCAGAAATCACCTACAGAAATCGGAAACAATGTTTCGATTGGTCACAATGCGGTAGTTCATGGTTGTACGATTCATGACAATGTTTTGATAGGAATGGGTGCCATCGTCATGGATGATTGCGTGGTGGAGTCTTATTCTATCGTAGCTGCTGGTGCGGTGGTAACGCAAAACACACATATCAAAGAAGGTGAACTTTGGGCGGGAATTCCCGCAAGAAAAATCGGAGATGTTTCCCAGAATTTAAAGGAAGGTGAAATCGAAAGAATTGCCAACAACTACGTGAAATACAGTAGTTGGTACAAATAATTGAACCTTCATTCGTTTAAGAAATCTTTTAAAAAGAAAAAATCCGTCTCGGCTAAGCCAAGACGGATTTTCTAAACTTTATCGCTTGATCAGCTTTTTGGTTGTTTTACCTTCTGGGGTTTCTATGGTTACTACATAAACACCCGCCGGAACACTACTAATGTCCACCGTTGCTTTTTGGTCATTCAAATTCAAAACCGTTGAATGAATTAATTTACCGGTCAAATCCTGAATTTTAATTTCTGTATTTCCATAGGATTTATCCGTCAAAATATAAAATTCACCTTTGGTTGGATTTGGGTATAAGCTTAACTGAGAATGTGTTAAATCTTCAATTCCCAAAGCTCCTGAACAGTCCAAAACATTTGTAGGAGGCATATCAAAAGCTTCTGTGCCGTCGTGAACATTGTAGGGACTTCCCTGACTTGCACTGTAGCCCAAACCTCTTTTGGCAAATGCGCTCCAAATTCGGCACTGATTTACGCCATCATTATTGATCTGATCTGCTTGCAATATAGCATCTCTTCCCGTCACGAAACCTGGATTACATGGTTGCAATTTCATTCCGTCCATTACCAATTGCATCGCAATATTATTTCCTCCGGTTCCATTATAAAGGTCCGGGTCAAATCCGTACTCATCAATCAATTCCCAAGTCATTTCCCAAAGCATCGTTGCCCAAACATAACCCACTCCATGCGGAACTGAAACCGATCGGATACGATTATAAGTAGCATTGTTAATCGACATATTTGTCGAATAACGCGTCGGACGAATTCCCACGCCATTTGTAGGTTGAGATACTGCAAAAGTACCGATTCCTCTTCCGTCTTCGCCTTGATCTCCTGGCTCCATGGTCATCACCAATGCGATATAATCACTCCAACCTTCGCCCATTTGTTCTTCGTTGTTCAAACAACCACCCGTCGTGGGACCTCCTGTCAATCGATTTGAAATTCCATGACCGTATTCATGGGCAATGATTCCATTGTCGAGACTTCCATCCTTATATCCATCCCAATGTCCGTCTTTGGGCACCGATCCATTCAAAGAAGTTCCTGCCAATACAGCATCGATTATAGGGTTACCATCATTCATGCTGATCATAACCGAAGGGATTGTAATCGTAGGGTCCGTTCCTCCCATAGGAATGGGTGCGCCTCCTTCATTATTTACCATCACTACAGCAAGCGCTCCTGCATTTTGAGCTTTTTTTACTTTGACTACAAATTCACAGTTTCCTCTTTTGATCAAAGCAATTTTGCCGTTTAACTGAGCTGCATTCGTTAGGTTTTCACACCCATCGTTGGCATCCGTTCCGCCGTTGGCATTATCATCAATTACCACCGCTAAATCAGCCGTGATAGGAGTTGTCGGAAGTTCGGGTCCAAAGCCTGCAATTACACCATTGTAATTTCCCTGATGCGGACCGGCAGTATTCACCGAAAACAAATGACTGTCTCCCTGATTGGAAGTCCACATAAACATCACCATATAAGGATTCCCGCCTTCGGTAGGGGTTCCAAACATGGCGTTATTCATGGAACCAAGTGCTTCACCGGTTTGACCAAAAGCATAAACCTCGTCATTTCCGATTCCGCCATTTCCATAATTATTTACCTGAAAATTTCCGGCCGCTTCCGTAAATCCGTATTGGTACCAAACGTCATGCAACATATTGTTCATATAGAACAAATTAGTAGTAGAAGCATCTGCGCTTTCGTACATATTACGTGTCAAATCGATAGGGAAATCAAAATTTAGTTCATTTCCGCCATCGGCAAAGCCATTGAACGTATAGGGACCTCCGAAATAAAGCCAATTCAAACCTTCACTGTTCGGATCGTTTACAGCTACCACATTATTTCCTCTTGTAAGCGTGGACTCAGGCCCTACAACTCCATTGGTATCATGCCATCCAAAAGGGGAAGCAATCGGATCCGCAGGATTTACAACCATGGTACGATCCCCAAAAGTTGGTGCCTCCACCGGAAGTTCATACACTCGGTATTGGGCATTGTCATTCAAAGTTGCATTCGAATTATATTGCTGATTTAACCATGCAACTTTCTCAGATTTCTTATGTTCGGTCACAGGATTATCAAAAGGAATTTCAGAAAAACTACAACTCAACAAATGATTGTGCTGATCGTAAATCTGTCCAGTTTGTGCATTGGCAATGACTTCCATAATTTTTAGCTCATTGTCTATTTTCATGTTTAAATGAATGATCCAAGACAAATTGATTTTTCCATCCTCCGTCGGATAATACATTAAATCATTGGTGAAATTAGTGTTCAGAAACGCCGTTTCATTGAGTGTGAAACCTAAATTCTGAGCCATCAGTTCAGCCATTAGATTCATATCTATCGCTTGTTGATTTCCAATTCTCTGCTGTAAGTTCTTCTGAAAAGTTTCATTCATATGAAGTACTTTCCCATTCTTTACTGCGAAATTTGCAATGGCGTTGTAAATCGGATAGCCCCCATAAGCTTGCTGAACATAAGTATATTCAACATTGTTTTTCTCATTTAAATAATGAGTGTTTAACTTCAAATCATTTAAATCGGAAGAAGAAAGTCCAAGTCGAGCCGCCTCCGTATTCAAATACTGTTTAACCGTGTTTAACGCTGAATTGTCTTGAGAAAAACCATAGTTCAAAGTCAAAACAAACAGGAAAACACTTAAATAAAAATGCTTCATGTGTTAATTATTTTTGTTGAATTGATAAATATAGAAAAAATTAAGACAATGATTTCTGTTTTTTATTGCTTACCAACCACAATCCCACAAAGGTTAGCAATCCATTGAGTACAATTAGCTCTACACCAATTTTATAATTCGTGAAATGAATGAAAAGTTCATTGATCGTATAAGTCAAAGCCGGCGCAATCAAAGCCACACTCAAAATCGCAAATTTCAACGAAATGGTCCGTTTGGTCAGAATTCCAAATGCAAATAATCCGAGTAAAGGGCCATAGGTATATCCGGCGACATTCATAATCAAATAAACAATCGATTTATCATTGATCCATTTGAAAATCAAAATCAATAAAAAGAAAAGTAAAGTAAACACAAGATGAACCGTAATCCGGGTTTTCTTCTTTTCCTTTTCCGAGATTTTGTCGTTTTCATTCATTTTCAATAAGTCCACACAAAATGAACTTGTAAGGGAAGTCAAGGCACCGTCGGCCGAGGGGAACAAAGCCGAAATCAACCCGATAATGAAAATCACCGCAATGAACAAAGGAAAATAACCTTGAAGCGATAAGGCCGGAAAAAGGTCGTCGCCCATGATATTTTGAATTTCTCCCGATGCATTTAAAAATCCAAATACGCCATCGCCATAAACCGCACCGTTTTGCATCGCATAGAGGTAAAGCAATCCACCTAAAAACAAAAAGGCAAAATTCACAATCAAAAGCGTGCTGGCAAACGTCAGCATATTTTTTTTGGAATTGTACAAATTATCCACGCTGATGTTTTTCTGCATCATTTCCTGATCCAATCCCGTCATCGCAATCGTTATAAACATACCGCCCACCAAGGTTTTCAGGAAAAAGGTGGCCGAATTCCCGTCAAAATTCATCAGATGTGTATAATTGTATTCGGCTAATTTGGCATAACCTTCCGAAGCGGACATATCCAATTGCGTCAAAACATAAACGATACAAATCACAAGACTCAAAAGCATAAATGTAGTCTGCAACATATCGGTAACCACAATGGTTTTTACACCGCCTTCATAAGTATAAAGCACGATCATTAGGAGAATAACCAAAGTGGTCAGCCAGAAAGGAATTCCAATCTGATCCAATAAAAATATTTGCAAAACATTGATTACGAGAAACAATCGGGCCGTGGCACCGATGCTTCGGGAAATGATGAAAAATATAGAACCTGTTTTATGCGCTTCGAGGTTGAACCTTCGGCCTAAATACGTATAGATAGAGGTCAGATTCATTTTGTAATAAAGTGGCAGAAGCACAAAAGCCACGATGAAATAACCGAGAAAAAACCCGATGACCATCATATAATATTCAAATCCGCCATAGACATATTCCGTTCCGGTCAGCTTTCCCACCGTTCCCGGAACCGATATGAAAGTTACTCCACTCAGGCTCGTCCCAATCATCCCAAAGGCCACCAGCCACCATTTACTCTTTCGGTTTCCAATGAAAAAAGATTGATTATCAGAATTTCTACTTGTGCGAAATGCGATGAAAAGAAGCCCTAAAAAATAGACAACTACACAAATCAGGATGATGTTTGAGTTCATATCTCGTTTTAATTTCACCCAAAAATAGTATTTTTGGGCAAAATGAAAGACTCATATACAAAGTTTCCTAAAAGAGAGAAAAAGTAGAATATTTTAATCCGATGAATTATCCAAGCAAAGTTTTAGAGCGTGCAGTAGAAGAAATGTCCAATTTGCCAGGTGTGGGAAAGCGAACTGCTTTACGGCTTGTGCTTCATATGCTTCATCGGCCCGCTTCTCAAACCGAAAACCTCGCAGATGCACTCCAGCATTTGGTTCAGGACATAGAATATTGCGAAAAATGTCATACCATTTCCGATGCACCAATTTGTCAGATTTGTGCCAACCCGCTTCGGGATACCTCGTTGATTTGCGTAGTGGAAGATGTGCGCGATGTGATGGCGATTGAAAATACCGGACAATACAAAGGTGTGTACCATGTATTGGGCGGAAGAATCTCTCCAATGGATGGGATCGGCCCAGGGCAACTTTACATTGATTCGCTTTTGAAAAGAATTAAAAACGAAGACGTTGCGGAGATTATCTTCGCACTTAGTTCAACCATGGAAGGCGATACCACCGCTTTTTATTTGTACAAAGTATTGAAAAATACACCGGTTAATTTCTCTACCATTGCAAGAGGAATCGGGGTGGGTGATGAACTCGAATATGCCGATGAAGCCACGCTCGTGCGTTCGATTCAGAACCGAATTCCTTATGTTGAATCAAATTAAAAAAATGAAAATTTCCGTCGTTATCGTAAGTTACAATGCCCGTTATTATCTGGAACAATGCCTGCACAGTGTGGAAGCGGCTTTGCGAAATCTGGACGGAGAAATCATCGTGGTGGACAATGATTCGCCCGAAAAACCCATCGGTTTTATTCGTGATAAATTTCCAAAAGTTCATTTCATTGAATCCAAAATAAATCTAGGATTTGCCAAAGCCAATAATTTAGGCGTGGAAAAAGCAAAAGGCGAATATGTCTTGATCCTAAATCCCGATACGCTGATTCCTGAAAATTTATTTGAGGAAATTCTTCCCTTTGCCGATGCGCATGAAAAAATGGGTGCTCTTGGCGTTCGGCTCATCGATGCCAACGGGAATTTCCATCCCGAAAGTAAGAGAAACATTCCCACGCTTCAGAATACCTTTGGAAAACTCTTCGGAACCCTGATCAGTAAAAAGAATTCAAAAGGTTATTATAAAACCGAAGTGGGAGAATTTGAAATTGCGCCGGCCGAAATTTTGGTAGGAGCTTTTATGCTGATGCGCCGCGAGGTTTACCGGGAAGTCGGTGGATTTGATCCGCAATATTTTATGTACGGAGAAGATATTGATTTGAGTTATACGCTTGAATTAAAAGGCTATACGAATTATTATTTCGGAGGGATTTCTGTGATTCATTACAAAGGCGAAAGCACTCGCAAGGACGGGAAATATTTGAAAATATTTTTTGGTGCGATGGAAATTTTCATTGGAAAATATTACAAAGAAAAACCTTTTCAATACTTCCTTTTCCAAACCGGACTTAAACTTCGGTATCAATGGGCCAAACTGAACGGCGCTTTCAAGCCCGAAGACAAAAGGAAAAGGGCAGAGGTGAAGTCAATCTCTCCCGAAGGGATTCAATCGGTTTCCGATATAAAAGATTCTTCGAAAGAAATTCTTTTGGACGGTCAAGTTTTTAGTCATAAAGATTTGCTGGAAATCATCTCCAAACATTCAAAACCCGGAAGGCAGTTTTTCATTCGCCCAAAAAATATGGAAGTAGTAATCGGCGATGGCGGTGTGAGGGAGGATTTTACTTAGAATTATTTCTATAAATTTGATTTTGGTTATATTGTGAAATTCTAAATATTGTTTATCGCAACAAACAAAATTGAATTATTTTTGATTTTTGTATCAAAAAAAAAACAAATCTTTTCATCGGTTCCTCAATTTATAACAGCCATCCAAATGGCTACAAATTCTTCTGTGGTTACAGAGCCGTCAATGGTGAAAAGTATATCTCCCGAAAAAGAAGAAGTCCCTTTGTAAACCTTTCCGCATCTGATGGTTGCCAATACATCTCCGCTAAATGTAGAAGTACCTTTATAGACTTTGTTATCCTTGATGGTGAAAGCGATGTTTCCACTAAAGGTTGATGTACCTTTGTAAACCTTACCCTCTGAAACAGTGTATAAAACATTTCCGCTAAAGGTGGAAGTTCCTTCGTAAATGGTGTTTCCTTTAACGTTACAAATTACGTTTCCACTAAATGAAGATGTGCCTTCGTACACCTTTCCGTTTGAGAGGTTGCAAATTATATCTCCACTAAAGGTAGATGTACCTTTGTAAACGTTTATTTGTGCGTTTGCACTCAATGCCGTTGCCAAAATGACGGCAAATAAAATCAGATATTTTTTCATTGTTTTATTCTTTGTTTGTTATTCAAGGTTAATTTTAAGCGGAGCGTTATTTTTGCTGTTTCGGTATAAAAAAAGCAATAATTTTCTTCGTAAAACTTTCTATTCCTGTTTTTTATCGGGTGTGGGCTTTTTGTTTTTTATTAAACAATTCTGCATTTAATTCTGATCGTTCCATCGACTTGATTTTGTATTAGCAAATCCTAGAACCTATGATTCACTTATTTATTCTCTTTTGAACCGAATCAGAACTATTCTTAAATAAATACTTGACAATCAAAATCAGGCCAATTACGAGAATCAGATAGAGTAATATGGGCGCTATGATTATCAAATCTTCTTCATTTCAAAGAATAATCAGCATTTTAGGGATTGGCGATAGTTAAAACTTCAATATTTTCTAATTACTAATATAAGGATTAAGCCCAATTGAAACCGAAATATTTACGAGAGAGCTCTTCTGAATTTAAGTTTTGACCCATTTCCTCAAAACCATTAATTAATCCACGAAAACAAAAAAGTCAAATCCACGGATTTACAGTGAATTCAATAAACTATTTACATCGCTGAGAAATTTTTTAAACTTACCTTTCAAACCCATTTCAGAGGCGTCATTTGTCATGTTTAATTTCAACAATTCGAGAATATCATGAAGCGAATTGAAAAAGAATATAGTTAAATTCTCATCGTAATTATAAAAACTTGGAACAGAATTCAATGGCATTTCGACTCTCGAATTCATATATGTTTTTACTTTGGATTTATCTACTAATAGTGGAAACCATGCAATGTTCTCATTCGGACTTTGCAAAAACCTATCAATTTCCTCTTCAGAAGATGGCTGAAATTCAGCTAATCTTGATTTATATAAAAAGGGTAGAGGATGCTGCTTGGAAATTTCATAAGCCTCATTCAATGAGGGGATATAATAAAATTCTGACATCTTAACGCCATTGTGCCAATGATAAAAATCAAACAAATCCTGTGGGATTTTCAACTTCTTTTCAGTTTCAAATAATTTTATATCCTTGCGACTCAGCCCGTTTTCAAACTTAGCATTCGGATACCTTTCTTTGATGATTGACTTTAAGTTATTTAATTCATTTTTTAGCATTTCGTTAGTGTTTGATGAACCGAAACTCGGATTCACCAAATATACTCTATTGATTTGAATTATCGGAGAAAGACAGAGCAAGCAACCATTCCACCAAAGATTTAGATTTAAACTTTGACAAAGTCCTTGAGCTACGATGAAAACTTTGTCAAAGTAGTTCAAAAAAATGAACTCTACAAAGTTGTCCGCCGTAGGAGGATTGAACTTTAAACCGAAACCTCTCTATAGGAATTTTCAAATCTCTAAATTTAGAACTATCTTTACCAAAACTTTGTTGAAAGGTTATGGATGATGTAAAACAAAAAAATTACGAAGTAGTAAAACAGGTTTTCACCCATTTTCTAGAAGAACATGGACACCGAAAAACCCCTGAGCGTTATGCAATTCTGGAAGAAATTTATTCCACCGATGAGCATTTTGACATTGACCGTCTTTACATCATGATGAAAGACAAAAAATACCGTGTCAGCCGCGCTACTTTGTACAATACCATTGAACTTTTGCTTGATGCCAAATTGGTACGTAAACATCAGTTCGGAGACCAGCAGGCGCATTACGAAAAATCATATTTCGATAAACAACATGACCACATCATTCTTTCCGATACTGGGGAAGTGATTGAGTTTTGCGATCCTCGAATTCAAACCATCAAAGCTACAATCGAAGAAGTTTTTGGCATAAAAGTAGATAGCCATTCCCTTTATTTTTATGGAAGGAGAAATCAATAAACGACTGAAATTCTTATCGGTATTTCTAATCCTTTTTATGGGAACTCTCGCTTTGGGACAAACCAACCCTGGAAGCCAAAATCCACCTATAAAAAAAATCAAACACCTGAATTCCGAAGTACTTCGCGTCACACCCGAAAAGTTCGAAGGCAATCCATTTGCCTATGGAAATGTCATTTTTGAACACGATGGTACCAAACTATTTAGCGATAGTGCCGTTTATTATCAAAAAGAAAATTTTTTCCGAGCTTGGTCACGTGTAAGAGTTATCAATGACACCGTTAGCATCACAGCCGATAGTTTGGAATACGATGGAAACACCAGCATCGTCAAAGCTTTTAACAATGTGCATATGCGCGACTCAAAATCGGAACTATTTGCAGATTATGTAGAATACAACCGAGTAACCGATGTAGCAATTGCCTCCGGAAATGTCGTTATGATTGATCCCGGACAACGAGTGGAAACTTCCTATATGGTGTATGACCGGAAATCAGGAATTGCAAGTACTGACCAGGGAGCTATCATTCGCGGGTCGGATGGAACCGTGACACACACCCAAATACTCGTGTACAACACCCAAACAAAAACTATAGATTTCGACCGAAATACGACCATTGAAACACCAGATTATCGCATTAATTCCGATAAAATGATTATGAATCAGGCAACGGATATTACGGACTTCATCGGAAGAACCGTGATTACCGACCGAAAAAATCCAAGAAATTATATTCTTATGCCTGAAGGAGGCGGAACTTTCAATAAAAGAACTGGAGAAGCCTTCCTGAGAAAACGCTCCATCATCTATCGTGATGGAAAAGAATTACATGGCGATGATATGTATTTCAATGATAAAACGGGATTTGGATGGGCGAAAGGCGACGTATTAATCGACGATCCGGAAGAAAAACGATTCATCCGAGGTCAATACGCCGAAGCGCATCGGGATTTAGACTCAGCTTTCGTAACCGGAAATGCTTATGCTGTCAAAGCGTTTACAGTCGATTCCCTTTATTTTCACGCCGACACCATCATGGCCGTTCAGAGAAAAGATTCAACACGTGTTTTAAAAGCTTATTTCAATGCGAGATTTTTTAAAAGCAACGCACAAGGAAAATCAGATTCCATATTTTACAACGAAACCATCGGACTTTTGAAATCATTCCGAGATCCGATCATGTGGTCAGGAGAACAACAAATTACCGGCGATACAATTTATATGTACAATAACCCGCAACTTGAAGTTTTGGACTCGGTGCGGGTCTTCAATAATTCATTCGCCATCTCAAAAGTAGATTCTTTAAATGAGAAAGATTTCAATCAGGTAAAAGGAAAATTTATGACCGGATACTTTCTCAACAATAAATTAAATCTGGTCGAAGTGCATGAAAATGCGCAAGCCATCAACTACGTAGATGACGAAGACGAAAAAACCCAAACCAAAGAAAGAATCGGGATCAATACTTCGGACTGTGGCATCATCGAAGCAGAAATCAACGGAAACGAAGTCGAAGTTCTGGCCTGTAGAATTCAAGCTTCTTCCAAATTATATCCCGAATCTAAACTGCCCGAAACCGCCCGATATCTCAAAGATTTCAAATGGAGAGGCGAGGAAAAAATGAGAAAATGGCAGGATATTTTTGATGATCCTCCCGAATATTTAGAGGTTAAAATAAAGGAAAATCAATCGGAAACCGTTGAGAATAAAATAATTGACATCGATGAAGTATTCAAATCTGAAGTTGAAACCTTGATTCCAAATGAAACTGGAACTGAAGAAACCTTGGATTCAAATCAGAATAGTTCAGAAGAACAATTGCAAGAAAATAAAGAATAATCCGTTTTAGATTAGTATTTTTACCCATCAAAACAGGATTGAAAACCCAATGCAAATGAAAAAACAAACCTACTTTTTATTGCTTTTACTATTTGTCGCATCGAGTTGCTATATCTATAAACCTTATGACTTCAAAGAAGATGAGAAGGTCGCTCAAACTTCCAACCGATTAAATTCCGAAAGAAGTATTGCCGATCAAAGTCAATTTTCAGGAGGCTCACAAATTGATAGAAGAAACACAGAAATAAACGAGAAAGAAGAAGCAAGAAAAATGAAAGAAGAAATGCGCAATAGCAACGATCAATCCGCAACATTTCTCAGTTCAAAAACTCAAACAAACGAGGGAAACAATGAAAGCGAAGCTGTAAACAATGAAATCATTTCAAACAAATCAACACCAGAATCAACCGATAGCCTAAAAATTAAAATTCAACCCAATAAATATTACAAGATATCGGCGGAGGGAAAACAATATAAAATACAAGCCGATCAGTGGGAAGGCGATACATTGGTTTCGCATATTCTGCGTAAACCCGAAAAAGTTTTGAGGTTCCACAGCAACCAAATCGAGGAAGAATTACTAATGGAAAGAAGATTTTCCAAACCTTTCTCTGACTTGATTACAGTAGGAGCTTATGTGGTAGGAGGTGTAGCGGTTTTATTGCTTGTATTATAATGAATTCAAAAAAGCTACAGAAAGACTTTTTCAAATACCAAGCAAAAACAACTCAATTTGCTTCCGGATTTGAAGTAGATTATGCAAAAGGATCTTATATCTACGGAAAAGATAGAAAAGCCTATCTGGATTTTGCAGCTGGCGTTTCAGCCAATACCCTTGGACATTCACATCCAAGGGTAATCAAAGAAATAATTCAACAAGCCGAAAAACATCTTCACGTGATGGTTTATGGTGAATATGCCCAAGAAAAACCTGTGCAACTCTGCAAGCGTTTAGCCGAAGTTTTACCCGCCCCTTTGGACACCACCTATTTGGTGAATTCAGGAACCGAAGCCATTGAAGCTTCCATGAAACTCGCCAAACGTTATACGGGTCGAGAAGAAATCATCGCCTGTAAAAATGCCTACCATGGCAATACCCAAGGATCCCTGAGTTTGGCAGGAAGAGAAGAAAAGAAACGTGCATTTCGACCTTTGTTGCCGATGATTAATTTCATTGGATTTAATTCCGAAAAGGATTTAGAAAAAATTACTCCAAAAACAGCAGGTGTAATTCTGGAAACCATTCAGGGCGCTTCCGGATTTCGATTACCCGAAAACAATTACCTGAAAAAACTAAAAGATCGCTGCCAAGCAGTAGGGGCTTTATTGATTTTAGATGAAATTCAACCTGGATTTGGACGAACGGGTAAATTGTTCGCATTTGAACATTATGATATGGTTCCCGACGTTTTGGTAATGGGGAAGGGGATGGCGAGTGGCATGCCGATTGGTGCCTTTACAGCGAGTGGAGAAATCATGGACTGCCTTTCGCACAATCCAAGTTTGGGTCATATCACCACCTTTGGTGGAAATCCAGTGATTGCTGCCGCAGCTTTAGCAACCTTGGAGGAGCTTATGGAATCGGATTTGATGAATCAAATCGATGAAAAAGAAAAATTATTCCGGGATTTATTGGTTCATCCAAAAATAAAAACCGTTCATGGACGCGGTTTGATGCTGGCACCCGAATTGGAATCCGAAGAATATTCCTTAAAAGTAGCCGCACGATGCATGGAAAAAGGATTGATTTTATTTTGGTTGATGTACAGCATCCAAAACCTCAGAATCACACCTCCTTTGACTATTTCTCCCGAAGAAATAAAAGAAGGATGCCAAATTATCCTTGAAACTTTAAACGAAATTTGATTTCGAGAAAAATAACATAAAACTCAAAACCCACAACTCTCAACTCATGAACGCATTAGCCCAAAGAATCGACCAAAACATAGCCCGAGTTCCTGATTTTCCACAAACTGGAATTCAATACAAAGACATCACGACTTTATTCCAAAATCCTGAACTTTGTGACGAAATTCTGGAGGTCTTTGCTAAATTTTCAGCTGGCAAAATAGATGCAGTTTGCGGAATCGAAAGTAGAGGATTTCTTTTTGGAATTATGATTGCCAAAAAACTAAACCTTCCCTTTGTATTAATCAGAAAGCAAGGAAAATTACCACCACCAACAGTGGCGCAATCTTACGCTTTGGAATATGGAACAGCGACCATTGAAGTACAGCCGCAATACATAGAAAAAGGAATGCGTTTCTTGATTCATGACGATGTTTTGGCAACAGGAGGAACCGCAGAAGCAACCGCAAAATTAATTCAAAAATGCGGTGGAATTCCTTCTCAGTTTAGTTTCATCGCTGAATTGGAATTTCTAAATGGAAAAGATAAACTTCTGGAATTTACTCCCGAAATTCAAAGCCTTGTCAGTTATTAATCATTTCAAATCCTTTCGAAATGTTTTTCTTCTTTTGTGGATGATCGGATTGTAATCATTCCAAAGAGCTTGGACACTTTGATTATCTTCTAGTTCGGGGTTTGTTTCTAAATACTTGATATTATGACTCGTAAAAGTTTCAAACATATCTTTGAAAATAATGGAAGTGATGCCCTTTTTCTGGTATTTCGGGTGAACACCAATCAAAACAAATTCCACAGTATCATTTTTCTTTTGAGCTTTCAGCAAATGGTACCATCCAAACGGAAGAAATTTTCCTTTGGCTTTTTGAAGCGCTTTGGCGTAGGAAGGCATCGTAATCGCGAAGGCACATAAATCCCCATTTCCGTCCTCAATAAAAGAGATAAAATCTGGATTTAAAATCGTCGAATACTTTTTGGCATAAAAAGATTTTTGCTCTTCTGTAATCGGTACAAAAGTTTCTAATTCATTGTAAGTCTCTTCAAGTAAATCAAAAACAGGTTTAATATAAGGTTGCATTTCTTTTGAATTTTTGAAATGCAATAATTTCAAATCATAACGCTTGGTAACCAATTCGGCGAATTCATAGATTTTATTAGGTATAGATTGAGGAACAGTCAAAAATTGTTCAACCCATTCTTTTTCCTTTACAAATCCTAATGCTTCCAGATGTTGGGGATAATACTCATAATTGTATTGTCCAACAGCTGTTGCAAGACGATCAAAACCATAGGTGAGCATTCCGGCCTTTTCGAGATTGGTAGCGCCCATAGGGCCTTCTATAAATTCAAGCTCATTTTCCTTTCCTACTTCTTCCACTTTTTTGAAAAGCGCTTGGGTGACTTCCAAATCATCAATTACATCGAACCAACCAAATCTCAACTTCTTGATATTTAGCTCTTGAGTTTCAACTTTATTGATAAGTGTTGCAATTCTACCGGCAAGTTTACCGTCTTTGTAAGCTAGGAAATAACGAGCTGTGGCATGTTTAAAAGCAGGATTTTTGGAAGTGTCCAAACTGTTTACTTCGTCCACAAGCAATCCCGGAACAAAATAGGGATTGTCCTTGTATAAGTCCAACTGGAATTTCACAAACGTTCTTAATTCTCTTTGTGAATGAATTTCTTTGATTTCAATACTCATAATGGTCGGCAAAGATAGTGCAAACTATGGATTTAAATGAACCCCTTTTTCCAAATACATTTCTGTGCCAAATCTTTCAAAGCTTTGCGATGTTTTGAAAAGTCGAGCCTGAGCGGAAGTCTGAGGATTGAATCGAGGAGCGGAATTCGTAATCTGAGAAATGGCCATATCCAACAAAGGTTCTTCCGGATCGCCTAATTGGGGCAAATTTTCCAAATAATGGATTTCATTGATCAAATGATCCGGCTCAATTCCCATTCCCGGACTGGATTGACTTTGAGAGTTTTTATAATCAAAAACGATCGGCTGCATCGCCCAAGTATGGGAAGGATTTAAATGATCCGTAGATGTATAATAATCTTGTGGAGAATCATACAAAGTAATTGAACCAACCGTCTTACCATAGGTTTTGGTTCCAATCGTGATGACTTCAATATAGGGAGCTAAACAACTGATTAACATCTCAGAAGCCGAAGCCGAATTCCCAGTCGTCAGCACATAAACTTTGGTCAAGTTCAAATGATGAATTGGAAAACTTCCCGTTTCCTCTAAATTATTATCGTAAATTTTCCCTTCCGTCTCAAACTTATATTGACGATTATTATTGGAAGTTTTTGAATTAAAAGTAAGTTGTGTAAACAATTCCTGATTAAATTGTCCCGTAACCATACTGCCAAGATAAGCCGAAGTCAAAACCGAACCACCTCCATTGTATCTCAAATCCAAAACTAAATCTGTGATACCTTGGGATTTCAATTCACCGATTGCATCGTTTAATTCATCGTTAAAATTCGCTCGGAAACCATTGTAAACCAAATAACCGATTTTATGAGAATCAATCGTGAGAACTTCGCTATGCAAAACCGGATTTTCCTGAAGCAGAACTTTGGTAATTGAAACTTCCGTATCAGAATTCAAAACTTGACCGTCCTCAATATAACCCAAACCAAATGTAGCAGTGTCTTCACCAAGTAATTCCATGTAGTTCTGATCCGTCAGCGTCACTCCATTGATTCGAGTAAAAATATCTCCTCTTTTTAAACCCGAAATAGAAGCAGGAGAACTAGGCAAAACATATTGGATGTACCCAAAAACTTGATTGGAATTTGGGTTAATATATACCAAACCATACTTCATTCCAAAGCTTTTATTGATACTCGCAAAGGTATTTTGTAAATCATGATAATCATCTACAATCCAAGAAAAACGGTCGGTATTCCCATAATCATAAAGTAAGTGAAAGAAAAGCTCATCGGTCTGTTTTGAATTGATGAAATTATGATATTCATTATCGGACGAAAATCGGTTATCGGCCAAATCAGCTGAGTTTTCCTGCCAATAATACCATAAATTCAAAGCTTTCCACACAAAATCATTGGCGGAAGCAGAAGGCGGCATACCGTTGTCATCGTCATTTTTACAGGAAAGAACCAATAAAAATAAAACTGCAACTGAAAATATTTTGTATTTCATTTTTTGAGAGAAATTAATTGTATTTTTAAAAATAATAATGAATTAATAATTTAAAGGTATGAATTTTTTAAAATTAACAGTAATTCTCTCATCAATAATCCTTTTGAGCTGCCAACAAAACAAACTCCCCGTTCAACCTGAAATTTTGACAGCCGAATATGAAATTCTGAATCAAACAGAGTCGGAGAGAGGTTACAAAATATTTCTCGAGTTCAAAATGAATAAAGAAATTGATATAGAAGCCATTGTGTTGAGAAATAAATTATTTCCATTCAAAGAAAAAGGAATTGAGAGTGATTGTTGTTATTTAATTGACCATTACTTTCCGGTTCATTCCCAAATAATCCAGAATTTTGAATCACCGAAAACTGACAAACGTCCTGACGGTATAATTTTTGAAACAAACGGAAAAGTGTATTTTTACGAAATTGAATTTAAACTTAAATAAACAAATAAAATTATGGATCCAATCTATTTGATTGTTGTAGGTGTACCCATGCTTTTGAGCATGTACATCAGTTACCAATTGAAAAGCAAATTTAAACATTATTCAAAAGTCCATTTGGCAAACGGAATGAGTGGGAAGGAAATTGCTGAAAAAATGCTGAGCGATAATGGAATTTATGATGTGAAAGTGATTTCAACTGCGGGACAATTGACCGACCATTATAATCCAGCAAACAAAACTGTCAATCTTTCCGAAGTAGTTTACCACGAAAGAAATGCAGCCGCAGCAGCAGTGGCCGCACACGAAGTAGGGCATGCTGTGCAACATGCAAAAGGCTATTCCTGGCTGGAAATGCGCTCCAAAATGGTGCCGATGGTAAGTATATCAAGTAACCTTTTGCAATGGGTTCTGATGGGAGGAATCATCCTTTATGCTTCGTCCGGAATCACATCTGTACTTTGGATTGGGATTGTTTTATTTGCAATTACAACAGCTTTCGCCTTCGTCACCTTACCGGTAGAATACGACGCAAGTAACCGTGCATTGGCTTGGTTAAAAGATCGAAATATGGTGATGCCCAACGAATACGATGGCGCAAAAGACGCACTGAAATGGGCAGCAAGAACTTATTTGGTTGCCGCAATCGGTTCTTTGGCACAATTACTTTATTTCGTGATGATTGCCATGAGAGGACGAGATTAATAAATTTTGAATAAATAATTCAAACCTGTCAAATTAGAAACTTGACAGGTTTTTTTATTTCCAATTGTGAAAGAAATAATTTTCAATTATAAGTTTATATTTGTACGGTTCAAACAAAATTAATGATGAAAAAAATATTATTCTCCATGGCCATTTCCATGGCAATTCTTTCTTGCAAACAAGAAGCAAAAGAAGAATCACAAACAGAAGTTGAAATAACGGATGCTTCTATGTATGAATCATTTGGCGAAGAAATCTCACCGGAGGCTGCGCTTTCGACCGAGGAAATGAAAAAAATCTATGAAACTTTGGAAGTTGGAGATTCCATTGAGGTGAAATTTACCGGATCCGTAAAATCCGTTTGTCAGGCAAAAGGTTGCTGGATGAAACTGGATTTGGGCGATTCTGAAACGGAATCCTTTGTGAGATTCAAAGATTATGGATTTTTTGTACCTATGGATGCTTCTGGTGCAGAAGCGATTCTAAAAGGTATCGCCAAAAAAGAAGAAACTTCTGTAGCAGAATTGAAACACTACGCTGAAGATGCTGGAAAATCTGAAGAAGAAATTGCGAAAATCACTCAACCAAAAGTTGAATATACTTTCTTGGCAGATGGAGTTTTATTGAAGAAAAAAGCTTAATGCGTTACGGTTCATTTATTTATATTCTGTTGGGTTTCGTTTTTCTAAGTTGTTCACAAAAGCAAACAAAGGAAAACGAAACCGGCAGTTCTTTTCAGCAGATGTATCAAATGTCGGAAATGGCTTTGCTCATGGAAGATATGTACAGTTCGTTGGAGAAAGACCGTGCATTGGTGGAAGAAGGAAAAACATTGGGGGAATTTCCTGAAAAATTTAACCAAATCCATACCGGCAAGATGACAGAAACCTTTGAGCGAACCGAAGAATTTAAACGTTTGGCGGATTTGTATTTGCAAAGTTTAAATCAACTTTATGATGCGGATGTGAATGACCCGCATCGAGCCACTTATTTCAATAATACCGTAAAAAGTTGCATAACTTGCCATCGATCGGACGCCGGGTGCATCGGACCGGTATCAAGAATTGGAAAGTTATTGATTCCATCTAAATCCAATTAAAAACCGCTTGCTTCCAACACAATCTTTATATTTTCATAGGTATTTGTCATAATTTCAGACAAATCCGTTTTGCGTTTCCATTCCGCACGTCCAATTCCTTCGTCTTCCTGAGGGATTAATTCCTCATTTCCATCATAGGACATATTGTACCAAAAAGTTGCTTTGAGTTTTAAGTTTTCTTGAAAATAAATATGATACGTCTTAGTGATGAAGTCTTTTAATTTTACTTCGGTAATTCCGCATTCTTCTTCCACCTCACGCACCGCAGCAATTTCAGTTGTCTCACCTTCTTCAACTTTTCCTTTGGGTAAATCCCATTTGTCCAAACGATGAATGAAAAGAATCTCATCTTTTTGATTTCTCACAAGACCTCCGGCCGCTTCCAAATAATCAAAATAAGATTGAAATTCCGCCCAAAGCTTTCCCAAATTATGGTGATATACGTTTACCTCGTTGACAGAAATACTGCGCAATAAGTCAAGAGCTTCGGCGAACTGGCTAATTGTAACGAATTGTAAAGATTTAGATGTTAAAAGTGGTTTTTCAGTTAAGATTAGAGGTTTTTCATTGTAAAAAACTTTGTACATTTGGATCGTTTGCTAACAAATATAATCAAAAATTCAACGGAAATGAATGTAACAGAAAAAACCCGATTCTCAAAAAATCAGCAGGAAGCTTTTGAGTTTCTATCCCATATGGAAAATTATGAACAATTGATGCCGGATGATACTAAATCCTTTGAAATCCATGAATCGGGAAATGGTTTTGCTGTGCAGATTGGAAACCTCCCAAAAGTAGGAATGAAACTAAAAGAAAGTACCAATCCTTCGAAATTGGTTTTCGAATCTCCTTCACCTAATTTTGAATATTATCTGACCATCGACATCGAAGCTTTTGACGAATCGAATTCCGACGTGAGTTTAAATTTCGAAGGAAAATTCAATATGATGATTGAAATGATGGCAAAAGCTCCACTGACCAAATTCATCCAAACAATTTCCATGAAGTTCGGAAATATTTAATCTCTTTTTATTCCTTGTAAAATTTTCTTTTCAAAATGAAATATTGAAAAGGTATTAGTTTATTGGTGTAGTTATTTTTCATCCCCGGTTTTCGTAAATTTCGGTAATGCAATAATCTTTTGTAAAAACCGAAATGCGAGTCCACCACCGCCCATAGGTGTGGAAATCCTTCGTAAATCCAGAATATAATTCCGGTAATACCATCAAGTGATAATCTTGTAAAAACGAAGGGAAATACTCTGCCCGTGGGTAAGTTTTTAACCAGCATCCAAAGGCTGTTTCGAAAATTTAAATAAGTTTTCCTTGGGCTATTGCTCCTCAAAGTTCCACCTCCCAAATGGTAAATTGTGGACGCACCACAATAAAATATTTTTCGTCCCGAATTATTGAGTCGCCAACACAAATCGATTTCTTCCATATGTGCAAAAAAACCTTCATCAAATCCACCAGAATCGACAAAGTCTTTCGTACGAATAAATAAACAAGCTCCACTTGCCCAGAAAGTTTGAATCGTATCGTTGAATTGTCCTTTATCTTCTTCCAAAGTCCAAAAAATTCGTCCGCGGCAAAAAGGATACCCGAAATTATCGATGAAACCGCCGCCCGCTCCAGCGTATTCGAAATGAGTCGGTTTTTTATAGTCCAGTATTTTGGGTTGAATAGCTGCAATTTCAGGATTGGATTGGAATAGATTTTCAATCGGTTGCAACCAATTTCTCGTAACTTTGACATCGGAATTCAATAAGCACAAAAGATCGGGTGAGTGCTGGAGAATATGCTTGATCCCTTCATTGTAACCTTTAGCATAACCAAAGTTCCCTTGGTTTTGGATGATTTTTATTTGAGGGAAATTAGTTTTCAGATAATCGATGGAATCATCTGTCGAAGCATTGTCGATAACAAAAATAGCTGCATTTTCTGAAAACTCAACGACCGAAGGTAAAAATTCTTCTAATAATTTCCTTCCATTCCAGTTTAATATGGCGATGGCTGTTTTCAATAGTCGATTCCTTTTTTGTATTTCCAACGTTTGTGACTCCAAAGCCAGTTATCAGGATTTTCTTGGATCGTTTCTTCTAAGTTTTTAAAAAATTTATGGACGATTTCCATCGATTCAAAATTTTCTCCTTCCGGTAAAATCCTTTCAAAACTTGTATGGTAATGTCCTTTTTTTACTTTGACCATTTTACAAAAAATAACGGCCATTTCCTTTTTGATGGCAATTTTATCAAATCCTATAAAGACGGGGGTGTTTTGATTTAGGAATTCTAAGTCATAGTGAATAGCTGACTTTTTGGGGCTTTGGTCCGCAACAAATAAATATGCATGTTCACCGTTGTTTGGAGTGCTCATCATGTAGCGAGCTGTTTTTTTCATGTCCAATGGTATCGTCCCGAACTTGCCCCGAATTCCATTTATCTTATCATTCCAGAAGTTATTTTTCACTTTATGATAAACAGCTACTGTTTTTTCAGTGTATAAATTGGGAGCTAAACCTACAAACCATTCCCAGTTAAACATATGTCCAGCCATCAGAATGACATCTTTTTGTTCGTTTTCACATTCTTTGAAAACTTCCAAATTAGAATAGGTATGACGTTTGTCTAATTCTTCTTGTGTAATGGAGAAACTTTTCAGAGTTTCGACCAAATAATCCGCGAAGTTTTTATAAAACTTTTTATGAATGGATTTTATTTCCATTTCGGACTTTTCAGGAAATGAGTTTTTTAGGTTTTGATAAATTACTTTTCGACGATAACCTATAATGTAATTTAAACTTAAATAAATCAGCCAAGAAAAACCGTAAAGGACTCGCAACGGCAGTAGTGAAATCATGTAAAGTATTCCGTAGAAAATCCTGTTCATAGTGCAAAGTTAATCAAATTGAAACAATGAAAATTCAAACTTTCGTCAGTAAAAAAAGGTTCGACTTATGAAGTCAAACCTTTTTGAAATTCTCTATATCTGAATGATTTTTTGCTTTTATTGAATTGTAATGGAGTTGGAGAAAGCTTTTACATCTCTTACTTCAAACTCTTGGTTTTCTGGGTTTTCTTCTCCTAACAAAATATAAGGATAATAGGTTCCTGCTGGAGGATTTGTTTCAGAAGCCCAAGAAGTTACGTATGCCTGTCCGGACTTAACTTCACCCGCTCCAATCGGATTTACATCAATGGCTGAATATACCTTCCCAACAAATTCCGGATTGTTCAAATCAAAAGGTTTCTCTGCCAAATAAACCATTAACCTCAAATTATTGGAAGCTGCTTCGCCTTTGTTGCTCAGAGTTCCACCAGTCAAAACAATTTCTCTATTGTCCAAATCCAAATCAAATTTCCAAGCACCATCGAATCCTACGGTTCTTTGAAAACCTGAATTCTCAACCTGAGATGTTGCAGTATAAACCAAAGTGGTGTCTCTAACTACGATTTCCTTTCCTTGTTCCAAAGCGATTTCTGCTTCACTTTTTTCTGCAGCTACTTTTTGTTCTTCAACCGCAGTCGCAGCATTTTCTTTCTCAATCTGCTCCGGTTCCAATGGTTTTTCTTGCCCATTTGCATAAGTGATTCCGGCCAATGCCACGATTAAAAATACTCGTTTCATAAATTTTTGATTTTTTCGTTTTAATTTTTCAACAAAGCCAGAAAAAACAAATCCTATTCCAAGAGTCGTTAAGGATTTGTTAAAATTAAAGATTTTAAAACCGAGAAATCCATTATACAATAGGTTTGTTTAGTTTTGCCAAGTATGAGAAAAGTTAAATGTCTTGATTTAATTCTTGCTTTCAGCGGGCTATTTTTATCATTTATAATCGTCCGATTCATTGGAGTTCACACCTCCATTCCGGAAAGTTTTTTTACTCATATTCAAAGCTTTATATCTCGAACTCTCTATTCCATAAGTTCCTTTATTTCTTTTTCTCTGGGAGATCTCTTTTATCTCGTCTTAGGAGGTTTGGGATTCTTTATTACACTCAAATTACTAGAAGCAGTATGGAAGAAAAATTATAAATTATTTCGAAAAAAAATAGTTCAAATTTTATGGTTTTTGACTTTTTTCTATTGGGTTTTTCAAATTTTCTGGGGTTTTAATTATTACAAAAATCCATTAAATAAAGAATTCACTGCGGAGGAAATAAGTTTAGATGAGCTGAAATCGATGGCGGAATTTTACTTTAATCGCTCGGTTTATTACCGTGAAAAAGTAAATGAAGATGAATTTGGTGTATTTAAAATCAATTTAACGCAAAATGAAATCAATACGGAAATCATAAAGTCGGCTCAAAAAATTAAAACCAAATATCCTGAAATTCGCTTGACCGATTCTACCCCTCCCAATTTGAAGAGCTCTCTGTTTAGTGTTCCCTTTAGTTATCTGGGAATTGGCGGATATTATATACCATTTACAGCCGAATCTCAATATATAAATACCTTACCAGATACGAAAATTCTTTTCACTCAACTTCATGAAACAGCACACCAATGGGGTTTTGCACCTGAAAACGAAGCAAACTTCGTAGGGTTTTTATTGGGATACGAAAGTTCAAATCCAGATTTAAATTATGCAAGCAATTACCGCGCAATGCGAAGCATTCTCAACCGAATTCTATTGTATGATCCGGTTTATGTTCAGATAATGTTCATTCGCTACTCGGATGGAATGAAACGCGATCGCAAACACGAAAGATTTATCAATGAAAAATACACTGGGAGCGGAGAAGAAGCTTTTTCTGCAATGAACGAAGCCTTCCTGCGGATGAATAATCAGGAAGGCTTGGAGTCTTATGGTCATTTCGTTGAACTACTTATTGGGTTCAATCGAAAGTATGCATCAGAATGAAACCGTGTTTGAAAAAGCTCTTTTGGATTTTACTACCGATTCGCCCTCATCATTTTTCACAGACAAGGTAAGTAAGATATAATAAGTTCCTTTTTCTGGAATTCTTGACATATTTGTTGTCAATGAAGCATCGACAAATTTTTTATAGCTTTCAATTTTATCAGAAAGTTGAGCTGATGCGATGTGAACTGCTTCGAAATTGCTTGTAATCAAGGACTGATCTTGTTTAGTTAGGAAAACATCCAAAATTACATTCTCCATATCTTTATTAGTTTTGTTGGAAACATCTCCACCCATCACTTTAACCAAAAAGTTTTTAAAATCCACTTCGACTTTCCATTCTTTTTCAAATGCTACGGAATTGTCTTCTTCAATCGTCATTTTGACAACTGGATTTAAATTAGGATCAGCCATTTCAGAAGAAGGCATGGGATTAATTGCCAGAATTGCCAAACTATTTTCTTCTGATCGAATCGTTACATTTACTCTGTGAATATCCAATACATTTCCCTCACGATCCGTCAAAACCAAAACAGGATCATACAAGCCTACGGGAGGCATATCTTGAACTTCACCTCGAATGTTTACGCCCACTAAACTTGAATTTTTAGCTACGGATTTGAATGGAACCTCTGCGATGGAATATCCCTGGACAACTCCGGCTTTTGGATTTGCCACTTGGGGAGTTAAAAACAAGTTAACTCGAATATTTCGAACGTTCTTTTGGGATTCATTCTTTATGTTACCATTGTAAATCAAGACGTTATTATCCTCTATAACCGTTCTCCAATTATCAGAAAGTTCGATCTCACTTTCGTTGATTGAATTGGTTGTATACGATATAGATTGGAGCTCTTGTGCCCAAATAAAAGAAAAACTAAATAGTGTAAAAGCTGTAGTTAATAAGTGTTTTTTCATAATTTTAAGGGTTGGGTTTAATTTCCGTCAGGTTTAAAAATATTAAACTTTTGAGGTAAAATTATTCATTATTTTTTGAAATTCATAAAACTTAAGCGTAAAACTTCAATAGCAGCATGTAAATCGGCCTCAGAAATGACCAGAGGCGGGGCAAAACGGATAATATTTCCATGAGTTGGCTTGGCCAAAAGTCCATTATTCATCATTTCTACACATAAATCCCAAGCAGTAGAACTTTCGGGAGTATCATTAATCAAAACAGCATTCAACAATCCTTTTCCTCGAACGGATTTCAAAAATGAAAATTCAGGAATCATTTTCTCGATTTCCGAACGGAAGATTTTTCCTAGGTTTTCAGCCTTTTCAGCTAGATTTTCATCTATGACAACTTCCAAAGCTTCAATCGCAACGGCACATGCAAGCGGATTTCCGCCATATGTGGAGCCATGCTGACCCGGTTTGATGACATCCATAATTTCGTCATTTGCCAAAACAGCTGAAACGGGATAAACTCCGCCGGACAATGCTTTCCCAAGAATTAACATATCGGGTTTCAGATTTTCGTGATCCACTGCAAGCATTTTTCCGGTTCGGGCAATTCCTGTCTGGATTTCGTCTGCAATAAACAAAACATTGTTTGCTTTACAGATTTCATAGCAAGCCGACAAATAACCTTCGTCCGGGACATTTACACCGGCTTCTCCCTGAATGGGTTCCACCAAGAATCCGCAGATTGTGTCTTTATTTTTTTCGATAGCCAAACGCAAAGATTCTACATCATTGTATTCCACTGTAATAAACCCTGACGTATAGGGATTGAAATTATTTCTTGCATCTTCATCATTTGAAAAAGAAATAATCGTAGTCGTACGACCGTGGAAATTCCCGCTGCAAACCAAAATTTTTGCTTCACCGGAAGGAATTCCTTTCTTTTCATAACCCCATTTACGAGCGATTTTGATGGCCGTTTCCACAGCTTCAGCTCCGGTGTTCATCGGCAAAACTTTTTCGTATCCAAAAAGTTCTGTGATGTATTTCTCGTATTTTCCAAGTTCGGAATTATAAAAAGCACGTGAAGTCAACGTAAGTTTTTGGGATTGCTTAACAAGCGCATCTAAAATTCTCGGATGGCTGTGGCCTTGGTTTACAGCCGAATAAGCCGATAAAAAGTCGAAATATTTTCTTCCCTCAATGTCCCACACAAATGCACCTTCACCTCGATCCAAAACGACCGGAAGCGGATGATAATTATGGGCACCGTATTGGTTTTCTAATTCAATTAAATCTTTGGATGTCAAATTCACTTGGCTAATTTTTCGCAAATGTAGGAAATTCGTTTAACTCCATAAAATACTCTTTAAAGTCGTTTCAGTTCAAGGGTTATCGATTTTCCAAAAAACTGTTTGGCAAGTTTGGCGAAGTTTTCTGTATAATCCGAAAAATAAAAATGATAATTAGGTTCTTCGGTAAAACCCATCAGATTATTTTTCTGCATCTGATGAATTAGTTCGTTTACCACAATCAACGGAGAATCAATAACTTTCACACGTCCTTGAAATGCTGCCTGAACTTCTTTTTCAATCAGGGGATAATGTGTGCAACCCAAAATAATGGTGTCGATGTTTTCAAATTTTTTATGGGCCAAATAGGTTTCGATTGTACTTTTTGAAATGGAGGTATTTCGGAAACCTTCTTCAATAATAGGAACCAAAAGGGGCGTCGCCATCTCGATGACTTTTAAATGTCGGTTGTGTTTTCTGATGCAATTTTTATACGCATGTGAATTCACCGTCGCTTTTGTGGCAATTACACCAATATTTTGGTTCAGTTCATAAGCAACTTTTTTGGCAACCGGTGAAATCACATCGATTACCAAAACATCACCGGCAGCTTCTTTAATTTCTTCAAGAGAATTTGCAGTTGCGGTATTACAGGCTATCACAATGGCTTTGCAATCCTCTTTTACAAGAAATTTGGTGATTTTTTTACAAAATTTTGTGATGGTTTCTTTGGATTTATCTCCGTAGGGAAGGTGTTTGGTATCCCCAAAATAAATGATGTTTTCATTTGGTAATAATCGTTTGATTTCTTTTGCAACGGTTAATCCACCTACCCCTGAGTCAAAAACTCCAATCGGCCTGTTGTCGTTCATTTAGCAAATGTATTTAAAAACTGCATTTAAACAAATTGAGTGCGTCAGTCTACCCGAAACAAACTCGACGCAATTCCATCGGCCAGAAATTTTCCTTTTTCAGTCAATCTGAAATTTCTATCCTCTAAATAAACCGTTTCATTGTCCAAATGTGTCCGGATTTCACTCAAAAAATCATCATAAAATTCTTGGGGAAAATTCAATTTTATTTCTTCCAAATTCAATCCTTCTTTCATTCTCAATCTAATCATAACCAACTCATTAAATCGGTCATTTTCATTTAAAACTTCAACCTCATTAGGCAATCTATTTTGAGCGATTTCTTTCAGGTAAACCGAATTATTGGGAATGTTCCAGCTTCGGTTTTTTCCGTCATACGAATGGGCAGAAGGGCCAATACCTAGATAAGATTTTCCTTTCCAATAGTTGGAATTATGTTGCGATAAAAATCCTTCTTTTCCAAAATTCGAAATTTCATAATGAATGAAATCATTTGCGGTCAGCGTATCCACCAAGATTTGAAATTGCCGCGCTTGCTTTTCCTCATCGATTTCAGGAACTTTCTTGTTTTGAATCTGATGATCCAAAACAGTTTTTGGTTCTACCGTCAAAGCATAAGAAGAAATATGCGGAACACCTAATTCCAATGCGATTTCCAAATTTTTTCGCCAAATCTCATCGGTTGTACTCGGACTTCCGTAAATCAAATCAATTGTAATATTTTCAAATCCGAAATCCTGAGCTGATTTCACCGAAAAAATCGCTTCATTGGCATTATGAGCACGGTTCATCAGCCTTAAATCTTCGTCAAAAAAAGATTGAATTCCAATGCTGAAACGGTTGATAGGCGTAGATTTCAGTTCTTTTATTTTATCCAAAGTCAGATCGTCGGGATTGGCTTCCAAAGTAACTTCCGGATTGGAAATCACCGAATAATTTTTAAAAATACTTTCAAAAATCTGGTTGATTCCATTTAAATCGAGCAGGGAAGGAGTGCCACCACCAAAATAAATGGTTTCAACAGGCTCTAAAATTTCGCTTTTTCTCAATTCCAATTCGCTGCAAATGGCGTTTACCATCTGCGATTTTAGTTTTAAATCGGTGGAAAAGTGAAAATTACAATAACTGCATTTTTGCTTACAGAAAGGGATGTGTAGATAGATTCCCGCCATTTGGCAAATGTAATTACAAAACCCTTATTTAAAGAAAAAAACTTAAGTTTGTAACGATTTCATTGGGAGTCCAACAAATATTCAGATTAAAAATTAATAAAAAATGAAGAAACTAATCGTATTGATTGCGAGCGTTACGTTTCTTATTGCGCCTCTGCAAAAAGTAAAGGCCGATGAAGGAATGTGGTTTTTAATGTTCATCGACAAGAAAATCGATGATATGCAGAAAAAAGGTTTGAAATTAACTGCAGAAGAAATTTACAGTATCAACAACAGCAGTTTGAAAGATGCCATCGTTCAGTTTGGTGGCGGATGTACGGCTGAAATCATTTCTTCGACCGGTTTGGTTTTGACTAATCACCATTGTGGTTACGGGCAGATTGCGGAATTATCAACGCCTGAAAACGATCATTTGACAAACGGATTCTGGGCAGCGGATTATTCGCAAGAATTAAAACCCAAAAACTTAAAAGTTCGGTTTTTTGTGAGAATGGATGACGTGTCCAAACGCATTTTGAGTCAGGTAAACGATGAAATGACCGAAGATGAGCGTATGGCAGCCATCAACCGTGAAATTGCAAAAATCGAACAAGAAAATAACGAAGGTGGAAAATACGTAGTTTCGGTTCGTTCTTTCTTTGAAGGGAACGAATATTATTATTTCGTATATCAGGATTTTCAGGATGTACGATTAGTGGGAACGCCTCCCGATATGGTTGGACGTTTTGGTGGAGATACCGACAACTGGGAATGGCCACGTCATACCGGAGATTTTTCTTTGTTCCGCGTTTATACCGATAAAAACGGAAATCCGGCGGATTATTCGCCCGAAAATGTCCCAATGAAGCCCAAACACCATTTACCAATTAGTTTGAAAGGATATGAAGCAGGAGACTTTTCAATGATTCTGGGATACCCCGGTAGAACGAATCGTTGGATGCCGGCAGGTGGAGTAGAGCAGAACATCAATTTTGCTTATCCGGCTTGGGTGGAAGGTTCAAAATTGGGAATGGACGTTTTGAAAAAATACATGGACAAGGAGCAAAAAGTTCGATTGGATTATGCGTCCAAATATGCCGGTTTGGCCAATTATTGGAAAAACCGTGGCGGAATGATCGAAGCTTTGAAACAACATAAAACCGTGGACTCCAAACGAAAAACCGAAGCGGAATTCCAGAAATGGGCCAATCAAAATCCCACTCGAAAAGCAAAATACGGTGATGCGGTTGAAATCATCAATAATTATTACAACAAAACCAATGAGTCCGCGCGACACAATAATTATTTGATGACCATTCTTCGTTCCAGCACTTTTGCCGGACTTCCTGCAAATCTTGGAAATGCTTTGGAGCAATACGCCAATGAAAACGAAGCAAAAAGAGCGGAAATGCGTCCTGCAATTGAAGATATGATTAACAATGTTTTTGAAGGTGCGCATTTGGGATTGGAAGAAGAAGTTTTGGCAGCTCAGTTGAATTTATATTACACAAAAGCTGCAAAAGGCGGTTTGGCTCCTTATGTAAAACAAATAGGTGATCCAACAAAAGGTGATTTCAAATCTTATGTGAAAACGGCTTTTAACAATAGTATTTTTATAAAAAAAGAAGAATTGTTGAACTATTTGGACAATCCGGTGGCTACAAAAATCACAAACGATGAATTGTATAAATTATCAACAGATTTGATGACGCGTTACAGAGCTGAAACACCGGAAGACAAAGCTCTAAAAGATTCTTATTCCAAAGCATTCCGTTTGTTGGTAGAAGGTTTGAGAGAGTCCGGTTTGAGCCCGATTGAATATCCTGATGCGAATTCAACTTTGCGTCTGACTTATGGAAAAGTAGTTGATTTGCCACTTGGAAAAGGAAAAGTAAACGATGCAAAATACAATTATTATACAACGCTGAAAGGAACAATTGCCAAACACAAAGCAGGCGATCCCGAGTTTGACAATCCACAAAGATTGATCGATCTGTACAACAAAAAAGATTATGGACAATATGCCGATAAAAACGGTGAATTGTGGGTGAATTTCCTTACCGATCACGATATCACAGGTGGAAATTCTGGTTCTCCGGTATTGAACGGAAACGGAGAATTAATCGGTTTGGCTTTTGACGGAAACATCGAAGCAATGGCGGGTGACGTAATTTTCGATCCTGAATTGCAGCGAACAATTTCCGTTGACGCTCGCTATATTTTGTTTATTATTGACAAATACGCGGGAGCAAAACACATCATTGATGAATTGACTTTGGTAAAATAATTTCGAATTTATATTCAAACGAAAATCCCGTTTCTCAGGAAGCGGGATTTTTATTTTTTGCATATTTCAACTTATAATCGACATAACTTAAATTTTCAATTTTGGATCGAAACCAAGAAGGAAAATCAAAATACGAAAACAAAATCTGATAATACCCCGAATCACCTGAAACTTCGATTCTATTCAGAATTTTTTCAAATATTTTAGCTCGGCTTTCATTATCGTACTTTTCAAAAGCTTTGCGCATCGGTTTCATGATTTCATCAAATATAGGATAATGCTCGGGATTACGATAAAAATGCATATAAGCCTTGTGGTAAGTGGTGTTGAATACTTCATAATCTTTGGATTCATAAGCCAATAAAACCCCAAACAAATAAAAAAACGAAAGAATTTCTTTTCGAAAAGATTTCGCATAAGATTTTTCATATTGGTATAAAAAATACAAACCTTTTTGCGGCAAACCGGAAACATAAGCCGAAATCGAAATGCTTCCGAGCAGTACCGGACGCCATTCCAGCGCGCATTTCTCCAACCATTCATCCAGATGATTCTTGGATTCCAGATAAAGTTTTTTTACTTCATCGTAATTATATTCTTTATGCGCTAAACGGTTATCAATCAGGAAGATGATAATTTGTTGTTGTCCAGTGAAATAATCCGTCGAAAAGGAGATTTTTTTCAAAGTTGAGAGTAGTTCTGGTATTTCTTCTTTTCTATTAACCAGAAATAATAAATCGGAATAATATTTCAAAAATTGAAGCGTGAAATTTTCGTTGAAACGACAAAAAGATTTCCTACTTTCTTTCAAATATCCAAAACAACTCCGAGCCGAAAAATAAGCATCATTGAAGTTGTGTTGAAGAAAATGAATATAACTCTGAGCAGCATTGTACAAAATCTGGTATTCCTGATCGAAATATTTCATTTCACCAGAAAGGAATTTCAGATTTACAGCTAAATCTTTCAATAACTGATCATCTTTCTCATCGACAAAATAAGACTTTTTCATCAACATCCTCGACTTTCGCTCCAATTGCCGGATGCGCGTCAGCTTTTCATAACTATGTGAATGATCCAAGTAAAACTCAATGAAATCTGTGTATTCCTTTACCGAATTAAATTTTTCTTTCTCCAAACTCAGATGCCATCTTTCATGCAGAAGTAATTGAATATGCGTAGCAAAACCCTTTTGTAAACATTGTTTATAAACTGCTTCCCATTTTTTGACGGCAAGTGGAATTAACTTTTTTTCTCGAAGCGATTTAATTAAAATTAATTCGTATAAAATTTCTGCTTGTTCATCTTTGGACTGTTTCGAACTGAGAATTGCATCCAATAATTTTTGTAATAAAGTATGTTTTAAATAAGCTAAATTTTTAAAACCCTGTGCTTTTATTATTATTTCAATTTCTTCATCATCTTTCTTTCTATGTTTCTCAATTAGTTCAAAAAGTTGCAAAAATCCAGCATCAGACAAATGTTTTTGTTTGAAATACTGAACTTCACGTTCGTTCATTTTTTTGATTAATTGAAATAAATGTTTCACATATTCAAAAATTTAGAGATCAAAACTGGATTAAATTTACAAATTTTTAACGAATCTTGAATAATTTATTCCGCTTAAATACTGAGGTTTCAATCCATATCCATTAAATACTCTTTCAATTTGACTTAAAAACGATTTTTTTTGTGAAAAAACTTAGTCAGATAAACTTATACATTTGAATATGTAAAAAAGTGACTCTCTCTACTTTCAATCATATTTCCCCCAATTTTCCGCGGAAGCAATTTTTGTTTCCGTGGAGTTTTTTAGAGAACCATTGTTTACCTAAACATAAATCTACTCATAATCTTTTACACCAAAAAAAATCCCGCCATCATAGGCGGGGTTTCTCAATTATAATTTCAAATTAAAGTGTTCCTCGTTTTTCTTGTTCTCTTTCAATAGATTCAAACAAAGCTTTAAAGTTCCCGGCACCAAATCCACGGGCACCCATTCGCTGAATGATTTCATAGAATAGAGTAGGACGATCTTCTACCGGTTTGGTGAAAATTTGCAACAAATACCCTTCTTCGTCGGCATCGATCATAATCCCCAATTTCTGAAGCTCATTGATATCTTCTTTGAATTTATGCATATGCTCTTTCAATCTTTCCGGAATTGCATCATAATAGGCCTGAGGGGGCGTAGATAAAAATTCAACGCCTCTGGATTTCAAATCAGAAACAGTTTGGATGATATCGTCCGTCGCAACGGCAATGTGCTGAACGCCTTCGCCTTCGTAGAATTCTAAATATTCTTCAATTTGAGACTTTTTCTTGCCTTCGGCAGGTTCATTGATCGGGAATTTAATTCGCCCGTTTCCATTGGCCATAACTTTTGACATCAAAGCGGAATATTCGGTATGAATTTGTTTGTCATCAAACGACAAGAAATTTACAAATCCCATCACGTCTTCAAACCATTGCACCCAAGTATTCATCTGATTCCAACCTACATTTCCTACCATGTGATCAATAAATTTAAGACCTACTGGCTCAGGGTTATAATCAGTTTCCCATTTCACATAGCCGGGCATAAAAAGACCTTTGTAGTTTTTACGTTCGGTAAACATAAAAACGGTTTCACCGTAGGCATAAATTCCTGCCTGAACAATTTCTCCATTTTCATCAGAAGTTACTGTTGGCTCCATAAAAGCTTTGGCGCCACGTGAAGTAGTTTCTTCAAAAGATTTGCGTGCATCTTCTACCCACATCGCAACAACTTTTACACCGTCACCGTGTTTTTTAACGTGCTCTCCGATGGGTGATTGCGAATTAAGTGCAGTCGTCAATACCAAACGAATTTTGTCCTGTTTCAAAACATAAGACGCTCGATCTCTCAAACCGGTTTCAAGACCGGCATAAGCTTCTGACTGAAAACCAAATGCGGTTTTGTAATAGTGAGCTGCCTGTTTGGCATTTCCCACATAGAACTCTACATAATCTGTTCCCAGGATCGGAAGGAAATCCTGTGCTCCTTCAAAAATTTTTTCCAAGCCGAATTCGACACTTTTTAACTCTTGTGACATACTATTTTATTTTTTTTTTGAATGAATAATTATTTTACCAATTGATTAGCTGAATTTAAGCTATTCAATTAGACCACATCGCACGATGTAAAACGGAAAGTAAAACGCGATTGTACATAATTCTCAAATATACGAAACAAATTTCACTAAAAACAATCGCTAATTTGAAAAATGATCCGGAAATGCTTTTTCAGGTTTAATTCTGAAAATATTCAAATAAATCCATGATTTCAAAAATCCAAAACCATAAGCAGTAAATTGAATGATTACGATATGTAGCGCAATCTGAGCAACAAAAACACTATTGGTTTTAATCAAAGAATCAAAACTAATAAGTATAGAATAAATTACATAAAACGCAAAAGGTAAAAAGAACCAATCCGATTGAAAAGGCACAATAAATAAATGACAAATTAAAGATAATAGGACAAAAATATAACCTAAACTGAATAAACTCGGAAACCAATATGTCAGTTTTCCGCTTCCTGGATGTCGCTGATTTAAAATCGGTCTAGCCACTCCAAATTGATACACTTGCCGAGCGAACTTCACCAAAGAAGTCCTGCGTTTGTGAAAAACTTTGGTATCGGGAAACAATCGGGTCTCAAAACCTTTTTCCCATAAAGTCATACTCAAATCAGGATCTTCACCAATTCTTAAATTTCCAAATCCGCCTGTTGCTTCAAAGGCCGCTTTGGAAATTCCCATATTGAAACTTCTAGGCTGAAATCTCCCTACATGTTTTTTCCCACCACGAATCCCACCTGTCGTCAGAAATGAAGTCATGGAATAAGAAATCGCTTTTTGCAAAGCCGTGAAACTTTCATCCGCCGCATCCGGCCCACCAAAAGCATCTACATAATTTTCACTCAACTCTTTCCTCACGGTTTGGATGTAATTTTTGGGCGCAATCGTATCCGAATCCAAAAAGATAAAATAATTCCCGGAAGCCCTTTCCATCCCAAAGTTCCTAGATTTTGCAGGCCCTGAATTTTCTTTATGAAGGTATTGAATGTTTAATTTCGATTTAAATTCACCCACAATCGACTCCAAAGAAACCGGCGAACCATCATCCACCACGATGACTTCAAAATCCGAATCGCTCTGATTTGTCAGACTTTCCAATAATTCAGTCAGTTCGTCTTCGCGTTTATAAACAGCGATGATTATGGAGAAATTCAATTTCAATTCCGGAATTTTCATCAAATTAAATTCAAATTCGCATCAAAAACAATTAATCCAGCTTTCTTTTGCGGTCTCTTTTCTCTATATAATCCCAAATAGCTTCTTTTGTGGTAAGCCAGTTTCGGCCTTCTTTGAAAGCATCAATTTTTCCTTGACGTGCAAGTAAACTCAGATAATCCTGTCCATAAGGAATTCGTTCTTCTTGTACAATATTGGAAATAGGTTTGTAGTCTTCATAATTATTGTTCAGCGAAGTCAAATATATATTTAAACTTCTTTCCAAAGACTGTAAAACCAACAAAAACAGTTTGCTGTAATCGCCTTTATTGGCTTGGTTCAGCGCGTCATAATATTTTTTTCGATCATTTTTCAAAATAATTGCAGGCGGATATCCTTCTTTCATCAATAACAAATTGAAAACCAAACGAACTGTACGTCCATTTCCATCAAAAAAAGGATGTATCCACACAAAGCGATGATGAAAAATAGTGGATTTGATAATGATGTCTAATTCGGAGTTATTTACCCAATCAATGAGTTCCGTAACATAATCATCGACTTTCAAAGCATTGGGCGGAACGAAATTCGCACCTGAAATCCTCACACCAGAATTCCTGAAACGACCTGCAAATTCCTTTTCAATTTGTTTCAAAACGAGTTCGTGAACCATTAGAATATCCTTTTCTTTCAAAACATATTCTTCTGAAACCAAACTATGGATAAATTCAATGGCTTCCTGATGATTAACAGCTTCAAAATGCTCGCGCAAACTTTTTCCTTTCACTGTGAATCCTTCTTCGATGACCATTTTGGTTTCTTGTAGGGTAAGCGTATTGCCTTCTATACTGTTGGAATTATAAGTCCACTCCAGCGTCAGACTTTTCTGAATGCTTTGTAAAGCGTAGGTCGGGAGTGGCCGTAGTTTATCCAGAGCGGTTTTCTTTTCTTGAATTCGCCCGAGTGTTTTTTCAAAACCTTCATAATCATATGGATATTCCCACCAGTTCATTTTAATAATTTCTCCAAATTTACTAAACATCGGATAGACCTACAAACTATTTATCCGATATTAATATTTTTTTCACAAAAAAAAAGCGACCTTCATCGCTTTTCTTAATTTTTTATTGTTTTAAACTAATTTCCAACTCATCCAATTGCGAAGGATCAATCGGTGAGGGCGCATCAATCATCACATCACGTCCTGAATTGTTTTTAGGAAATGCGATATAATCTCTGATGGTTTCGCTTCCATCCAAAATCGCAACCAAACGGTCAAAACCAAAGGCAAGCCCGCCGTGAGGAGGCGCTCCGTATTGAAACGCATTCATCAAAAAACCGAATTGCTCCTCAGCTTGTTCTGGTGTAAACCCAAGCAATTCAAACATTTGGGATTGTAATTCTTTATCGTGAATACGAATAGAACCACCGCCAATTTCGTTTCCGTTCAGAACCATATCGTAAGCGTTGGCTCTGACTTCTCCCGGATTTGTTTTCAATTTTGAAATATCTTCCGGTTTTGGAGAAGTAAACGGATGGTGCATTGCGTGCCAGCGATTGGTTTCTTCGTCCCATTCCAGAAGCGGAAAATCCACAACCCATAACGGAGCGAATTCATCGGGTTTTCTGAGTTCCAATCTTTCGGCGAGCTCCATTCGCAATGCGCTCAATTGTTTTCTTGTGTCGTTGGCTTTACCTGCCATTATAATCATCAAATCGCCTTTTTGCGCATTCATTCTTTCGGCAAAAGCAGCAAGATCTTCTTGCGAATAAAATTTATCGGCAGATGATTTAAAACTTCCGTCCTCGTTTACCCGAACCCAAACAAAACCTCGCGCTCCGATTTGTGGTCGCTGAATCCATTCAAGCAATCGGTCGATGTCTTTTCGAGTATAAGAATTCAAAGTAGGAGCGGAGATGCCCACCACCAATTCTTCTTTGTCAAATATTTCAAAACCTTTGTTTTGGGCTAAATCATTTAATTCGTGAAACTCCATTCCGAAACGAATATCCGGTTTGTCGTTTCCATATTTTCGCATCGCTTCTTCATACGTAATTCGTGGGAATTTCTCGATTTCTATTCCGTGAATTTCTTTGAGAAGGTATTTGGTCATTCCTTCAAATATTTCCAACACATCTTCTTGTTCCACAAATGCCATTTCGCAGTCGATCTGGGTGAATTCCGGCTGACGGTCGGCACGAAGATCTTCATCACGGAAACATTTCACAATCTGAAAATATTTATCCAATCCGCCCACCATCATCAATTGTTTAAAAGTTTGAGGCGATTGAGGCAAAGCGTAGAATTCGCCCGGGTTCATTCTCGAAGGAACCACAAAATCCCTTGCACCTTCGGGCGTAGATTTAATCAAAACCGGAGTTTCAACTTCAATAAATCCTTTATCCGAAAGATATTTACGCACTTCCTGTGCTACTTTATGTCGGAAAATCAATTTATTTTTAACCGGATTTCTTCTCAAATCCAGGTAACGGTATTGCATTCTCAGTTCTTCACCGCCATCGGTTTTATCTTCGATAGTGAAGGGCGGAAGTTTGGACTCGTTTAGGATTTCTAGATTTTCAACCAGAATTTCAATTTCACCTGTCGGGATATTTGGGTTTTTGGAAGCGCGCTCAATGACGGTTCCGGTTGCTTGAATGACAAATTCTCGCCCCAGATTACGGGCCGTTTCCAGCAAAGATTTGTCGGAACGTTCTTCGTCGATGATTAATTGTGTAATTCCGTATCGGTCGCGCAAATCAATCCATATCATAAATCCTTTGTCGCGAATGACGGAAACCCATCCGCTCAAAGTTACTTTTTGATTTAAATGATTTAGGTTTAATTCCCCACAAGTATGTGTTCTGAACATTTTTCAAAAATTTAATTGCAAAGGTAAGTTTAGAATTGAGAAGTTAGAAATTAGAAGTCAGAATTTTTTAAAACTTAGTCGAACTCATTCATTCCAAAAATATATGTCTTAATTTTATAGTTCAAATTAAATTGATAAATGATGAATAAAACGATAGGATTATTTGCAGGAAGTCTGAGAAAAGAGTCATATTCCAAAAAATTAGCAAAAGCAATTGCTGAAATGGCTCCCGAAGGTTTTGAATTCAAACTGATTTCTTTGGGAAATCTGCCGATTTACAACCAAGATTTTGACGATCATGGTCCGGTGCCGGAAGAATATATAAAATTTAGAAACGAAGTCAAATCACTCAAAGGATTAATTTTTATCACGCCTGAATACAATCGTTCCATTCCGGGAGTTTTGAAAAATGCAATTGATGTGGGTTCTCGTCCAAAGGGAGAAAGCGTTTGGAATGGCAAACCCGGAGCGGTTTTTAGTAGTTCGCCCGGAAATCTTTCGGGATTTGGAGCCAACCATCATTTGCGACAGAGTTTGGTTTCTCTCATTGTTTCTGTGATGCAACAACCGGAAGTTTATCTAGCCAAAGTTCATGAGGTTTTTGATGAAAATGGAAAAATCAACGAGAGAACATTGGGATTTTTACAGAAAGCTGTGGATGCATACATCGAATGGTTTAAAAAAATTGCAGGTTAATAATTCCTATTAATTTAAAAATAATTCTAATTTTGCACCCAATTCAGCACACGTGGTGGAATTGGTAGACACGCCATCTTGAGGGGGTGGTTTCCTATGGATGTGCGGGTTCGAGTCCCGCCGTGTGCACATAAAGAAAAAGGCGCTCGTTTGGGCGCCTTTTTTTTTTGAGCCTGTTTAAAACTCATTTAATCAATTGATTTATTGGTTTTTTTTATTTCGGTTTAAATATTTATATCCATAAAGAAGTATGTGTAAAATACCGAAAATCAATGAGAAATAATAAAGTTCCGTATCGGCAATTTTACCGGTTTCAGGATTGATTTCTGAAACTTGATGATGTGCAATAGCCAATCCAATTAGAGCTGCCGAAAATACAATTCCGGAGATACCTACAATTTTGTTGGCATTGTTTAGAATTCCAGGTTTTTGACTTGTGATTTCACTGTTTTTCACACTGTAAAACAAATAAACATCAAGACCTATAATCATCCATAGAACCAATCGCATCCAAGTATCCAAAGGTAAAAAAGCCATCATAAAGAAACATACCAGAATTCCTGCAATCGGTATAATTGGAACCAAAGGCGTACGGAAAGCCCTTGGCGCATCGGGCATGGTTTTTCTTAACACCAAAACACCCAGACAAACCAAAATGAATGCAAATAATGTCCCGATACTCGTCATTTCTCCCACAACTCGCCCTGGAACAAAGGCAGCGAAAATACTGACAAACAAGAGGAAGAATATATTTGATTTATGAGGTGTACGGAATTTCGGATGAATCGCCGAAAATACTTTCGGTACCAATCCATCTTTACTCATCGAATAAAAAACACGGCTTTGTCCCAATAAAAGAACTAAAATCACAGAAGCATATCCCAATAAAATGGCAATAACAATGGATGTATTTAACCAAGGATAAGCTTCATAAATAACTCCATCCGGCCCCATATCGCCCATATTACTGATGGCGATAGCAACAGGCGCAAGTTTATTGGTAGGATCCGCTCCATATGCTTTATAATTAGCCACCCCCGTCATTACATAGGCAAATAAAATATAGAGAACCGTACAAATTAAAAGCGAACCCAAAATCCCTAATGGCATTGATTTTCTTGGATTTTTGGTTTCCTGAGCCGCAGTACTCACCGCATCAAAACCTATATAAGCAAAAAAGACGACGGCAGCCGCACGTATAATTCCCGAAAAACCATATTCACCAAACTTTCCGGTATTTTCAGGAATGAAAGGAATGTGATTTTCAGGGCGTATGTATTGAAAACCTACCGCAATGAAAATCAAAACAATCGCTACTTTCATTATGACAATCACTGTGTTTACAAAAGAAGACTCTTGAGTTCCTCGGATCAAAACAAGTGACATCACACTTACAATAAAAACTGCCGGCAAATTCATCACACCAGTTACCACGTCTCCATTGTCGAGAGCGAGTGTATCAAATGGTGTCATCAGTAATTCAGGTGGGAAATTGACTCCCATGGTCTGAAGAAATTTATCTAAATATCCAGACCAACTCGAAGCGACAGTCGCGGCTCCTACTGCATATTCCAGCACCAAATCCCACCCTATAATCCAAGCGACAAATTCGCCCATCGTTGCATAACTATAGGTATATGCACTTCCCGCAACAGGAATCATCGACGCGAATTCAGCATAGCATAAACCGGCAAGAGCACAGCCACTAGCAGCAATGATGAAAGATATTACAATAGAAGGTCCAGCATAATCAGATGCTGCCATACCCGTAAGAGAAAATAAACCAGCACCGATGATAGCACCAATCCCTAAGGAAATCAATCCCCAAGTTCCAAGCGTCTTCTTCAGCGCATGTTCGCCACTCTCGTTGGCCTCAGCTATCAAACTGGACATAGGTTTTCTGGAAAATATACTCATGTGTTTGTGTTTTCGGTGTTAACGTGTTTAACAAATGTAATAAATTCTTTAAATTTTCTTTAAGAAATTCAATTTATGGTCTTGATTTAATTAAGTTTTCAACAGAAAAATCAGGGAATTATTCCTTCCTGTTTCATACAAATATGATTTTATAACTATCTTGCCAAAAATTTTAAACAAATGAAAAAATCATTGATTATCCTATCGGTTTTGGCCGTAATGACAGCTTGTAAAAATGAAAACAAAACCACAGGAACAAATGAAAATGGAGAAAATTTAATAGAGAATAATGCAAATCTAAATACAGAGGAAAATCTTGATTCAGATACTAATTTAACTTTAGAAACACAAGAAACTGCTCTGGTTCAAAATTCCGATGAGTCATATACTTTCCGATACAATTTGAAAAAAGGCGAAACTTATCCTTTTTTATTGAAAACAAAACAAGAGCAATCCATGGCTTCTGGAGGACAAAATTTATCAATGACCTCTGAAAGAACCGTAGGTTTTGATTATTTCGTGGAAGACGTGGTCAACAATAATTTCAAAATAAAAGCAACTTTCAAAGGTTTTAGTGAGAAATTCAAAGCTCCGACAGGTGAAACCCTTAGCTATGACACCAATTCAGCTAAACCAACGGATCAGGATGTAGCCCAAAGTTGGACAATTTACAAAGCGATTATCGGAGAAAGTTTTCAAATGGAAGTCGATAACAAAGGAAAAGTTATATCTGTAAACGGATTGGACAAAGTGGTTGGAAATGTCCAAGGGAAATTGAAAAATGATTTCAATGCAGAAGAACAAACAATGATACGTGAATTATTGAACGCTTCCTTAAGCAATGAAGCCATTAAATCTCAGTTCGAAGAAACTTTGAATATTTTTCCCGATAAAAATCTTACCATCGGTGAAGAATGGTCAGATACACAAAATATAAGCGAGGGACCAATCAAAGGGACCAATAAAGTTACTCGTACATTCAAAGACGTGAAAGACGGAAAAGCAACCATCGCCGTAAATGGAACCCAATCCGTAAGTGGAAGCGAAACACAACAAGGCCTTACCATCAGCATGAAAAACAATGCAACTTTGAATGGACACATCGACTTAGATTTGGAAACCGGATGGATTAAAAAAGTAAACATAACCAAGAAAGAAAATTCCACCACTACTTACCAACAAGGAGAACAAAAACAAACCGAAACAGGTTCATCAACAACTATTACAACCGTTAATTAATTATGTCTTTACTCAAATTCATACTTTATTCACTCATCGCTTTTCTGGTCATTCGATTTGTCATGCGACTGATTTCACCGCAACGTCCCAACCAATCCCGACCCAATCCGACTCAAAGTTCAAATTCGCAAAGAAAAGGAGCTCAGAGTTTGGACGAACCCAAATTCACCATCGAAGCCGAATCGGTGGATTATGAAATAATTGAAGAACCGAAAAAGAAAAATGAAGAATAAAAATCTAATATTCAGTATAATCGCCATTATTGCTTTTGCAGTTTTGGCGATTGTTTATTGCGCACCTGTGCTTTCTGAAAATTCTATCATTCAGCCCGACATTGTAAATTACAAGGGAAGTGCCGAAGAAATGCACAAATTTCAAGAACAAACCGGTGAAAATATTTATTGGTCCAATGCTATGTTTGGCGGAATGCCTACTTATCAAACCGGTGCCCGTTACGACAATGATTTAATCAAAAGCATTGACCGCGTCATCCGATTTTTGCCGCGCCCGGCCGATTATATTTTTCTTCTCTTTTCGGGATTTTTCATCCTCGGAATGGTCTTGTTTAAAAACTGGAAATACGCACTCACGGGTTCGGTTTTCTTTGCCATGGGCGCTTATTTCTATATCATCATCGGCGCCGGACACAACGCAAAAGTGCACGCCATCGCTTATTTTGCGCCATTGGTCGCAGGAATTTTATTGCTTTATCAGCGGAAATTCATTTTAGGATTTATTCTCACCGCGCTTTTTATGGGACTTGAATTATCGGCCAACCACCCACAAATGACTTATTATTTATTTCTGGTGATGTTGGTTTATTTTATTTTCGAATTAATTCAGGCCATTAAATCAAAAGAAATCAAACCCTTTGCCATCTCCACCGGATTATTGATGGCCGCCTGTTTAATAGGTGTAGGACTGAATTCAACAAAACTATTAACCACTTACGAATACAGTCAAGAAACCATTAGAGGCAACTCAAATCTCACGATTCTTCAGGACAAACAAAAAGGTCTGGATCACGATTATATCACACATTGGAGTTATGGAAAACTGGAAACCTTCAATCTTTTCATTCCCGACTTTATGGGCGGTGCTAGCCAGCCACGTGAAGAAAATTTAAAGAATTACATAGCCGAACTCCAGAAACAACAATACATCCTCAATTTGGAAGATGAATTCAATGCGCAAGCTTTTGACTATCTTGCGAGTTCACCGGTTTCCACTTATTGGGGTGATCAACCCGGAACTTCAGGTCCGGCTTATCAAGGTGCAGTCGTTGTTTTTCTATTCTTTTTGGGATTATTTTTAGTTCGAAATAATTGGTCAAGTTACAAATGGTGGCTTCTTGCCGCAACGGTTTTAAGTATCGTTTTGGCTTGGGGAAAAAACTTTGCCGGACTGACCAATTTTATGATTGATTACTTTCCGTTTTATGACAAATTCCGGGCGGTTTCTTCTATGCTCGTGATGGCCGAATTCACAATGCCTTTACTCGCCGCTTTGACTTTGTACGTTTTCATTAAAGATGAAAGCCTGACAGACGAATACAAAAAGAAAATCCTGATGTATGCCGGAGGTGGAGTAGTGGCTTTGCTTGTGATTTTCTATTTATTTGGAGGAAATATGTTCAGTTTTACGACGGATTACGATTTGATGAATAAACAACAATATTTGGAGTTAGTTCGTGAGTACAATCCGCAAGCTTACGGAACCTGGGATACTTTGCTGAACAATGTAAACAATGCACTTCGTCAGGACAGAATCGATATGTTCAAAGCCGATACACTTCGCACTTTGATCTTTGTTTTATTGACGTTAGCGCTTCTTTTCCTTTATCATTTAAAGAAAATTAACAATGCAATCGTAGTGGTTCTAGGGATTGCAGGATTGGCTTTGATTGACGGATGGCAAGTCGATAAACGTTACCTGAACGATGAAAATTTCGTGGATAAAATGTTTGTGGACAATCCCTTTCCGACTCAATTTTCTTCCAAACTAATGGAAGGTGCCAGAGAAAATCACCATCTGGCGGGAATTGCACAAAAAGTTCCGTTCAATAAATCTTTGGATAGTTTAAGGTCGGCCGATAAATCTCAATTCCGGGTTTTTGACAATATTTTCAGCACTTTTAACGATGCCACGACTTCCTATTTTGTGAATTCAATCGGCGGATACCACGGAGCAAAATTGCACAATTATCAGGATGTAATTGATTTGTATTTTTCCGGTTCGGAAAAGACGCAGCAATTGGGGGTTAGTCCCGCACATATGCAAAAAATTCTGAATTTATTGAACACGAAATACATCATTCACGGCAATCCAAGTAGCCCGATGGTTCAGCAAAACAATGATGCTTACGGAAATGCTTGGTTGGTTTCCGATGTCAAATGGGTACAAAATGAAGACGAAGAAATTCTTGCACTGAAAGACGTGGATTTGAGACGAACTGTCGTTTTGGAAACTAAACTAAACAATCAGATTGGAAAAGGATTTGTGCCGGAATCTGGTTCTACCATTGAATTGGTCAATTATCAACCCAATCGTTTGACGTATAAAACCAATATTGTTTCGCCGAAAATCGCCGTTTTCTCTGAAATTTATTATCCACATGGATGGAAAGTCAAAGTGGACGGAGAAGAAAGAGAAATTCTGAAAGCCAATTATTTTCTTCGCGCAGTCCAATTGGAACAAGGAGACAAAGAAATTGTAATGGAATTTGATCCGCAAAGCGTAAAAACCGGAAATACAATGACTTTGGCGTTTAATGTGATTTTCATTTTGATTGTTTTGGGTGGCGGATATTTTTGGTGGAAGAAAAGGAAAGAAGAAAATATTGATTAAATTTGTTAGAAACATTTAAGAATGAAAGTTTTAATTGAAATTAGCGATAAAGAATTTCCTTTCGCAATGCGTGTTTTGAAAAGTCTTTCATTTGTAAAAAAAGCTGTTCCTTTTTCTAAATCAGCAATTGAAATTTGGGATGAATTAACAGACTCATCGGAAGAAATCAGATTACACAAAGAAGGCAAAGTCAAATTAAAATCTGCAGAGGATCTTTTAAATGAGTTATAAAATTCTCATTACTTCAAAGTTTGAAAAAGAGTTGAAGCGTTTATCTAAAAAGTTCAGCTCTTTAAAAAATGAATATAGAGAATTTTTGTCTTTGGTTTCCGAGAATCCTGAACTTGGTACTTTCATAGGAAATAATTGTTATAAAATACGACTTGCAATCGCTTCAAAAAGAAAGGGTAAAAGAGGTGGAGCGAGAATTATTACTTATGTTTATCATTCTGGTGAAACTGTTTACCTCTTGACGATTTATGACAAATCTGAAAAAGAAGATTTAACGGAAAAAGAGTTAAATAAGATAATTAGCCAATTGGATTTAGGGGAAGAAAATGAGTAAGTCAAAAAATAATAAAGTTTTAATCGTTACCTATTATTGGCCGCCGGCCGGTGGGCCAGGCGTGCAGCGATGGTTAAAATTCGCAAATTACCTTCCCGAATTTGGCATTGAACCGATTATTTACACTCCGGAAAATCCCTCTTATCCACTCATTGATAAAACATTGTCCGCAGAAATTTCTCCTGATTTGAAAGTTGTGCGAACCAAAATCTGGGAACCCTACCAAATCGCTGAAAAACTCAATCCGAAAACAAAGGATTACAAAGCCGGGAACTTTGAAAAATCCGATAAACAATCGTTCCTGACGCGATTATCGGTTTTTGTACGTGGCAATTATTTCATTCCCGATGGACGAAAGTTTTGGGTAAAACCTTCTGTGAAGTTTTTAAAAAATTATCTTCTGGAAAATCAAATTGAAACCATAATTACCACTGGACCACCGCACAGTATGCATTTGATCGGATTGAAATTAAAAAAGAAAAATCCCAATTTGAAATGGATTGCCGATTTTCGTGACCCTTGGACGCAAATCAGTTATCACAAAGAATTAAAACTTACCGAAAAATCAAGTAAAAAGCATTTAGAACTGGAAAAACTGGTTTTAAAATCTGCAGATTGCGTAATTGCGACGAGCTTCAGCGATGGCGAGAATTTCAGGAATTCCGGAGCGAAAAGAGTAGAAGTCATCACAAATGGTTTTGAAGAATCGGATTTCCGAATTGGGAAATTTATTTCAAATAAATTTAAAATCACTTATTCCGGCGGACTTGAATTTGCCCGAAATCCGCTTGTAGTTTGGGAAACATTGAAAGAACTAATCGGAGAAAATCAAGAATTCAAATCGGATTTTGAATTGGAGTTTTATGGAAATTTAAGTCAGGAGGTGGAAAATTCAATCCTTGAAAACGGATTGGAAAATCATTTGATCAAAAAAGGTTATGTTTCGCACAAAGACGCCATTCAGGGAATTAAAAACGCTGATTTACTATTACTTACAAATTTCCCCGATGAGAAATCCAGAGGAATTATTCCCGGAAAATTATTTGAATACTTGGCAACCGGAAATCCGGTTTTAGCCATCGGACCGAAAGATGGCGACGTAGCCAAAATCCTAAAAGCAACCCAAAGCGGGGGTTATTTCACTCATTTTCAGAAAGAGGAAGTAAAATCCTTCATTTTGGAGGAATTTAAAAAATGGAAAACCGAAGACATTCAATTGCCTTCTTTCACTATTGATCAATATTCCCGTAAAAATCTGACCCAAAAATTAGTTCAACTAATTACTTCTTAATTTGTCAGAATAGATTTTCCTTAAAAAAAACAGGAATTCTCTTGAATAAATTCAGGGTTTTTCCTTGTGAATCAATGAATTGAGATAAGTACATTTGCAATATAAACTCAACGAAGCGTTCTAGGAATGATTTAGAATTATGAATTTAAGAATCATTTTTCACCATCCTCATTATTTAAACTCTTTATTTCCAAAAAAACGCGCCACAATTCTCTCTGTGGCGCGTTTTTGTTTTATTTTTGGGGGATTCTTTTCAGAACCTCCAAGAAATACTTCCAGAATTTCTGAACCGATTTGATTTCCACACGTTCGTCAGGGGAGTGGGCGCCGAAAATATTCGGACCAAAAGAAATCATATCCATTTCCGGATAATGCCCGCCGATGATTCCACATTCCAACCCGCCATGAGTTGCGATGATTTTTGGCTCTTCACCAAACATTTCTTTGTACAATGGTTTCATCAAATCCAAAATTTCCGAATTCACATTGGGCCGCCATCCTGGATATCCGCCCGAAAATTCAACCTTAAATCCGGCCAGTTCAAACGTAGCTTGGAGCGATTCGATCATCGCTTTTTTGCCTGATTCAATTGCTGAACGTGAAAGACAAAGAATTTTCATTTCGCCGTTGTCAACTACAACATTTGCGACGTTATTGGAAGTTTCTGTAACGCCTTCCATATCGGGACTCATTCGATAAACCCCGTTGTAGGCCGACATCAGAGCTTGTGCCAATTTTTTAGTTTCCTCAAATGAAGCCGCTTCTTTTAAATGATTGGTTTTTGAAATTTCAATGGAAATATTGGGTTCAATGGATTTGAATTCGTTCTTCACATCGCTTTTCAAGCTTTCCAAATCAGCAATTGCTTTCTCCAATTCAGTTTGAGGTACTGCAATGATAAAGTAACCTTCGCGTGGAATTGCATTTCGAAGTCCGCCACTTTCCATTTTGGAAATTTGAGCCAGATGTTTCAAAGATTCATTTAAAAATCTTGCCAATAATTTATTGGAATTCCCAAGTCCCAATTGAATATCCCCGCCCGAATGTCCGCCTTTTAAACCTTTGATTTCCACTTTTAAAGAAGCAAAGTTTCCGGCTTCAGAGCCGGTTTCGCTGTGTTGTGAAAGATTTTGCGGATTATACTTTTTGGTAGCGGTAACGTCCATTCCGCCGGCACAGCTTATGGTAAGTTCGTCATCTTCTTCGGTATCGAGATTCAGTAAAATTTCGCCCGATAAAATTGTCGGATCCAAACCAATTGCTCCGGTCATTCCGGTTTCTTCGTCAATGGTAAAAAGTGCTTCAATCGGCGGATGAGGAATATCGGTCGACTCCAAAACGGCCATAATCGTTGCTACTCCAATTCCATTATCCGCGCCCAAAGTCGTTCCTTTTGCTTTTAGGAAACCGTCTGTATCCACATACATTTGAATGGCTTGGGTATCAAAATCGAAATCGACGTCGTTATTTTTCTGACAAACCATATCGAGGTGTGATTGCAAAACGATGGTTTTTCTGTTTTCCATTCCCGTTGTTGCCGGTTTTTTGATGATGACATTTCCGACTTTGTCCTGAATGGTTTCCAGACCTAAATTATTTCCGAAATCCATCATGAATTGGATTACTTTTTCTTCCTTTTTTGAAGGACGCGGAACTTGATTGAGCTCATAAAAATTTTTCCAGATATTCTGAGGTTCGAGATTTAATATTTCTTGCATATTTTCTATATATAAATTGCTAAAATAAGAAACAATACACTTATTTGACAGAAATAGCCTATCAATTTTATAGGAAATATCTCCAAAAAAATGGGGGTTTTTCCTTGTAATTATTTAATAATGAGTACTTAGATTTGTAAATAGAAAATGTAAAAAAAGCTAACCTTAGCTACAACCAACCAAATCATTTTCAACATGACACTCTCTACTAAATCAAGTGTGCTGAAATCTCACGGTTCGAACCCCGGAATTGTGGGATTTTTTTATTTACCCAAAAGTTGGTTTGGCAAGTCGGATTGAATAAATTAAATAGATTTGATTTCTAAAGCATTTGGATGATATCATGTTTGTATTTAATGAGTATGTTATAATTAAAAATTCAATTTGATTTCAGTAGATTTTTTTTTTCAAAGGGAAAAATCCTGTTGAAAAATGAGGGTTTTCCCTTATAAATTCATAGTTATCATGAGTAAGTTTGCTGTATCAAAAGTGTCAAATCAATCTAACCTAAACTGTTTTAACCAACTTAAACATTTTTGATACTATGTTCTTAACTAAAATTTAAGTGAATTGAAATCTCACGCTTCCTCCCCTGGATAGTGAGATTTTTTTTGATATCAACTAGGGATTTTCCTTTTAAAAATCAGGATAATTCCTGATAATAATTAAAACTTGAAAACTAAATTTGTATCAGAATAATAGACAACTCTCTCTACATATACTTTTTATAACTCTCTAAACCTCATAAACCTATTAGTTTTATGGGGTTTTTGAATAAAAAAAACGGACACCTTTGGGCATCCGTTTTCAATATTTATTGGATTTCTAAATTTACAATTCCAAGGCTTTTTTCACGTCTCCGTCCATCAAAAGATTGACCGGATCTTCCAGTCCTTCTTTTACGGCAACCAAGAATCCAACGGATTCGCGTCCGTCGATAATTCGGTGGTCATAGGATAGAGCGATGTACATCATAGGATGAATTTCCACTTTTCCATCCACTGCAATCGGACGTTCAATGATGTTGTGCATTCCCAAAATTCCGGATTGTGGCGGATTGATAATCGGTGTACTCAACATCGAGCCAAAAACCCCACCGTTTGAAATGGTAAAGGTTCCTCCGGTCATTTCATCCACTGTGATTTGTCCGTCACGTGCGCGCAATGCCAAACGTTTGATTTCATTTTCAATTCCTCTAAATGTCAAGGCTTCTGCATTTCGCATTACTGGGACCATCAGTCCTTTTGGACCGGAAACCGCAATTGAAATATCACAGAAATCGTAAGAAATTTTATAATCACCGTCGATCATCGAATTCACGTCAGGGTAGAGTTGAAGTGCTCTGACAACGGCTTTGGTAAAGAATGACATAAAGCCAAGACTTACGCCGTGTTTGGCTTTGAATTCTTCTTTGAATTCGCTACGAAGCTTATTGATAGGCGTCATATTGGCTTCGTTGAAAGTAGTCAGCATAGCCGTTTCATTTTTGGCGGCCACCAATCTTTCGGCTACTTTTCTACGAAGCATCGAAAGTTTGGTTCTTTCTGAGCCACGGCTTCCTCCGGTGGGTGTACCCATCGCTGCGACCTGTGCATTTTGAGCGTCTTGTTTGGTAATTCTTCCGTCTTTTCCAGATCCTGAAACGGTGGAAGCATCCACCCCTTTTTCATCTAAAATCTTTTTAGCTGCCGGAGATGGAGTTCCCGTTGCATAGGTTGTATTTTCTGCCGGTTTGGCTTCTTTTTTTGGCTCTTCTTCCTTTGGTTCTTCATTTTTCTCATCGGCCGGTGCAGAACCTCCTTCTGGACGTGCAGCAGAAGTGTCGATCAGACAAACGACTTGTCCAACTTCTACGGCATCGCCTTCTTCGGCTTTTAGTGTAATAATTCCGCTTTCTTCGGCCGGAAGTTCAAGTGTCGCTTTGTCGGAGTCAACTTCAGCAATTGCTTGGTCTTTTTCCACATAGTCACCGTCTTTTACAAGCCATGCTGCAATTTCAACTTCTGTGATGGATTCTCCCGGAGAGGGAACTTTCATTTCTAATACCATGTCTGTTCAGTATTTGGTTGCTAATTTATTCAAAAACTTTGTTAATCGTGTTATTATGTATCGTATTGGCCTTCTGATGAGAACCTGTTGCCGGTGAGGCGGCTTCTCTCGGTGAAATCAATTCAAATGGAACTTCTCTTAATTTTCTCAATAGGAAAGTCCAAGCTCCCATGTTTTCGGGTTCTTCTTGTGCCCAAATGAGGCGTTTTCTTCCAGAATATTTTTCAAGAATGGAATTGATTTTCTCTTTGTCCAATGGATATAATTGCTCCAAACGTACAAGAGCTACGTTGTCCGCATTTAATTCTTCTTTTTTCTTCAATAAATCATAGTAGAATTTCCCTTGACAGAATACCAGTTTATCTACTTTTGCAGGATCTGCAACCGGGTCATCAATCAAAGTTTGGAATTCTCCATTGGCTAATTCATCCATTGTTGAAACTACTTGTGGATGTCTCAACAAACTCTTGGGTGTAAATACAACCAATGGTTTTCTATAGTTGGTTTTGATTTGTCTTCTCAATAAATGATAGAAGTTGGCCGGAGTTGTACAATTGGCAACAAACATATTTCCTTGGGCAGAAAGTTGCAGGAATCTTTCCATACGTGCCGATGAGTGTTCGGCACCCTGTCCTTCGTAACCATGAGGCAGAAGCATCACCAATCCATTTTGGATTTTCCATTTATCTTCCGCTGCTGAAATATATTGGTCGATTACAATTTGTGCTCCGTTGGCAAAATCTCCAAACTGAGCTTCCCAAATGACAAGTGAATCCGGATCAGCCATGGCGTATCCATAATCAAACCCCAAAACGGCATATTCGGATAACAAAGAATTATAAATGGTATAAGTTCCTTGTTCTTTTTCTATATGATTGAGAAGAATGAGTTCTTCTTCTGTGTCTTCTGTCTTGATGACTGCATGACGGTGAGAGAAAGTTCCTCTTTCCACGTCTTCACCCGAAACTCTTACGTCATTTCCTTCGTGAAGAATGGTTCCATAGGCGAGAAGCTCACCCATTGCCCAATCCAAACGGTTTTCAGCGACCATTTGTTTTCTTTGATCCAATAGTCGTTGAATTTTTCGAATGAACTTTTTGCCTTCTGGGATATTGGTAAGGGTATCAGCGATTTGATGAAGTTTTTCAAGAGGATATTTAGTATCCACCGGCTTCAACATTTCATCTTCCAAAACCATTTCATAACCTTCCCATTCGTCTGGCATAAAAGGTTCGAGTTTGTTTTTTTCGATTTCCTTGGCTGCATCAAAGTTTTCATCCAAAAGCTTTTTGAATTCTTTTTCTTTCTCAGCCAAGATTTCATCACCAATAATTCCTTCTTTGATCAAGTGTTGCTTGTAAATCTCTCTGGGATTGGGATGTTTAGCAATGATGCTATAAAGTTTGGGTTGGGTAAATCTTGGTTCATCTCCTTCGTTGTGACCGTATTTTCGGTAACCCAATAAATCGATGAATACATCTTCTCCATATCGCATTCGATAATCGGCTGCAAAATGAATGGCATGAATCACAGCTTCGGCATCGTCTGCATTTACATGCAAAACGGGCGAGTGATTTACCTTGGCCACATCGGTACAATAAATCGAAGACCTTCCGTCTAAATAATTCGTTGTAAACCCAACTTGATTATTTACTACTATATGAATCGTCCCTCCGGTTTTATATCCGTCAAGGTTCATCATTTGAACGACTTCATAAACGATACCTTGTGCAGCAACTGCGGCATCACCATGAATTAAAATCGGTAATATTTTTCGATAATCGCCGCTATAATCTTTATCGGCTTTGGCTCTTGCAATTCCTTCCACCACAGCGTTTACTGTTTCCAAGTGGGATGGGTTAGGAGCCAAGTTCATTTTGATATTTTTCCCGGAAATGGATTTCGCTTCTGTTGTAGAACCTAAATGGTATTTCACATCACCGGAGAATAAGTCTTCTACAAATTCTTTTCCTTCAAATTCACTAAAAATCTGGGAATAAGATTTGTTGAAAATATTGGCTAAAACATTTAAACGACCCCGGTGGGCCATTCCCAAAATCACTTCTTCTACTCCTGCTGAGGAGGCTCTGTTGACCAAAGCATCAAGGGCAGGAATCAGGGTTTCATTTCCTTCGAGTGAGAATCTTTTTTGACCTACGAATTTAGTGTGAAGGAAATTTTCAAAAGCAACCGCTTCATTTAATTTCAACAAAATTCGCTCTTTCTCCTGAACGCTCAGTTTTGGATGGTTCAGGTTTTCGTTCAACCAGTTTTGGATCCAGTTTTGTTTTTCCGGATCGCGTATGTACATATATTCAACTCCGATGGAATCGCAATACATATGTTTTAAATAATCGATGATGTTTCGAAGTGAGGTGGATTTGGATATTCCAATCACAGCTCCGGCATCGAAATTTTCGTCCAGATCTTTTTCGGTCAAACCAAAATTTTCGAGATCAAGCGAAGGAGCATGTTGTCTTCTTTCTCTGACCGGATTGGTCTTCGTAAACAAATGCCCTCTTGTGCGGTACGCATCAATCAGATTGATAACTTTGAATTCTTTCTGAACTTTTTCGGGAATTTCAGCAATCACTTGCTCATTTGTTCCTTCATTCAGCGCATGTCCGTTGTAGGATGTATTAGCGAAGTCAAATCCCTGAAAAAATGCTCGCCAACTTGGTTCTATACTGTCAGGGTATTTTTGGTACTTTTCATACAGCTCACTTATGTACTCAGAGTGCACTGCATTTAAAAATGAAAATCTCTCCATCATTAATTTTAACTCTTGTGAGAATCAGCCTACAAATTTAGCACATTTCAAACGTTTAAAAAACTTGAAGGACGGTTTTTATTTTGTTTCACTCAAATTGACTGCTATTTCGATCTATTTTGAAATCATTTGGAAGTAGAATTCCCTTTAATTTCATATCCCAATGCTCCCGATGGGCAATTGTCAATTTGTTTAATCAATTCTTCTTGATTTGCATTTTTAGGTTTTATCCAAGGACGGTCTTTGGGATTATAAACTTGCGACAATGTTTTGACACAAATTCCAGCATGAATGCATTTGGACGGCGTCCATAGTATGGTGAAAGATCCATCTTTCGGATATCGTTTGGTTTCCATTTGATTTATTTTTGTTTGGGCACTACCAACAATGGAACACTTGAATGTTTTATCACATCACTCGCCACACTTCCTATGAACATATTGTACAAAGCATTGTGGCCCAGCGAACCGATGACAATCAAATCTGCGTTTAAATCTTTGGCTTCCTGAACAATTATATCAGCAGGAATTCCCTGTTTTACAATTGTTTCGCAAAGAATTCCTTGACTTTCAATTTCTTCTTTTAATTGACTCATCTGCTCGGCTTCTTCGTTCAATGCCGTTTCCTCTAATTCTGGCAAATAGGTAAAGCCCGTTTCGCTGACGATCACCCCAATGTCAAGTGTAGCGACATGAATTAAATAAATTTGACCTTTTACAAGTTTGGCATGCTCAATGGCGTGCTCAATCACAGTTTTGTTGAAGTCAGAAAAGTCGATGGGAACTAATATTTTTTGAGCCATGACAATTTTTTTAAATTTCTTTAAAGTTAATCATTTCACTTGAACCTCAAAAATTTTCTGCTCCTCAATCCATCCGGTCAACAGGTCATTTTCATGAACTTGTCCCACACCGGCAGGTGTACCTGTGAAAATCAAATCACCGGTTTTGAGCGTGAAATATCTCGAAACTTCCGATAGAATTCTTGAGAAATCATAAAGCATATCTTTTGTATTTCCCATTTGAACGGTTTGATTGTTTTTATCAAGTCGGAATTTCAAATCATTTAAATCGAATTCTTCTTTGTCAAGAAAATTCCCAACGACTGCCGAATTATCAAAACCTTTGGCGATTTCCCAAGGATGGCCTTTTTCTTTAAGCTGAGATTGAATGTCTCTGGCTGTAAAATCGATCCCCAATGAAATTTCTTGAAAATAATTGCCTGCATACTCAGGTTGAATGTATTTTCCAGTTTTTGAAACTTTTAAAACGATTTCCGCTTCATAATGAATGTTTTGACTAAATTCCGGCAGATAAAAGTCTCTGTTTTTTTGTAAAAGAGCAGTATCGGGTTTCAAAAAAAATACAGGATTTTCCGGAATCTCATTATTCAATTCTTTAGCGTGTTCTGAATAATTTCTTGCAATACAGATAATTTTCATAGCAGTTTCTGATAAAAAGTTCAAAAATATTAATTAAATCTAAGTTAATCTTCAAAGAGGTTTTTATTTAAATGTTTTATTGAGATTGGGTAGTTTGGAGTTAATGTTTAATTTTGTGTCGGATTCAATGAATTTTGAGATGAAAGTTAGGCCGTTATTTACCCTATTGTCGATCAGTATTTCAGTTTTACTGATTGCGATTTCCTTTTTTTGGAAACCCGTTCTTTGGTTATTTGTGATTGTAGTTCCTTTGATTTTATTAGGAATTGGTGATGTGATGCAGCGCAAACATGCGATTCGTAGAAATTTCCCGGTGATTGGTCGTCTTCGTTATTTACTGGAGAGTATTCGTCCGGAAATCATGCAATATTTCGTGGAAAACGATCGCGATGGAAGACCATTGGATCGCGTGATGAGAAGCATGGTCTATCAGCGAGCAAAAAATGTAACGGATACGGTGCCATTCGGAACTCAAATGGATATTTACGAACCGGGCTATGAGTGGATGAATCATTCCATGTATGCAGGAAGAGTAAAAGTAGATGAAGACGCACGCGTTATGATTGGGGGTGAACATTGTACTCAACCTTATTCGGCGAGTTTGTTGAATATTTCCGCGATGAGTTTTGGTTCCTTGAGTAAAAATGCCGTTTTAGCCTTGAATAAAGGAGCTAAATTAGGGCGATTTGCACACAATACAGGAGAAGGAGGCGTAAGCCCTTATCATTTGGAGCCAGGAGGAGATTTGATTTGGCAAGTAGGAACAGGATATTTCGGATGTCGTGCAGACAATGGTAAATTCTCTCCGGAGAAATTTGAAAAAACTTCCAAGCATCCCAACATTAAAATGATTGAATTAAAAATCTCTCAGGGTGCCAAACCTGGACACGGAGGGATTTTACCAGCAAGTAAAAATACACCGGAAATTGCAGCAATCCGCGGTGTTAAACCTCATACAGATGTAGATTCCCCACCTTCACATTCCGCTTTTAACGATGCCGAAGGCTTGTTGAAACTCATACACCAAATGCGTGAACTTTCAGGTGGAAAACCCGTTGGTTTTAAAATGTGTATCGGACGAAAAGAAGAATTTATCGATATTTGCGAAGCCATGGTTAAAACCGGATTAAAACCAGACTTCATCACAATTGATGGTGGAGAAGGAGGAACCGGGGCTGCGCCTGTTGAGTTCTCTAACTCATTGGGAATGCCTCTTTTGGATGGACTTGCTTTTGCAGTAGATTCCTTAAGAGGATATGGTTTGAAAGAAGATATCAAAGTGATTGCTTCCGGAAAAATCATCAGTAGTTTTCACATCGCAAGAGTTCTTGCCATTGGTGCAGATTTGTGCAGCAGTGCAAGAGCGATGATGCTGGCAGTAGGATGCATCCAAGCATTACAGTGTAATAAAAATACTTGTCCCGCCGGAGTGGCTACACAGGATCCTGCTTTGATGAAAGGCTTGGATGTAGAAGACAAAGCTATGAGAACTTATAACTTCCATAAAAATACGATGAAGAGTTTCGGCGAACTGATTTCTGCTGCCGGACTGGTTCACCATAGTGAAATCGACAGAACCTATATCAACTTAAGAGTTGATGTTAATAATGTTTTGCGATACGATGAACTATATCCAGAAGTTGAAGAAGGATCTTACCTGGATAGAATCAAGGATTTTACACCTGCTTAAAAAGATATGTCAGAACAATATATAACAATAAATCAGGCTTTTGAAAAGGTTGAAAAAGCTCATGATTTATTCATCAAAAACAAAGCAAATTACAGAAACCGTCCGGTGGATAAAATCCGGAAAGTCGGCGAAATTTTGCTGAAAAACAAACAGGAATATGCAAGAGTGATTTCAGAAGAAATGGGTAAACCTGTTTTTGAATCCATTGCCGAAATTGAAAAATCAGCACTGAACTGTGAGTTCTATGCCGAACATGCCGATGAATTCCTGAAAGACCGAAAATATTCCACCGAACGATACGAGGCAACCGTTCGATACGAACCTTTGGGTGTGATTTTAGGTGTAATGCCTTGGAACTTCCCGTTTTGGCAAGTATTCCGATTTGCGGTTCCTACCATTCTTGCCGGAAATACAATTGTGGTCAAACATGCGAGCAATGTTCCCAAATCAGCTCAAATCATTGAAGAAATCTTTTTGGAAGCGGGTTTTGAAGAAGGTTTTTATTTCAATTTATCTCTGGAAAGCAAACATATTCAAGCCCTGATTGAACATCCGTTCATCAAAGCGGTTTCGCTTACCGGAAGTGAAAAAGCAGGTTCATCGGTGGCATCGATTGCAGGAAAAGAAATCAAAAAATCAGTTTTGGAATTAGGGGGAAGCAATGCTTTCATCATTATGGACGATGCCGATTTAGATAAAATCATCGATAAAGCCATCAATGCGCGTTATCGAAATGCTGGACAAAGTTGCATCGCAGCCAAACGTTTTCTGGTGCAAGAAGGAATTTATGAAGAATTTTTAACCAAATTCACACCCAAAGTAAAAGCTTTGAAAATGGGTGATCCTTTTAATGAATCCACGGAAATCGGACCGCTTGCAAGAGTCGATTTAGCCGAAGAACTCGAAGAACAAGTAAATAAATCGGTAGAAATGGGCGCCAAAATTTTGGTGGGCGGAAAGCGTAAAGATGCTTTTTATGAACCTAGTATTTTGACCGAAGTTACTCCTGAAATGCCTGTATTTAAAGAAGAAACTTTCGGGCCGGTTGCAGTTGTATCAAAAATAAAGTCATTTGAAGAAGCAGTTGAATTAAGTAATCTAACTACTTTTGGATTAGGTGTTTCCATTTGCTCCGAGAACGTTGATAAATATACCGATAAAGCCCATTTATTTGAAGAAGGCGCTGTGTTTTTTAATGAATTGGTTCGTTCCGATCCGAAACTTCCATTTGGAGGCGTTAAGAAATCGGGATTTGGAAGAGAGCTTTCAGAAGACGGTATTCGCGAATTTGTAAATACCAAAACCATCGTCGTTTCGAAAAATTAAAACTAAAAAATCATCCATAAAGAACCTCAGAATTTATTTTGAGGTTTTTTTATGGAAAATTTCGACTAAATTTAAATCCTAAATCAAATTTATGGATTTACATTCCGGATTGCCTTTTTGGATTGTTAAAAATGAACTTTTCAATTATTATAACCCATTAAGCAAAAACCACAAAACCGAAGTTGCAGTGATTGGTTCTGGCATTACGGGCGCACTTGTTGCTCACGAGCTTTGCAAAGCCGGAATAAAATGCAGTGTTTTTGACAAACGAACCATTGCAACCGGAAGTACGGCAGCGAGTAGTGCTCAGCTTCAATATGAAATCGATGTTCCGCTTTGTGAAATGAAAAAGAAAGTAGGCGAGGAGACAGCTGCAAAAGCCTATCACGCGAGTTTGCAATCGATTAAAGACATCGAAAAAGTTCTGAAAGAAGCCAATGCCGATGCAGGTTTTGAAAATGTTTCGAGTCTTTGGCTGGCTTCATTCAAAAAAGATATTAAACTCTTGGAAAGAGAATTTGAAATCAGGCAGAAACACGGTTTGCCAGTGGAATTTCTTGACGATAAAAAGCTTAAAACACAACACAAATTGAATTATCCGGCAGCTTTAAAAAACAAAGAAGCCGCAATGATGGATACTTATTCGGCGGCAACAAAACTGCTGAAATTTCATCTGGACAAAAAGGAATTAGAACTTTATTCGCATACCGAAATCCTTAAATGGAAAGAAGTTAAAAATGGTTATGAATTGGAAACTCACGAAGGCAAAAAAGTTCAATGTAAATATGTGGTGATTGCAGCGGGATTTGAAGCCGGGCAGTTTCTTCCAAGAAATCTGATGAAACTGATTTCAACTTATGTTTTAGTTTCTTATCCGGTTGCAGAAAAAGAATTATGGCCGGAACGAAGTCTGATTTGGGAAACAAATTCTCCTTATGTTTATATGCGAACCACGTCTGATAATCGAATGATGATTGGAGGAGAAGACGAGGATTTCAGGGACCCGGTGCGAAGAGACAGTTTGCTTCGTGAGAAAATTCAGAAACTTGAGAAGAAATTCAATAAAATTTATCCGGAGATTCCGTTTACAACCGATATGGCCTGGTGCGGAACTTTCAGCTCCACGGAAGACGGGTTGCCTTACATCGGAACCTGGCCGGGCAAAGACCGAATGTTTTTTGCGCTTGGATATGGCGGTAATGGCATCACATTCAGTATGATTGCTGCACAGATTATTGCCAATAAATTGTCCGGTAAAAAGGATGAAAGAGCGGAGATTTTTAAGTTTGACCGCTGATTACAACTGCAATAATTCCATTTTTTTGCGGCAACGCTCAATATCGGTTTTGATTTGATCTAATTTTTCGAGGTTATTCTGCATGGGAATGATTTCCTTGTATTTCGCAATTGCTTCTTCAAATCTTCCCGTGTATTCAAGCATATAAGCCCATTCGGTATAAAGTGAAATTTTATTGATTCCCACGACATCCTTTGCTTTTTCGATGTGTGCTTCCGCTTCTGCACCGCGGAGTTCGGTGTTGAGGAGATATAATAAATTGATGAAAGGAGCCGGATAATCGGGTGTGAATTCCATCGCCTGTTTGTAAAGACGTTCAGCCTCTCGAAATCTTTTTTCTTTGGTTTCGTAAATCCAGCCAATATGGTTGTAAGCCTTTCCAAATCGAGGTTCTTCTTCAATAATTCTGAAAAGTATTGCTTTTGCTTCTTCAAATTCCGTATCGGCAATCAGCTGATCAGCAAGTCTGAAATCCGCTTCCAAATGTTCTAATCGTTCACCCTCGGAGTGAAATTAATTTATGGGTAAATATAAGATTTATCAAAATTTAAAACTTATCAAATATAAAAAATCCCTACCGAAAATTCCGGCAGGGATTCTTTCTGAAACAAAGTATCTGAGTTAAGATTCGCTTTAATTGGCATCGATTACATCACCGGATCCGCCCGATGCAATTTTAATTTGTGCCGGATTTCCTTTGTAAAAAATATCTCCCGAACCGGAAACTCCGCCAGTTAATGATTCGGAAACCTGAATTTCTGTATCGCCTGAACCCGAAACTCCAATTTCCACATCATTTGCATCTAAGTCGAAGGCGTGAACGTCTCCCGAACCCGATGTCGCCACCTTCAAAACTTTGGTTTTACCAGACAATGTGATATCTCCTGATCCTGAAATAGCGGTGGATGTTTTATGGGCTGAAACTTTTGCCTCTATATCTCCAGATCCACTTATAGCCGCTGTAAATTCCTCTACATTTTGAGTGCCCTTGGCTTTTATACTTCCAGAACCGGAAAGCCCTATGTATCTCAAATTCTGAGCATTAAATATAATTCTTACCGGCTTTTTAAAGCTTAGATTAAATCCTTTTTTAGTTCCCAAAACGAGGGAATTCCCTTTTACTTCGACAATTATTTTTTCTAAAATATTTGCATCTCCTTCGAGTTTAATTTTCCCGTCCTGTGGCGCATCATTTATAACGACTTCAAAAGCTCCTGATGAACCTACAGCTTCGAAGTTTTTACTGACGTTTCTGATTTCCGTGCTGAAATTTCCATTTCCTTTGACTGTTTCCTGCGCACAGGAAATCATAGAAAGACCGAAAATTGCGGTGATGATAAATGTTTTCATAATTATTTGATTTCTGATTATTTGATTTCTGATTATTTGATTTTTGCGCTTCCGTAATTCATATTGATCAATATTTCTCCGGATCCGTCTCCGGCCGTGCCTTCGTAAGTTTTGGCCGTAGATTTTTCGATTTGTTTGGACATACTCAGATGTGAAGGGAATTTCAATCCACCGTATTTGAAATTTCCATTTAGTTTATATCCAACGTTGGAGCCAATTCCAACGGAAACATCTGAATAATCAGCGCCAATCGAAATTTTATTAAAACCTTTTCGGACATTCCCTATCGAAAGAGAGCCGTAGCGCATATTCATCACAAAACTTGTGTTCAAAGTATTTGTTTTTACATTGGTATAAGCAACCACTCCCGAAAGGGAATTAACCTGTTCTACAAATAGATTTCCGTACTCCATTTGACTTAGCAAATCACCGATTTCTCCTAAACTCGCATCGCTATAATCGGCTGTTAAATTGATAAGTTCTGATTTTTTGATGTTGACTTTACTATAATCCAAATCCATATGAACGGATTTCACAAAATCCACATTGGCAGAAGTCACATAGTCCAAATCCCAAGTGTTCAGTGCATTTTCCATTTTACCCAAACTCATATTCCCATAATCCAATTGGATAACTGAGCTCCCTTTGAGCTGATCCAGCGAAATATTTCCATAACGATTGGTGATGTTGATATTATTGGTTTTTGGCAATTTCACGAAATAATTAATCGTAATGTTGATATTATTGCTGTTCCGAATATTTTTGATGATTGTTTCGGCCGAAACCAAATTGGGATTAGCTTTAAACTCAACTGAAATTGAATTAATTCGATCTTTTACGCGATCGGCATTTGCGCCGTCCACTTTGATTTCGATATGGAATTCAATGGTATTTCGATCCCATGTGGTCATATTGATATTCCCGTATTTATTATTGATTCTCAATTCTGCATTGGGATTTACCGTAAAGGATTTATCGATGACTTTGGTTTCAATCGCCTCAGGGCTCGTTGCGGAAGCGAATTGAAATCCAAGGAAAATGAACAGGAAAAGGCTATAATATCGTTTCATTTGGATTGTTTTTAAATTCTTGAATGGTTTGGATTCTCATGAGTACTTTTTCTAAAACTTCGACTTGTAATTGTAAATTCATAAGTACGGATTTCATCACTTGTGGATTACCGCCACTTTCTTTTAAATCTTTGAGTAAATAATTATAATCGGATTGTAAATTTTGAATTTGAAGGAGTGAATTTTCAACCAAATCACGATTTTCTCCCGTTTCCATCGCTTTGACTTTCTCAACATTCATCTCCACGAGATAGGAGAGATGGTTTTCAGCTTCGCCCAATTCGGGAGAAAATTCAGCCAATGTAAAGGTTGGATTTTCCATTTTTTCCGGCCGCATTTCTACCCAATAATAAATCGAAAGCATCATCAAAGGAATCAAAACCGCAGCTACTTTCCAATAATTAAATTTTGGTTTTTCAACTGCTGGAAATTCACGATCAAGTTTCCCTAAAAATCGTTTTTCATGACCAGAAGGAAGTTGAAATTCTTCTCTGAATTCCTCCTTGTTATCTTCAAATATTTTTCTCCAATTATCTTGCATCATCACTTTAATTTAAAAGTGTAATTAACTTATTTTTAGCTCTATTAACCATAACTCTTGAATTCGAATAACTGAGATTTAATATTTCGGAAATCTCTTCGTAATCATATCCTTCCAAATAATAAAGCGAGAGAATGATACGATAATTTTCAGGCAAATCATTCATTGCTTTTTTCACGGCTTCAATCTTTTCACTCAAGTCAATTTCCTCTGTTTCCTCTACCAATTGAAGTTCATCCGCCGATTCTGTATTTTGATACATTTTATCTTTTCTCAAATAATCGAGGGATTTATTGATGACAATTTTCTTCAACCAAGACCCAAAAGTAACCTCCGCTTTGAATTCATTCATTTTTTCAAATGCCGACAAAAAGGCGTCTTGCATGGCCTCTTCAGCTTTCATCTCGTCTTTTATTATGTTTCTACTTACCTGATACATAGCATGCGCATACTTTTCATACAAAGTCATTTGCGCCTGTCGGTCGCCTTTCTGACATTGTTTCAATAATTGATGCTCTTTATTTAATTGAAATAGTTTCAATTCGGTAATCTGTTTCTGCACAAAAGACGAAAGTTAATTCTATGTTGTTACAGTTTTAGAAAAAAAATAATAAAATCCTCACAATAATCAACCAACAGACTGATTATCAGGTGAGTAAAAAATCAAAAGGGAGTGATTTAATTTGAGTAAAACCAAAAAGAATAATCAAATAATCTAATTTTATGGATTAATTCTGAAGCAATTTCTTTTTATACACTTCAAAATCAACCATTAAATTCTCCTCAATCGATTTGGGCATTCGGCGAGTGGCTTCAAATTCAGTTGTACTGAGCGAAGGAAAATCAGTTCTGGTAGGAATGATTTCAATGGAACTTACCAGCATATCGATTTCAATTTCGTATTGACGATAAGCCACCGAATGAAAAGTATCGTTGGCATAAACTGGAACTTCTCGTTGTTCGATCAGGAAACCGGCATCGGCTTCCGAATCCACAAAATGACAAGTCACACCCAAAGGTTGCTGGTTGTGAATCGCCCATTTCAAAGAATCCAATCCACGAACTTTTGGCAACCAACCCGGATGGGAATTAATCAATTTATGGCTTTCAACCAATTCATCAGGCAATAATCCGGCACCTGCAATCAAGATGAAATCGGCTTTATGTTGATTCAGATAAGCATTTATTTCGTCCACTTTTACTTCTTTAAATCGGAAATGAAGACGTTCACATAAAACCTCTGGCATCACATCAATTGCTGTGGAAGGACGGTGCGCATAAATCGGTTTGAATGGATTTTCACGAAGGACAAAAGGCAAAGCCAAAACCGTAACGTTCTGATATCCTTTGGCTTTCAGTTGAAACAATACATCCTGGGTTTTACGGTGCGGCGTGTTGTAGGAAATTACAACGATTTCTTCTTGCTTCATTTCGAAAGAATGTAAGTTTTATGATAATCCACTAAATTGTCAATCGGTTTTCGCACAATATGCCCGACTTCCAGATGATAAGTCGCTGCCACCGCGCGAATGATTTCTTCGTAATAATGCGCCACAGAACCAATGAAATTCACTTCCGAAACTCTTGCTTCGGGATTGGGTAAAACCTGATTTTCAAAAAATGCTTCCATCGAAGTATAAATCAGATTTTGCATAAATGGCTCATCTTTGTATTCGTAAACGAATTTGCTAAACGAAGCCAGATAAGCATTTGCAAGTGGTTTCTGGTAAACATTTACGTTCATTTCACTGATGGTCAGATTATAGGTTTCGTGAAATTTATTGGCAATATGTTTCGGCATTTTTTTTGTAAAATATGCGTGCAATAATTTTTTGCCCATATAACTTCCGCTTCCTTCGTCGCCTAAAATATAGGCGAGGGAAGGAGTAGCTTCTTTCAGATTTTCTCCGTCAAAATAACAAGCGTTTGAACCTGTTCCCATAATGCAAACAATGGCAGGAGTGCCGCGATAAACCGCATAACAAGCCGCCAATAAATCGTGGTCGATGTGAATTTCGGCTTGTGTAAAATAATCTTTAAAACCGTTTTTTACGATTTCACGCAGAAAATCGGCCGAACAACCGGCGCCGTAGAAATAAACTTTTGTGATTTGATCTGCAATGGCTTTCAGCTCTTGGTTTTTGAACATTTCCGCTTCAATGGATTTGGCATCAATGTGGTAAGGATTAAATCCGATGGTATTGGTTCTGAAATTTTCGGTTAAATCTTCATTTAAAATTACCCAATCCGTTTTGGTCGAGCCGCTGTCTGCAATTGCTATCATTGTTTTGTCTAATTAAGATTTGCTAAATTAAACTTCCTGAAGCATTCCTGCAAATCTTAAATCGGGGAGTTTTGGTGAATTTTTAAGATGATTTCAAATCTGATTTTTATCTAAGCTTAACTTCTTGCATTAAAAGTTTTATTGTAACTTTTTTTTTATAATTGATGATGTGTAATTATTTGTTTTGCAGTCTTTGCCTCAATCGTCTTATGTACTGCTTTGTCCTCTCATCACTATTTGCGGGATTATTCTTTGCATAGTATTCAGGGCGTCTCGCTTTTTTATGCATCCTTTTGACTAAGGGAACTTTTTCCACTAAATCAGTATTCATTGGGTCATCAAATCCGTTATTTTCAAGTGCTTCCAAAAGATTATATTTTTGTGGATCACTCATCCTATGCATCACATGATTCAACGCACTAACGGTTAAACCTATCGCTGCACCTTCCCAGAAGTTACCGCCTGTAAGCTCAGCAGATAATCCCCTAGAAACCATGCCGAAGAACATCAGCTGACCCAAAGCTTATAGATTCCTATAAGTGTCCAATTTCCATTTTTCCTTTCAAAAAAGAAAATCGAAGCAAATCCGTCCCAACCATTTGCAATATTTTCACAATATACTAATGCCTGTGTTATATTTTTATTAAAACCTACTGCTGATAATTTCATCAATCCGTTTGTTTGAGGATATTTTATGTAAAACTCATTCCAATTTTCGGGTTTATAAAAAATAATACTTTCTTCTCTCTGACTAATTATTTGATATTCCCTATTGAGTGATAGGGTTAATCTCTTAGTGTTCTCTGTTACTTCTATAAAATTCAAATAGGTTTCACTTTGTATGGATGGAAATTTGTCTTGTAATTTTTCAATGTTAATTTCTTGATGTATTTCTTCTCCAGCTTTTGTATATTCTCCTATAATAATTTTTTTATAATAGCTATCGGAAGAATTGGGATATATCTTATCAATTAATAGATTATATATAATATCATTTTCCTTATTAAACTTTTGAGTTTGACACGAAAGAATTAAAAAAAACAATGTTGATATTAAAGTCTTTTTCATTTTATAATTTTGAGGATTGATGGGTTTTTTCAGCATATGTTTTGAATTCATCATACAATCCATAAGCTGAAGTATTTAGATTAATCATAGGGAGCAACCAAACCCTAAAAATTTGATAATGCTCATGATCTCCGGTTTGAAAATAAGTACCCAAAACATCAAACATGATGTGAGCTCCTTCATGTATTAAAACCAATGCATATGTCGTATTAGATTTAAAAGTCCAAGAGCCTTTGGCATTGGATAAACGAAGTCCAACTTCTGAATTTGCTTCTCCCCTAATTTTTGGGTCATTTTTAATATCCGTAACACGTATTTTCCCCTTAGCACTACGATTCATTATTTGCAAAGTTCTTAATTTGCTGATCATAGTATTTCCATAGCTGGTTGTAGCTTGGGGGATTCCATCAGGGTCATACCCAGCCGCATCAAGCTCTTCTTGAACTCTATATGTCCATTTTTTAACAAATCTATTGAATGATATCTTATGCATTGTATGATTCAATCCGGAAACGGTTAAACCTATCGCTGCACCTTCCCAGAAGTTACCGCCCGCGAGTTTGGAAGATAAACCATTAGAAACCGTACCGAAGAATATCATTTTATTTATTTATTACACTTCTGATAACACTCATTAAGATTTCCATGAAGTATATATGTTCTTGATATGCCAACGATTTTCTTTTTTCTTCAAAACATATACTTTTCCAAAACCATCCCATCCACTAAAATATTTTTCAATATAAATTAATATTATGTTGGGATCATCTGTCGTTAAAATATTGGATAAACTAATTACTCCATAAGGCATATTTTCATAATTATTTGGCTCAAATTCAGATAGATTTTTTTTATCAAAAACGTAGTAATTTCGTTTTAACTTTAATTGTTCTATTGTCTGAAAGGCATTATCATTTTTAAATGAGCATAAGAATTCTAAGTCTATTGAGTTTACTTCCTCAATCATTTGCTTACATACATGTTTTTTTACTCGATCGTCATTTAATAGTTGGAAATTCAAAATTAACTCTCTAACATCGCTACGTGGAAATTCATTATCTAAGACTATTTCATAAGGAGAAATACCTTCATTTTGATCTTTAGTAGAAGTGCAAAATGAAAATAAAATGAGAATATTTAATACTATAATTAATTTCATAACCATATTTTTATTGTCTAAATAATCTTTTTAATGGATTCAATCCTTCTCCTATCCCAAACGTACCTGTCCCATTGACTAATATTGAATTCATTTCTTTAAAAATTAGATAATGCTCCCACTCTGCTAAGGTACCTGCTTTATTGGTATCATTATATGAAGATCTTAAGTAAATACTCATAGCTGGACTGAAATCATAAACAACATGTAATGATTCATGATATAAAGTTAAATATAAAGTCATATTACTTTTGAATGTGTAGTTATTATTTTTAGAAAGCGCTATTTTCCCATTTCCCAAGTGTGCGCCCTTATAGGATGGATCATCATTTATTTCAGTAACCGTAATTGTTTTACCTGCACGAATTTCCATATTTTTCAAAGTTTTAACCCTTTTCAACATATTGTTAGCATAACCTGTGTTCTTTTCAGGCTTTCCATATGGGGCATAACCAGCTTCATCTAAATGCTGTTTAGCTTTATAAATGAATTTCTTTTCCTGCATTCTATGCGCCACATGATTCAACGCACTGACGGACGGTGAGTGCTTTAGTTATTAACTTCATTGCCATAAATGAAGTACCAATTTTCTTTCCATTTTGTTTTTAGTTTGCCCTCTTTTTTAGAAAACACAAATACGGTTTTATTAAATGTTGAATAATATATGTAAATAATATCTTTTTCATTTTCAGTAACCTTATCTGCCTTTCCATATAGTTTTTGTATCTCAACTAACTCCATACCAATTATTATATTATTTTTAAACTTATATTCACTAATAATTATGTACGAGAGTGATATTACCACTAACAATAAAATGACAATCAATATCTGTTTAAACCTCTTTTTCATCATTGTTTATAAAAAGGATTAGTCGTCCAATGTGGTTCACTTTTGGGTTTCCATCCAATGTAGCTACCAAGCCCCAAAGGATTAAAGATGGATCTTGACAAATCAAAACTCTTACCATTATAAGTTACTCGAACCATTCTTCCACCACCTATTTTATACCAGTATTTATCTTCTGTCGTATTTTGGTGATAAAAACCATCCGTTTGGTAAGTTATATCGTTATTCGGTAATATCAATTCAGAACTACTTTCCGGAATTACTCTAAATTGTTTTAAGTGCTTATCTTTTAACCCTTCAAATCTTATTTTTCCCGGAGGCAGAAAACCCTCTTCTGATTCCCCAGTAGTTGGCTCTATTATTTCTTCCGTTATTTCAAAACTATCTTTTGCGGTACTTCTATGCGCCACGTGATTCAATCCTGAAACTGTAAGCCCTATAGCTGCGCCCTCCCAGAAGTTACCGCCCGCGAGTTTGGAAGATAAGCCACCGGAGGCAGAACCAAAAAGCATGGTGGAGATATCCCCGGGGGTGCCGCTAAGACCTGCAGCTGCGTTTATCCCCATGTTGACCGAGCTGACTACACTGCAGTGGTTTTCTATTGGTATTAAAAAAATAAAAATGCCATATAAATAATTAAACAGATTATTACAGGAAAGGTAATATCCTTCGATTGATATGAAAAATGTTTCCCAAAGAAAATTTCCCATAAATAACTTATAAAAAGTAAATTAATCATTGTTTTAAATGCAATTTTAAATGTTGTTGCTGAATATCTAAAATTGAGATAATCACTATTGAAAATCGAACTAATAAAACCCTGTAAATAATTAGTATATAAAATATTAAACAAAAAAATAAAAAGGAAGGATACAACAAGATATGAAAAAATTAAAATTATATTTTTAGTATTACTTTTTTTTAAAACTTTCAAATTATAAAACAATAATGCTCCTCCCAGTAAAGGGCTAAGGATTATAGACAAAAAAATTATGTTATTTTTGGAAAATATAGAAGCTTGATTAGTTACAGGCTTAATATCTGAATTTTTATTTTCTTGTTCTTGTTTTCGAACATAGCTTGGTTGTTCTGCTATTGTCTTCTTCTGGATTAAATTTTGTATCCTTAAAACTTCATCAGGAGAAAAATCAATTCCTCTTTCTTGTTGTAATATTTCAAATGCATATTCCACAGCTTGGGATACATATCGATTATCTTCTTTTAAATAATCTTTAAGAGTATCTGTTGGCATTTTTCGTAAGACTTTTTTTGAAACTTCCATATTAAAATCCTCTTCTAGCATTAAAAATTACTTGTCTTTGAATGTATCCATCCATCCTTTGCATAAAATTATTAAAATATTTTATTCCTCTCCAATAAGTGTTCTCAATATAAAAACCAACACCAGCTCCAACAACAGTTCCTACAAGCCCCCCCACAGTCGCTCCGTATTCTGCTCCAATAGCCGCTCCAGCAAGAGAACCAAAATGTGCAGATGTTAAACCCGACGTTGCTTTTGTAACAAACCTAAATGTAAATTCATTCTTACTGATTCCGTTATACTGCTGCAGCTTATGGTCATAATAAATTTCTCCGCCCATAGATAGATAATCTACTACACCTACTTTTAAATTTTTGCCTAAAGCTGTGTTTTCTATCCAATTGTCCAAAACTTTATCTAAACCTGTTTTTTGAAGAGTTTCTGTAGTAAGTTGAGTTCCTGATTTAATTTGTTCAAGTTGTTTTCGTTGTTCAGGTGTTAGTTTTTTTATTAACTCATCATCTCCGGGTCCGCTCATCTTATGCGCCACGTGATTCAATCCGGAAACTGTTAACCCTATAGCTGCTCCTTCCCAGAAGTTACCGCCTGCGAGTTTGGAAGATAAACCACCGGAGGCAGAACCAAAAAGCATAGTCGAAACATCCCCTGCCGTGCCGCTAAGACCTGCAGCTGCGTTTATCCCCATGCTGACCGAGCTGACTACACTGCTCGCCATACCGCTCACAAAACCCT
>JAAYKY010000050.1 GCA_012522185.1 Flavobacteriaceae bacterium | reverse complement strand
TTAATTCTTCTAAAATTAATTTGTAACTTGCTTCTAGGTTGCTCATAATTGTATTTGATTGTCAGTCAATACAATATACTAATTTTTAGTGATTTGGGCAACCTTTCTTATAATGCACTACGGGTTATACCTATGAAAGATATTGCATTTACTGATTAATGAAAAACCTTTTTAAAATATCGTTCATTTTAGTTTTTTCAATTGGCATTGCCCAGGAAGATAAAACCTTTAAGCCGGTTGCGGATAATCCAACAGAGCGCGTTTCTGAATCCGGAACTGTAACCTTTGAAAAAACTTTATACGGCATTAATTTTGACCGATCCGTTTCAGGTGAAATTAAAGACAAAATCACAAAGTTTTTAAAAACAAATCCACGCGGTTTCACATCGCCTGGAACCTACACCGTACGGCTTGTCAAAAGAAACGGAAAACTCTATCTAAAAGAAAAAGAGTTTCCCGAAAAACTTATAGAATTATAAATCCCATTCAAACTCCGTAGCTTCAGTTACGGAGTTTATTTTTTCTACCAATTGGCCATTGATTTCCAAATCTTCAAACTTGCCGGTATTTGGATATTCAGGTTCCGGCGCTCTTTTCACGTATTGGCATTCATAGCGAAATATGTAAATGTCCACGATGCTATCCAGGCGGTTGCTTCCTTCCCAAACCAGTTTTAATTTGCCCGTTGATTCGGTTGTAATAGTCTGAACCAATTGATCAACCAAATGATTGTAATCCATACTTTTCAGCGCCACATCCATATTGGCCGAAATATTGGCAGTGCTTCTTAATTGTTCAAAGCACACACGCAATTCAATGGTTGCAATGGCTGGCGATTCTTCATAGTTTATCATCCATTCGACCAGCAAGGCGTTTCCGTGAAAAAGTTCAAAATTTTCTTCGTTTAAATCTTGCTGTGCGTACAGGTCAATATATCTTGGAGCTGTCAATCCAAATTCTTGAAAACGCGCCTGCGTTTCTGAATTGGAAGCATCAAATTTTTGGCAAAGTTTCTTATAAAATTCTTTCATTTTAAATCGGTTTTAAATCATCGTAAAGCTTTCTTTATCTCTTTTTCCATCAGGCGTTCAATACGTCTCAAAAGAATGGCAGATTCGCCTATAAATTGCCGCTTTGGCATTTTAGTGTTCATTTTTCTTCTGTGCATTTTGACGGTTTCAGCCCTGCCTTTACGCGTTCTTGTGTGTTGGCGTACGTTTACAGTTCTGTTAAGTATTCCGCCTTCGTTGTGAATGCGAGCATAGGGAACGTCCGTTCCGATTGTCACGCTGTTTGGCGTAACTTTTATTTTGCGGATGGAACGCTTCAATCGCCCGGAACGCACCATGAGACTTCCACGATCTTCTTTGCTTCTTTTTTTCCAGGGTTCACGCGTCCGACTCAGCCAATTCTTTTGAACAAATCGTTCTTTGCTAAAATTCACGGCTTCAACGGCTGCAATTTCCGGGAACCGTGTACGCATGCGTTTTAATCGTTCAACTTTTGCAAGAAAAGAATTATCCATTTTCGGCATTTGCAATTACACGCATCATCATTTCGGTAAACCATCTTTCCAAATCATCAGGCGTCATTCCACTGGTTCCTGAACCGTTGTTCACATTGATATCGCCTTTATTAAAAGCTTCAAATTTGATATTCATATAACGCACCTGGTTTGATTTTCCGGACACTTTATTGATATCATCTTTAGCCTTTTTCACACCTTCAGCACGTCCTTTTCCGGTTCCGGAATCGGGCGTTCTTGCAGCATACATATTGATGGCTTCTTTGCCCATATTATAGAAGCCCAATGGATTAAAAGCAACCTGATCGCCTTGGTTGGCCATACGTTCGCCTTCAGTTACAAGATTGTTTCCTTCCCTGAAGGCTTTGATTCTTTCCAAAGCTTTGTCAGCCATTCCAGTTGGGTCGAATTCAGCAATCATTTGAAATATCTGCTGAATAGGTTTCAAAACGGCGTCTATTAACACAAGCCGTAACCTTTTAAGGCCACCAATTATTCCATCTGTTTTGAAAGCTTCTTTGATGCTTTCCCAATGATCATAAATGGATTTGAAAGCATTTATCACCATCCCTATCGGTCCCATAAACTGAAGCAAGGCGGCTCCCCATTCGTCGTATTTCTGTATTGCCGTATAAACCAATGCAATTAGGGTAGCAATGGCCAATATTACCAATCCAATTGGATTTGCATCCATTGCTATATTTAACAACCATTGCGCGGCTGTCCATGCTTGTGTGACCAATGTAATTGCACCGATGTACAGTTTATAAGCAATTATACCCGTAATTAAAGCGGTGAGAATGCCTACAGTCATTCCAATTATAGGATTTCCGGCATTGAATTCATCAATGAGCCAATTTATAGCACCGGCCACTTTCCCAACCGATTCGGTCAAATAATTAATAGCGCCAGTAATGTTATCCATTCCAATTTTTTCAATTAATCCGGAAAATGCATCAACTATACTTGCCTGCAATTGTCCCAATGCCCCTTCAAAGGTTTCGGTAGATTTAGCCGCCTCAACTGCTATTGGGTCCATGCCAAGCTGCATAATGGCAGCGTTAAACTTATCGGCTGTAATCAACCCCTTTTCCATAGCATCCCGGAAGTTTCCGGTATAGGCACCATTTTGTCGCAAAGCTTCCTGGAGTTTTCCTGAAGCCCCAGGTATGGCATTGGCCAATTGGTTCCAATTTTCAGTCGTTAATTTTCCTGCACCGGCTGTTTGTGTCAACATCATTGCCACCGAACGGAATGTGTTCGCATTCCCACCGGCCACAGCATTTAAGTTTCCGGCAGCTTGTGTCAATCCCGTGAAATCTTTGATTCCATTGGCCGCCAGCTGTGCCGTCGTGTTGGCAATTGTAGTCAAATCATACACGGTATCATCGGCATATTTTTTGACATCGGCGGCGGCGTTTTGAATAACGCCCGGATTGAAGCCGGCAAACCCCATGGTTGATTCGAATTTCTTTAAAGCATCGACCGAATTAATCGCTTCACCGGCTAAACCACTTATGGCGCCCGTGACCATTGTCAATATTGACATACCCACACCTGCGAGAATACCAAAGCCTAAACCACTCCAAACATCAATTGGCCGGGACAACTCCGCCGCCGCCACATTTCGGAATCGGCTCAATCTGCCTTGCATACGATTAACGGCGCCATCAAGCTTTTGAGTTACCCGATTCAGCTTATTATTAAACAGCCTATCTGACAACTCCAGTATTAGTTCTAATTTTGATTTTGCGGCCATAATTTATTTTTTATATCTTTGTAGTCTAAAGTTAAACTCGCGGGGTTCACTGCTTTACGCATAACGTCGCACCGTTGGGGTTTAACTTTTTTTGTTTATTAATAATCCGGTTCGCGTTTTCTTTTCATCTTTCATTTCGTACCAGGTTTTAATCTCCACATGATTTTTTGAAACTCTATTCGTTACTACAAGCGTTTTATCTTTGTAGAACTTAACATATCGGAGGGTCTGAAATTTATTATCGGATTCATTGATCAACCACACTTCATCCGGATTTTCTAAAATGTCTTTTACATGTGGAAAATATTTGTGTCGATTCTCTTTTAAATACTTTCCTTTCGTGTGAATGTCAAATGTTTTTCGGTTCAGAATTAACTTTCGGCCGAAATAATCATCAAATCCCATAAAGTCTTCTTTGCCTATTTTTCCGGAAGGTTTGAATAGTTCAGAAACATTATCGGCGGTAATGGTGTCATCCAGTTTAAGCGGGTTTAAATCTGATTTAAACTTATTCCAGGAAGGAAGTTTATGTTTGTCATAAGTCAGATCAGAAAACTTGCCGTCGATTCCTCTTTTAGAGTAGAATTGTTTTGTTGTAAAAACTTCCTTCAGATCACCGCGATTGATTGCAAATTGCGAATCTTTCCAGGTCATATCCGAATTACTGAACAAACGTTTTCCTTCAGCACCACTCATAACTTCTTCCGGATCATGAATGAATTGAATCATTTCACATCGGCAACCATAACCATTAGGCGGCCATAGTTGCATAGCTTCTTTGTCTTTCAAACTGAACACTTTCCCATTTAACAAAGCGTGCTGATCCCGAACTTTGGTGTCACCTACCGTTTGGTATTGAACGTATTGTGTAACCGTATCTTCTTCAGCTTTGAATCGATGGTAAGCGGCTGAACTCTGACCTACTGCAATGGAAAGATTATATTCAGTCAATAGCCAATCAGCATTGAAGGATTTAACTTCTTTCATAGCCAGTTCCTTGAATTCGCTGAACGATCTGATTTGTTGCTTTTTTTTGTCAATTAGCAAATCAGTCATTGCGGCCAGCCTTGCTTCTGTTTTGCTTGCAGAAAATTCAAACAAGTTGTATTCCATCAGCTGATAAGCCAAAACATCAGGTGTATTGTAAGCTACGAAAGTGCCATAACCGGACTTTAACCCTTCAGCTAAATGTTTAGTTTCTTCTACAATTAAGGAAGCTTCAGTTAAATCTGTGTTTTCACCTTCCCAAATTCCTGCTGCCAGCAATTCAGAAAGTTCATCCAACAATTTATTACTGGAAGCCGCCGTGGGCAAATGTGAACAATTACGAATATTCCGGTCGATTCCAAGTTGCACCCGGTTGATCGGGATCATCTTGCTGGGAATTTGCTTCTTCATCAGTTAAATTTTGATTTTGGAAAATTCTTCTTTTACCGGTAATAGGAACGTTGAACGTTTCGCTTAACCATTCTTCTTCTATTTCATAGCCATTTAAAAGCATCCCATTTACGATGTCCCAGTATTGATTGATATCAATTTCTTCCTTTGATTCAACCCATTCAAAAACATCATCATGGCTTAAAAATGAATAGCCATGCTGCACAAGCAATGGAATTAAAATATCATTGACGTTAAATTTAATATCCCGGCGGTCAGCCTGCGAGATTTTGTAATCCAAGGTTCTTTCATGGACTTCTGACTGAGAACGGTTGGCATTGTCATTGGATAACGTATTGGAACCAACGATTGCGCCACAAATCTCATTGATATTAAACTTTATGAATTCAGAGTACAGACCGTACGCGTCCGTTCTTTTTGCCTCATCGAACTTAATGGTTGTTCCTTCAGGGAAAACGCCCACGCTCGCTTCAGCTAATGCCAGCAATTGTTTTTCCACATTATCCAAATGATCTTGATTGCTGTTATTAGTTGTAGCCGAAACCAATGGATTGCCGAATTTTTCACAGAATTCCATCCAGGACTGTGCAACATTTCTTTTCCAAATCAAGTTAGGAACAATATCATTTACAATTCCAAGCGGATTTTCACCATTCAATTCCACAACCCAGTCGGTATGTTCCGGGCTTGAGTAATCAATGAATTTCGTGCTGTTTAAATCCGGGTATATTCTTTTTTGAACCGGAACCACGTTTCGAGGTGGCACAATTCCAAAGGAAATGTTATGGCCGTTGAACTCAAAGAATTCTATCACGCGTGTGCCGAAAATCACTGAAGTAAGATATGCGGCCAAATACTTGTAAAACCATTGCTGGTTAAATAACCCGGTTGCTTCTTCATTGATTTCACCGGTCTTCTGATTCCGGATCTGGAAGCCAACGCTGAGCGTTGCAGATTCTCTTAATTGAACCTGCGTACGGAATGTACCGTCTGTTTTCAGATCATCAACTAAATCGTGAAAAATATTGAACCTTGGATTATCCCATCGTTCGGCAGCCATTAACGCCATTCGCCATTTGTCGATATCTTTCCGGGAACGGTCTTTAAATGATTTGGCAATTTTTTCGATAATCGCCTCCAGGTTTTTGTTTTTTTTGTTTCGCAACGGCGTTGTTTCCGCTTTGTTTACAATGGTGGTTTTTGGCAAAACACCGGAATCAATTTTCTGCCCCTTTAAGCGCTTAAATTCTAATCCAAATACTTTCATACTATTTTATTCATATAGTTTCTAAAAATCAATTTTAAATCGGTTTTAAATCGGAATACTACCACTTGTTGTTTTGCGGTTTGTATTTACTTGAAATTCTAACCGAGGGTTTAACTTCACCGTCTTCATCTGTAATGGGTGGCAAATCGGCAGATGAAGCATCACCGGAAGCTATCATTTTGAGCCATTCCATTGCATCCTGATATCGCTCCGATCTGTGTGCCGGCATTTTATTGGGGGCAATACTGGTGTACAAGTGATAGAGTGCACAATCAATCGCAATCATTATGATATAGTCATTTCTATCAGCACCGGTGGCCGAAAAGATAATTCCGGCATCATATCGGCCCGATATGTATTGTTTGATTTGAGAAATGGCCATGTCTTCAGCGCGTTTCATCTTTGCCGGTGTGTAATCTTCCAGGAGAATGTTTTTTATTTCATCGCGAATCAATACTGTGTAATCCGCTTCTTCTATAAATGCCATATTAAAATCTGTTTTTGCGTTTTTCAATTAAACTTTTGCGGCTGTGCGTTTTGGGTTGGAATTTTGTAACGAATGCGGATTTGTTTACTTTGGACATTCCAGACTGAAGGAAGTCGGGACCGTCATCGTTTGCATTTGAGCCTTTTTCGAATGAATACAATTGATCTTCCATTGTGTTGAAATCATTACTTCCTTTAAATAGAATGTTGAAAAAGACATTTAATCTTTCAAAAAAACCAGCCATTGATTCAATTCGGTCAAACTTGTTAATTTTAGCTTCTTTATCAGCGGTAACAGGCACGTAGAATCCACGTTCTTCACCAACTAAATCAAAATCATTCACGAATTCATCCATAGCAAACAAGCCCTCAATCTGATATGAGATGTTATGTTTTAATAAGTTGTGTTTTTCCACCAGATCGTAAAGCCATTCCGCTACAGCTTTTCTCGAGGCGCGTCTTAGAAAACAGTAAATCAAATGATATTCATTGCCTACCTTACCTATTAGTCCCATACCCTTGTAATCCGCCGCTTCTTTATAGGATAAATCTCCATAGAAGCATAAAGCGTCATATTGATTTAGGGGTAGCATTTTCTTATATTGGATATGTTCCGGCTTAAAGATTTCACCGTCCTGAATGTGAATGTGCATATATTCACGCATGAAGGAACGGTAAGGCGTATTTTCGTATTTTTCTTTCCAGTATTCGGCTGTGGTTTTTTCTGGCCAGTTGGGTTCAAATGAACTTAAGTTTTTAACAGCTGTGACCGTAATGACAAAATGCTTTACTTTCCGTTTTGCTTCTTTTGCCTTTTCGTTTATCCTTTTGAATTCCTGCTTTAGCTGGTTTATGATAGTGTTTTTGTGGAAATAGTTATTAGCCACAACAAACCGTCGGCGATCAGAACCTTCATCAAAAGTTCCTTTCAAATCTTCCCAAACCCATTCAACCGCTTTTCGGCTTCGTTTTTCATTGTTACAAAGCTCCTTGCTGTCAACGTCATCGACTACAATGTAATCAGGTCGTTCCGATGCTTCACGAAGTCCACGAACTGACTGGCGGAAACCACGACTGACGAATTTCACACCATCGATTGTGGTGAAATCACCTTCAGACCAATCACCGTATTTATATCGTTTGCCATAGTCGTTAATGATCCGTTGGTTATACTGCAACTGGCTTTGTACGTCCGATATTAGTTTCTTTCCTTTGTCAACCGTTTGGCCGATCAAAAGCATAAATTTCAAATCTTTTTTAACCAGATATAAATACATAGGAACGCCCATGTCTAAATGCACGGATTTCGCACCCGATCTGTAAATTTCGGCCAGCAGATCAATTATTCTGTTTTCAATTATCAGCTTAGCCATTCGCTTGTGAAACTTTGCACATTTAGACTTAGCATACATGGGAAAGTAATATTCAAACCATTCGGCATAGTCTTGTTCCGTCTTTTTGATCCGCTTCATTTTATCGGCTGGTGATTCATTTAGCCGTATTGTAGTGGATTGTTCCACTTTCTTACAATGAAGTTCGTAGTCTTTAAGAAGCTTTTCAAATGCTTTTGTCATTGCCATAATTAGGAAGCCTGGTTGATTTTATAAAGTAAAAATTGTTTGTGCCACTGGGTAAAAAGTACAGCCGTTTGCGGTTCCTGGTCAGCCATCCAGTTATCAAATTCTTTGAAAACAGAAAAGATAACCTGAGGGTTGATTTTATCAGAAACCGTTTCCAGGACTTTATTGATTTTTGCCAAAGAATCAGCGTCGATTGTGGAAATGCCGCCTTCAGCCACCGTTTTCAATTCACGCATCAGTACTTCTCGGATTTTATGTGGTGAAGTAACAAATTCAGCACGTCTGTCATCCCAGGACTTTTCACCGTCTATCTCATATCCTTTGCGCCACCGGCTCAAAGTTTGCTCACTTACATCCAAAGTAGCTGCAATGGCTTTGGCAGTCATTCCTTCTTCAATAAACATGCGTTCCGCCATTTCCTTTTTAAGCTTATTGCTCACATTATTTCCGCGGGTTTCAGACTTCTTTGCCATAAGGGTTTTATTCGCAAAAGTCCGTTTCTAAAACCGCTAATTCTAAAATGTTTGCAAGCCTTGCAAACAATCTTTTTTCCTTGATGCAACTGATAAATATTTGCGTGAAAAAGCATTTAGAACGTGATTTTAAGAACACAGGGAAACATCCTATATGCAATAGGAAGAATTTGGGAAGGTGACGGCGTTCACTTCTTATCGGTTTTCAATAGTATGGAAAGCCAGCACACCAATATTGTGGTAAAGCTTCACACGTTTGGCGGTTCCGTATTTGACGGAAATCTTATTTATAATGCTATTCAGAATTCCAAATCTGATATTGAAATCCAAATTTTAGGAGTAGCTGCTTCAATGGGGGCGGTGATTGCCTTATCCCGGAAAAAAGTGTTCCTGGTTGAAAACGGATTCCTGATGGTGCACGCTCCAAGCGGTGGCACCTATGGAACGGCAAGTGATCACGAAAACAACGCAAAACTTTTGCGATCCATTGAAAAGAACTTCCTGAAAAAACTGATGGCCAAAACCGGCAAGCCTGAAAACCACGTTAAAAAGTGGCTTTCCGGTGATAATTGGTTTGATGCTGAAGCCGCTTTGGATGAAGGCCTAATTAGTGGAATTATCGAACCTGAAACTGAAATAGAAGCCTTTGATCCTAAAGAGGTAGGCACGGAAGAAACGTACAACCGATTTGCCGCCTTGCTTTTGCCAACCAGCGAAACCCAAACTGAAAACGAAAATCCAAAAATTGAAAATCCTAATATGAAATTACAACTTATTCAGGCCTTAGCGCTTGTAGGTGTGTCTGCTGAATCAAGTGATACAGCAGTCATTGAAGCGGTTAAAAACCACATTCAACAAAAAGAACAAAAACTTTCAGCTGATTTACAGACTGAAAAAACCAAGCGTGAAGACGCTGAAGGAAAATTGAAGGCGCAAACGGAATCAACCGTAAATGCATTGATCGCTGAAGCTGATAAAACTCAAAAGTTTTCCGATTCTGAAAAGGAAACTTACAAGAACATCGGTCTGACCGCTGGGGTTGAATCACTTCAAACTGTATTGGCAAAACTAACGCCAACGCAAAAAAGAAACCCGATTTCACAGCAGTTTAACGCTGGGAAAGATTCACAGGAATTTTCAGCCGAACGTGATAACTGGGATTTTGACAAATGGCAAAAAGAAGATCCTCGCGGATGGGAAGCATTGGCAACGTCAAACCCTGAAAAGTTTCAGGAAGTGTTGAACGCAAAATTCAAAAAGTAATCTAAGTATTTAACTCAAACATCATTCAGACAATGAAAACTAAAAGAAAATTAAACATAAGCGCGGTTTTTACCAACCTTTTATTGGCAATCCTTGTAGGGTTTGTATTTCACGTTACCGTGGGGGTTGACCCCATCATTCCGACCGCTGTGGTATTTGGTGCCGGCACCGGATTGCAATTTTTAGGTATGGAATTACCTAAAGGCGCGTTCATGGCGGGCGTTTATCGTGAAATTTGGACTGGCGAATTAGTAGAATCCTTTAAGCCACATTTGGAAGCTTCATTTTTAAATGAGATTAAAGATTATTCTGAAAAGGTTTCTCAGTCAAAAGGTGGAGAATATGAGTTTATTCATTTAGTGGATATAGGTGCCGATCCTGAAGTACTTATAAACAACAACACATATCCTATAGGCTACACAGAATTAGAGGATGGGGATATAGCGTTTAAGCTTGACACATACGATACGAAAGCTACAAGGGTAACAGCGGATGAGCTATATGCCATTTCTTATGACAAAGTCGCTAAAGTGAATGGAACTCATAAGGATGCAATTTTAGGCGCCAAATTTGGAAAGGGAACTCATGCGCTGGCGCCAATGACGGATACCTCTAATACTCCAGTAATCCTAACTACTGGTGTCACAGAGGCAGGTAAGAAAAGAGCCTCTAAAGCAGATATTATTAGAACTGCAAGAGCCATGACCGTAGCTGGCATTCCAAATGATGGACGTCGGGTTTTGATACTAGATGAATGGCACTTGTATGATCTTCTTTTAGAAGACGATAGGTTTTACGATAAGTATGTGAACATTGAAGCCGGAACAGTTAAAGCCCGTTTTTATGGGTTCAAGGTATATACTTATAGTAATAATCCATTCTATGCAGGTACTGCAAAAGCCAGCTATGGGACTGTATTTGATGAAGACGTTCACAATAGAGCTTCTGTAGCTTTTTACGCTCCGGATATGTTTAAATGTACGGGTAGTACAATCATGTATTACGACGAGCCTGATACCCAATACCATGCTTCAGCAGTTAATTTCACTCACCGTTATTTAGTTTCTCCAAAGAAAGCACGCGGAGTTGCTGCTTTGGTAACTGCTAACGAATAAGCAAACCATTATCAGATATAACAAGTTAAACCCCAACGTATCAGAGTTTTTTTAATCTAAAACTAATAAAATGAACAAATCATATTCAAAAGCAGAACTGGAAAAGAAAGCCCAGGAACTGCTTAAAAACAGAAGCGAAACGACATTGTTTGCCAATGCACGCGGTGAATTCTTCACTTCGAAAAATGCACTTCAGAACTCACTAAAAAAGGGTGAAGCCTCTTATGAGTTTTTCCGGGCGGATGAAAAATCAGACAAAACTGAATCCGGAACCAACGATGAGGATGAAGCGATCCGCGCTGAACTGGTTGCTAAATACAAGGAATTGTATGGAAAAGAGCCGGCAAAGAATTCAAGAAACGAAACGATCAGCCAAAGAATTTCTGAAAAGGAAGCTGAATTGGCTGCAAACGCTGGCAAAGAATCCGGTGAGGGAACAAAGGAAGAATCTGATGCCAACGGTGAAGAAACCGACAAAGATCAGTAAGAAGCTATTAACCATTTTAATAATTTGCAATGAGCAACATTAATGGAGTAACAATACAGAAAGGAAAGGTGGGAGCAAACCGCCGGAACGTTAAACGTGCAGTTTCTGCACTCATTATCGGTTCGGTTGCTTCTGCCGACCTGGCTTTAAATACACCACAAACGGTGTATAATATTGAAGACCTTGAACAATACGGGATCACACCTGAATTTGACAGCACAAACAACTTAAACGTTTACCGACATTTTTCTGAATTTTTCAGAATGGCAGGCGCTGGCACAGAATTACATTTCATGCTGGTAGATCAAGCGGAAACATTTGGAACTATTTTGGCCGATGCTTCCGAAACAATGGCTAAAAGGCTATTGGCATTTGCTAAGCACGATGTTCGCCAATTGGGTGTATGTCTAAATCCGGATGAAACTCCCACGCCGGTCGACGGCCTGCCTGATGATGCATTAACAGCTATCGCGGCCGCTCAGGGCTTGTATGCATGGGCTGATGAAAATCACATGCCTTTGCAGATATTCTTAGAAGGTCACAACCTTTCAGGTGCTGCAAACGTGGTTCCTGATCTGAGAGATATCGAAAACGTAAAAGCCACAAAGGTAACTTATGTGATCGGTCAGGATTGGGCTTATGCCGAAACAAAAACCGGAATCGCGCAAAAGTTTGCAGATGTCGGAACTGTGCTTGGAGTTTGTTCAGCCGCTCGTATTAATCAAAACATTGGTGATAACGAAGAGTTTGATTTGACTGATGCAACCCGAAATGCCTGGATGGTACCCGGCTTGTCAAACCACAAGAAAAACGATGAAGTTTATTCACAGCTTCAAACCTTTGAAGACAAGGGTTATGTTTTCGGTTTGGAATACGCCGGGCTTGCTGGCGTGAGAATTAATAATGATCACGTTTGCGCGCCGATTGAGATTGACCAGGAAGGTAACATGAACGAGCACACTATTGCGTATGGGCGAATCCTTGATGATGCACGCCGCCAATTGAGAACCGTTTATTTGCCGAAAATCAAAAAGACTTATCCGGTAGGAACCGACGGTAAACTTCCAGTGGGTGTAAGAACCTCCCTGGAGTTAGTGGGTGATGCTGTTTTTGGTGATATGCAGAATGCTGCTGAAATCTCTAATGGAAAAACAACGATTGATCCGGATAGCGATATCATGGTAGAAAAGGAATTGATTGTAGGCTTCAACCTACAGCCAACCGGTGTAATTGGTTATCTGAATGGAACTATTAATCTAAAACAAAGAATCTAATGGCTACAATTATCAGAAACGGAAAGGCCTATGACAGCGGTGATGCAACTGCGTACATCAACGGTGTGGAAATAGAATTGACTGACATCAGTTACGGAAACGAGCAGGAAAAGCAATTGAATCACACATTGAAAAACAAAGCTACTTCCTGGAGTCGTGGTAAAATTACTCCAAGCTGTACGATGGGTATCATGATGCATGACATTGCGCCTTTGGAAAAAGCCGCCGCCTCTGTTGGTGGTTTGCTCAACGTCAAACCCTTTGATGTGGTGATTGTTTTCGCTAACGAATTCAATGAAGTGGTTCAGGATACGCTGTTGCTTCAGTTCCAAAGAGAAGGTCGTGAAGTAACCGGTGAAATGGGTTTAAAACTATCGTACGAAATGTTTGCGATGGAAGTTAACCTGAATGTTTAATTCAAGTTTAAACCAAATTTAAAAACAATAAAACAATGAAAAAAGAGGAAATTAAAGTAACGGAACTTTCAGCTTCAGAAATTGAAAAAGCTGGTGGCGTTGCAAATCTTAGACGTGTAGAATTACCGCTTGATGAAAGTAATTCTGAATTTTTGGAAATAGTTGTGTGCGTACCTGATAGAAATGTCATGGGGCAATACCTGCGTTTTCAGCAAACCAACCCCAAAAAGGCGTTTGAGATCCTGGTTAAAAACTGCGTATTAACGCACAAAGATCAGGTGTTAGGAGATGATCATTTATTCTTTACAGCTGTGTCTCAAATCTCTGAATTAATCCCAATCAGAGACGGTAAGACAAAAAAGTATTAGACAGCTGGCCGGAACTATCCAGTGAAAGTGGATTAGACAGCATTTTTATCATTGATGCAATGATTAGCCATCTACTCCACATTCCCTTTCCGGAACAGCTGGATGATGATACCTGGGCTGCTAAATGGGCACAGGCAAGGTATATAAGACGAACGTTTTTTCCCACAAAAGAAGAATTACAGTAAATGAGCCGAACAATTAATTTAAAGGAAAGATATGCCGCCGCTTTCGGAATGTTAGCAGTTGGCTATATTTCCAATTCGGTTGCTGAAAGGCTTCAGGGCGCTCCAAAAGAATACGGACTGGAATCATATCCTTTCGAAGAGCCGGATTTTGAATACATCAAGTTTGAAGTTCCGGAACTGGAACCTTTAGAGTTTGGAACCTTACTAAAAGGAGAATCTGGAAACATCTTTGCGCCTCCTTTAATTATCACATTTAGCCAGGAAAAAACTTTAGTCGAAACTGAAGTAAACGATTCGGATGGGATCGTTATCGAACGTTGGGGAACCAAACCTTATGATTTGAGCATTCGCGGAATTTTGATTGATGTGGATAACAGAATTTATCCAAGTGATGAAATACGTCGACTCAATCAAAACTGGAAGCATAACGGAGTTGTGAAAGCAATCGGTGTGCAGTTCGAAGAAAAGGACATTGATAGCATTTATTTTACCCGGATTGAGTTTGCGCCGGTTGAAGGGTTTCAGGACACTATCCAGGTAAATATCGAAGCGAAAAGCATCAAGGCTGTCAACTTTACTTTGTTGAATCCAAATATGGGAATAAGCTGATGAATTACTTGTTTTTCAATATCACAATGCAGGTTATCATCGCTAACAATCTTGTTTTTGATGTATGCGAATCCATCAAAATCGAAAAGAGTGTGGAAGTTCTGACCAACACAGCCAAAATTACATTGCCGCGAGAATTCAAGAATGGTGAAGATTCAAATGGTAATCCATTGGACTTTTCTTATAAGTCCATTTTGGACTTTATGAAGCGCGGTGATTCTATACAAATTTCTTTGGGCTATGATGGTAACAACCAAACAGAATTCCAGGGATATATCACGAAAATCGGCGCGGATACGCCATTGGTTTTGGAGTGTGAAGACGAAATGTATCAATTGAAAAAAGCACCGCGTATAACTAAATACATCAAATCCGGAAGCCTGATTGAAATATTGAAAGCTGTCATTCCTTCCAAATACAATATTGAATTGAATGAAGACTACAATTACGGTTCCTGGCACATTGACAATGCTACACCCTATGAAGTCCTGGAAGAACTGAAAGAACGCACAGGTTTACGCGCTTATTTTATAACGCCCGATACATTAAGTGTAGGAATGAAAGTGGATTTTAAACCGCGCGATGTTCATCAGTTTAATTTCAGCGAAAACGTTCGCCGCGATACTGATTTGAGTTTTGAGCGGAAAGATGATAAGCTTTTGGAAGTGACTGTTAAATCACGGCAAAAAAACGGTGAAGAATTATCGGAAACCGTTGGCGAAAAAGGCGGAAACACAGTCAATATGTCAATGGTTCCAAATATGACCAAAGCTGATCTGAAAAAGTGGGCGGAACAAATTTATAAAAGTCGTTCAATAGATGGTTTTGAAGGTAGCTTGAATTCCTGGTGTGAACCAAGAACGCAGCCGGGTGATTCAGCCGAAATATATCGACCGATTTATGAAGATGGTCATCAAAACGGTCGGTATTTTATAGAAGCGGTCACTATTGATTTAAACGGTGATTCCGGAATACGTAGAACCAATAAACTTTCTTATAAGCTATGAGTTTTGCAGAAGTATTCAAAGAAGCTGTGAGCAAAAGCAGAAATGCCGGTACTCGGATGAAGCACCAAACCGGAATCGGCGTAGTGAAATCCATTGATGGTGATACTTGTCAAGTTGATGACATCGAAGAAGTGCGATTGAATTCGATCATTGATGACCTGGATAGTCAAATCACCGTATACCCAAAAGTCGGCAGCAAAGTTCTACTGGGTAAAATTGAAAATGAAGACACCCCATTCATACTGAAGTATTCAGAAATAGACAGGGTAATTATAAAAATGGGTGATCAGATTTTTGAAATGAAAGACGGAAAGTTTTCAATCAAAAACAATGTGGCTGATCTGAAGGGAATTTTAAATACAACATTTGAAACCCTTCAAAATGCAATCATAATTACACCCAGTGGACCGGGAAGTTTTTCACCGGATGATGTAGCGGTATTGGTTCAGCAAAACCAATTGTTAAATCAATTAATGCAATGATATGGCTTTGAATAAAACACAACTGAAAGCTTCCATAAAGGCAATGCTAAACGATTTGAAAGATGATGTAGATCAAACAGCAGCAATTGAGAAATATGCCGAAATGATAAGTACGGCAATTGATGAGTATGTAAAAACAGCAACAGTAATCGGCACCGACAGCATGGGCGGTCCTATAACCGGAACGATACAATGAGACAGGATTTTTTAAGAGATGAAGACGGTGATATCCTAATTAAAGACGGTGATTTTGTGACCGGCCAAAGTGATCAGCAACATGTAGGTGATATTTTCATCGGTCAGATGGGCGAAATCAAGCAATGGCCATTGTGTGGGTTTGGCGCTGTGAATTATTTAAAAAGAAGTGTGACGAAAAATGAGTTCCGCCGGGACTTGAAAATACAACTGGAATACGATAAGTATGTAAATGCTCAAATCGATGACAGTAAAGGAATTGAAAACATTGTAATTAACATATAAATGGACTTGTATCAAATCATCATCACAATGATTGGTTATCTCTTTGGCGCGGGTGGCCTTGTATTTTGGTTTTTGGAACGCCGAAAATTTAACGCTGAAGTAGCTGCAACGTTGGAAAGCGTTCAGGCTACGAAAATTGAAAATGATGTGAAGTTAAGCGAGCATTATCGTGAAATCCTGGACGATCTGAAAAAGCGTTACGAAGATAGATACCAGGAATACGAAACGATGATGAATAATAAAATCAGAATCCTAAAAGATGAAATTACGTTGCTTAGAAAGCAAGTTAAATCATTAAAAGGTGAGCTGAAGGAAAAAGAAGAAAGAATTAAAGAATTGTCAGTCAAGTGATAGTAGTACACCATAATCAATCATTATTTGATATCGCCATTCAGGTTTATGGAACGGTGGCGGCGGCTTATGATTTGGCATTGCTCAACAATATTAGCCTTACCGATGATTTGGAAGCCGGCCAGCAATTGCTGTTGACGGATAAAGACTATGGACTGAAAGAAAACGTACAATTCTATAAACAAAGTAACCACCGCCCGGCTACAGCTTGGAACCCGGCTACTTCAGTTTATCAACCACGGCCTGAAGGTATCAGCTATTGGGCTGTAAATGTAGATTTTGTTGTTTCACCATAATGAAAATGTAAATGAGTGATAGAAACGCCATATATGAAGAAATTCTGACGGAAAAGGAAAACCGGGAAGAATTACAGGAACTGACTTCTGATAGCAGAACGTCAGACTGGAAGGAATTCGCCTGGATTATTTCCTATATCTGTCATTTGTTAAGCCAAATGTTCACAACCCACAAGGAAGAAACGGAAACGGCTATTCGCAATCAGAAGGTTCACAGATCGCCGCAAATCCGACAGACATTATTGGACTTTCAATATGGCTTCAGTTTAATTCCCGGAACGGACGAATGGATGAACGGAACCGCAACCGATGAAGAAATTGAAACCTCCAAAATTATAAAGTATGCAGCAGTCGTTGAGTCCGATGATGAAAAACGCGTGATCTGCAAGATAGCGACTGAAAACGATGATGAACTATCGCCTATTACTGAGGAACAATTGGAAGCAGTTGTAGAATTTGTGAAAGAGATAAAACCGCCTGGCGTGCCTTATACGGTAATTAACTATTTGCCGGATTTGTTGAGACTGAACATACGGATTTTCCGTGATCCGCTTGTATTGACAGCAAACGGCATTCACCGGGTAAACGGAACCAAGCCGGTTGAAGTTGCGTTGATGCAATTTATGAAGGAACTACCCTTCAATGGAGAATTACAACTGCAAGAATTAGCCAATAAACTTGAAGCAACGGACGGCGTTCGTTTGGTTCAGGTCGATTCGGCTGAAACTGCATGGTTGGATGCTGATAATGGAAGCTATGGAGATTTTGAAGCCATAGATGTAAGGACTATCCCTGCATCCGGCTATTTTAAGATTGTTGATTTTACAGGTATAAGTTATGTCGTATAGTGCAGAAAGTTCAAGAAGTAATTCGTGGTTCGATTTGAATGTAGATAAGTTGGTAATTTTATTGTTGCGTACATATCTGCGTTTTCCAAAACGAATCGCCTATCTGCAAACGCTGGCCAAACCACTGAAAAGAATCCATTACGAATGGAAAATAAACAGGCTTAAAAACCTTTACCGAATTAGCCATAACTGGATGAAGTGCTACATGGAATCGGCTTTGAACGACGAATTTGATCCACAGTTAAGACGAATCACCATTGATGAGCCCGATATTCATTTGAATAAATATATCTACACACAATCTGAGAACAAACCGAAATTTTTAGGAACGATGTATTTGCGTACGTCGGCAGAACTGGACGGTTCCGGGATGGATTTTACGGTCAATTTTAACGGTGCATCTGGAAATATATATGATATACGCGCCCTTGTTGACTTCTATAAAATGGCGGGGCCACGCTATAATATAATCAATTTGGCTGGAGCATTAAATCAAAATCAAACACCATGAATCAATTGAATGTACAACAAACGGGCGGTTTTCCACTGGAAACGGACACGCTCGAATTTATGCAACAAACTTACCAGCTTCTCAATGATCTGGGCTTCATAGCGGGCAACGCTACTATTATCTCAGGATGCGTGCAAACCGGTTCAAACATATCCGATGGCGTGGTCTTTTACAACGGCGAATTATTTGAATTTCGCGGTGGCTCTGTTCAAAATGCTTGTCGCGTTTTTGAAGAAAGCGAAATGCGAGAATTCGAAGATGGAACTACAAAAGTAGTTTTCAATCGACGTTGGATAGGTTTCGGCACCAGCCCGGGCAAGAGCATTGATTGGAGCAGTTTCGTTCGAATCAAATCGGCAAAGCAATTGACAGCTGATGTGAATGAGCTTATGGGTAAAGTAGTACCGGTCGGCGCCATTATGATGTGGGCGGGTTCGGCAGCAGAATTACCTGACGGCTATGCGCTATGCAACGGACAAAATGGAACTCCTGATTTGCGTTCACGTTTCGTGGTTGGTTTAAATCCTTCTGATGGTGATTATGATACAATAGGGAAAACAGGCGGCGCAAAAACCGTCACATTGACAGAGGCGCAGATGCCCTCGCATTCACACGGGGGAACAACAAGTTTGGACGGAAATCATACACATTCTTACAGTAAAGCTTCCACTATTGGCAGGCGTGGAAAAGACAATGGAAGTTTTGATTATGTGTCCGTCAGCTCGGCCGCCACATCCACAGCTGGCGCGCATACCCATACATTTACGACTGGGGCAAAAGGTGGCGGTCAAGCGCATGAAAATCGCCCACCCTACTATGTTTTAGCTTTCATTCAATTTAAAGGAATATAGAAATGGCAGTAACATCTATAAATCAAATTAAAAACTGGTTTAAAAACGGGCTGAAACCAGCACAGGAACACTTTTGGCATTGGATGGACTCGTATTGGCATAAAGAGGACGAAATTCCTATTAGTTCTATTGGTGGACTGGACGAAGCTTTGGGAAATAAGTCAGACACTGACCACGGTCATGATGGGTATGCAGACATAAATGCATCTAATTTGACTGAGGAAAACGTTGCGGCGTGGCAGTCGGCGCTGAATCTTTCAGCAGAAGTGAATGATGATGAGGTGGGGCTCACAGAAGATCACGAATATTTGGGATTGACAGCCGAAAACAACCAAGCTGATTTCAATGAAACGGTGGCCACGAAGTTTGAGTCGCAAGATGAGGCAATTGGAAATAAAATGTCAAAGCCGGAAAATGAAGGATCTTCTGAAGATTATCAATATGTCATAGGCATGGATGAAGAGGGTGATGTGGCAAAGCTTCCGGCTAATGATTTAGGAAAAAACATTGGAAATACTGATCTGGAAATTTTAGAACCTCGAGTATTAGATACTAACGGATTTCCCTTTTCAATAGCTGAATTACCCAATAAATCAACCGATGCGACTTTTACCGATTTTATGGGTAAAAACGCAACTGGACAAGTTGCTAAAATAGGTTATCCGGCTTTCAAGTTGCAGGCTGAAAATTGGACTTCTGCGCAAAAGCAAGAGTTCACTCAAATACTTAACGGCGGTTTCTCAACCGGAACGATGGCGGTCAATTTGATTTCGCCTCCCATCTTTGAACTTGAAAACAATAACATTTACCTTGTTTTGCGGGGTGCAAATTTAAACCTGCATCCTACCAATAGAAAAATTGAAATTTTAAACGCCACCACTCAAGCAGTATTGGCGGAAGTTCCGGTATCTCAAATTCAAACCTATGCTTCCGGGACTGAGCTTGTTTTTTTCTACAACTTTTACTCGCTTGGAGTAGGCACCTATAAATTAAGACTCACATCAGGGGTTTCCGCCTATGTGACCTCATTGAATTTTCAGATTGTAAGTAAAATTACCAACATTGATTTAAAGACAAACGTATTTGATATACTTACAAGCTATCCAAATACTTTAAGTTATGGAACTCCCGATACGGTCGTTTTTGAAAATGAAATTCAAGGCTCCGTTACATCAACTCCCATTTTTTCCGCTAAATCAAGCGAATTGTTTGCGATGGGCGAAGATTGGTATTTAGAATTGTTAATTGACAATTCGTTTGCTGCTATATCGCCAACATCCAACTACCATTCAAGGATAGGCGTTGGTTACTCTTCAACTGTAAATCAGTTGGCTTATTCACAGCTGAATTATTTGGCTACCAATACAAGTTATTCAGGTGGCGGAATAGGTAAAAAGCTACTCGGAACGAGTACGGTTTATGTTCCCAATCCGCTTTCGGGGTCTGTGATATTTATTAAACAAGGAAATCTTTTAACGGTAATTTCAGGTACACAAACTTGGTCGGAAACCATCTCAAATAATTCGGGTTATTCCATATTTCTACAAGTACCAAATAGAAGTCAAAAGGAAACATTTTCAGCACAAATAATCAAAGCTTATACATTTTAATCATGGCAGAAATTTTAAGACAAAAAATAAGTAATCATCCACTATTTGAAGACGTGGAACGATTCGTAGTAATTGACAGAATTGCAGAAAACGCAGACGTGGCTCAAATCGTCATTGATGCCCGGTTGGAGTATGAAAAAGACGGTCAAGATGTAAGTTCTAATTTTAAGACAAGAATTCAAAATTGGATTGTTGGAAATCATTATCAAGTCGTGGTAAGGGATCAGAATAATGAACCCATTCCCAATCCGGAATATGATCCGGAAGAAAACCCTGATGTTTCGGAATTCCTAACGATGCCGGCATTTGATTACTTCCATAGTTTGATACTTGCTAATCAAGTGCCTTTATTGACTTTGTTGTCGATCAATGTTTTGAATGATGATGAAAAGGGCGCATTTAATTTTTAGAATTGGAGAAATGACAAATCTTATTCTTGTTATGCTGGCCGTTTTGCTTTTCGTTGTCCTGGAACCTATCAGCTTTGTTTATGTGACACTATTTAAAAAGCGTTTCAAGTGGTCAAGAATTACCGGTTATTGGCGCAACCTTGCTGTAAACATTGACCGATTCGGAAACTATGAATTTCGTAGCCTATTCAACGTGTTACTCATAACAGATGATGGCTACAAGTTCGGAGATTTCCGCGAAACTATTTCAAGTGTAATTGGTAAAAACAAAGTGGCCGGAACACTCAATAAAAACGGTAAAACACTTGACAAAATTTTGGACTTCTTTGATGAAAATCATTCCATAAAATCTATTTATTATTTCGATGAAAACAGAAAATATAAATCACATTCGTGAACTGTCGAGGGTAAATAAACTACCCTTTGATGTGCTCATGGCTATTGTGAAAGTCGAAACCCCGGGCTATGGGTTTGATAAAAGAACCGGAAAATTGCTAATCCAATTTGAACCTTCCTGGTTTAAAAAATTAGCACCTAAAGCACGCTCAGGTGTTTGGTCACAAAACAAAGTGGACATTCAATCCCGGGAATGGCCGGCGTTCAATGATGCTTTTGCAATCAATCCCAACGCGGCAATGGAAAGTACATCAATTGGATTACCTCAGATTATGGGCTTTCATTGGAAACGCCTTGGTTACGCCAACGTTGGCGCTATGTGGGATGATTTCAAGCGTGGCGAATATCAGCAATTGTGTGCTTTGGTTCGTTTCATTTTGACGGATGCAACGCTTTTGAGCGCCGTCAGAACTCGTAATTGGCACATGATCGCTGTGAAGTACAACGGTGCCGGATATGTGGCATTGGCGCGCCGATTGAAGCGTGAACCGTATAATATCTCATTAGAAAAAGAAGCAAAGAAATGGATTGGAAAGTAGTTTTATTGCTGGCGTTCGTCCTTTGTGGCTGTGTGACAAAAAAAAAGGCGGTCGATATTTCGAAGAAAAAAACGGCCGTAACTGAACAGTTGCAATCGGAAGAAACGAGCAAATCGGACGTTCAAGCAGCGGCGCAAAGCTCAAGTTTAACCGCTTATGATTTCCGGCAGTTTTTTGGTGATTGGGAAATGGCGTTCAATGGCCAGCAAGTCAGTGACGGTTTACGGCTGTATATGAAACAAACCGAATCAGGTTTTGAAGCAGGTGCTGAAGGCATTGGAACCGCAACTGCTTCCGGAATAATTAATCAGGAAAATTCAGAAACTAAAGCAGATTGGAAAGCCGAATACACAGCTCTGATCGCTCAGATGAACTCTAAATTCATTGATTACGAAGCACGAATAGAAAATCTTGAAAAGGAAAAGAAAGTTCAAAAAGAATTGACCGGTTTTCAAGCCGGTGTATATATCCTTGGTGGCATAGTATTAATGCTCCTCATTTTTATTGTTTGGGTCGAATGGCGGATGCGAAAAATAAGTAAAACCGTTCGGCCTTTTTTAAAGATTTAAAAGGGTTTTAAACGCCACTTAAACGGAGGTTAAAAAATCCTCCGGTTCATTAAAAGTCTCTTACCACATTTTAACGATTAAAGCCGATAGCTCACCGGAGGACGTAAAATCTTCCAGCTATCGGCTTGATTATTTAATCTAATGTGATAAGAGATTTCAAATTTACAATAATGAACAAATACAATCAAATTTTAACGAAAATTCTGGACAAAGGAAAGGTTCAGAAAAACAAGAAGGGAAATATAACCTATCTAACAGATCAGGTTTTACGTATGAAGCCAGGCGATTTGTTGGATATTTTTGAATGCCACGGAATAGCCAGAAACAAACTAAAGGCAGAACTGGAGTTATTCCAACGCGGGGAACGATTAACAGAAGCGTACAGAGAGGCAGGAATTGACTGGTGGGACTATTGCGGTCCGATCTTGGTGAATAGTTATCCGACTTATTTTGAACGCTTACCGCGTTTGATCGAGCAGATTAATCGTGAGAAACGAAATAGTAAGAATTACGTGCTTTTCTTGGGCGAAACGGGAGCGGAAAGCAATCAGCAACCTTGCCTGTCTCTTGTTCAATTTCAAATCGATAAGGGAAAGCTTTTGGTGTCGGCATATCAGCGTTCCAGTGATGCGAATTTGGGGCTTCCGGCGGATATTTACCACTTGTACCTAATGAGCAGGCAGATAGATGTGCCATTGCGCTCAATTACGCTGTTTTTGGGCAATGTGCACATTTATGAGAATAATATAGGCGCAACCCAAAAGTTGCTCAATGGGAATAAAATTAAGTTTAATTTAAATGTTTGATTTAATCACCAAATACATCAAAATCAGGAGTTATATGTTCTTTGTTTAAATCCTTAAAATAGGCATCAATTTTCTGCAAGACTTCTAATTTCTCAATGGGATTATCGGTCTTCTTATAAAAAATTGTTGTGTTTGCTCTTAAAGATTGAGACTTTTCGGGGTTTGGATGTTCGTAATTTTCCACTACATAATTCAATGCTTCTTCCACGGATTTAAAAGGGGGTTTTTCAAAGTCATGAATTATAGAATTATACTCATTTAGTTTTTCACCAATCCAAAAAGAGCCTTTAAAGAATTCTAAAATAAAGTATTTCATAAATTAAGTTTAATCAAATATATAAAATGAAAAATTACAATCAATCACCTTTGCCGTTTCAGGGTCAAAAACGGCGATTTTTAAAGAAGTTTATCGAGGCATTGAAGGATTATCCTGAAGATGCTGTATTTGTTGATTTGTTTGGCGGTTCTGGCTTGCTGAGTCATACTGTCAAACAGTTCTATCCGTCTGCACGAGTTGTTTGGAATGACTTTGATAATTTTCAGGAACGTCTCGATAATATCAATACTACAAATGACTTAATAACCGAGGTGCGTTTGCTATTGGCTGATGAGTTGAAAGATAAAAAGGTAAGGGATGAAGTTAGGCATGAAATATTAAAATTAGTAGCAAAGCATGAATATGTCGATTATGTGACTTTGTCAAGCAATATACTGTTTTCCGGAAAGTATATGACCGATTTTAGTCAGTTATCCAAAGAAACGTTTTATAATGTAGTGCGTCAATCACCGTACTTTGCTGAAGGTTATTTGAAGGGCGTGGAGCGTATTCGTGGAGATTATAAGGACGTTCATCAGCAATTTAAAGACGTTCCTGGTGTGGTGTTTTTGGTTGATCCGCCTTATTTGAGCACAGATACAAAAACTTATGGTAGTTCCTACTGGAAGCTTCGTGATTATTTAGATGTATTGACGGTTTTAGATGGTTCCAGCTACTTTTATTTCACATCAAACAAGTCTCAAATAGTGGAGTTGTGTGAGTGGATAGAAACGCGAACTTATACGGGGAATCCTTTTTTTGGATCGACTATGACCACGACTGGAGGAAGTGTGAATTATAACTCATCCTATACGGATATAATGTTGCACAAAAAAGCCACCGATTAGGTGGCTTAACTTTTTGCGATTTTATAGTGAAACTCGTTTGCGATTTTTATACTTTTGGTTTTGCCGATTATAATAAAAGAATCCTTTTTCAGCAATGGGATTGAGGAATATTACACTGAATATCAGAAAGACAAGAACGGAAACTATTTAAGCTACACTAAAATGGTTAATGAAGGTTTTTGATTTTAAAAGAAATGAGGTAGCATTTTCCCGCTGACACACGATTGTATCGTGTGACTCAGTTATGTTCCAAAATTAGTGGGATACTACCTATATAAATTTGAAAGAACAATTCAAATTAAATCAGCCTAATTGTGGTACAGAAAATGGGTTGTACTTTAGAAATAGTCGAACCGGACTGGGGTTTTATTGGGGTTGAGGTATAAAGAAAAGTTTTCCCTGAAATTTGAAACATTGAAATCTAATTAGTTAACTGTATTTTAATAATCGAATTCAGATTATTAGTTAATTAAATTATTTCGTAAAATGAAGTGTGTACTTTGTGTTCCGATAGTCGTGTAAATCGGCTTTCAAAGCACCTACGGTTAATTGAGCTCTGATTTGAATCGGAATGTGGTTTTTATCGTCCGTAACCCACATCGTCACACTTTCTGACTCTTTAAAAACCCGCCCGGACTGTACATAAGGACGAATTTTAATGGTTTTAATTTTTCCGAATCTCGTATTCATCGTTTCTCTTCCCAAAATTTTCAAACGGAAACGATAGGTATCATCGGTCATGAAAATATTCAAATTGATAAAATCACCGGTTTTTAGATTGTCGGTATCGTAATTTCTTAAATAATAAAATGCCGAAAGTAAATCCTGAATATTTCCTTCAAAGTTTTTATAGGTAACCTTTTGCTCTTTCCTGTCGTTGATGGTGACTGTTTTTTTATCATGATCAAATGTGAAAATCTGATCGCGTGTATAGCCACCTTCGCTGATGTTTCTGACGAATTTTGAAGGTTTATTAGTCGCTTGGTCAATGTAACTTTCGTAAACGTCATCTACCTTATAAAAAGCTCGAACTGCTCCTGAAGAGGAGCCTTTTCCCACCACGTGAAAATGAGGTTTTCCTTCATAAGTTGTGTTTTTAACTTCAAGTGTAGCAAATCCGGCATTTAGAATTCCATAGTGAATCCGGTATTGCAAATATTCTCCTGATTTGAAATTATTTGAATCACTTGAAACAAAAGACATCAAGATGGTGGAGGTCGTCAACAACAAGAAAATTCTCTTCATTTGGATTGGTTTTCCCAAATTTAAACAAACAGTTTGCCAAAATTCAGAGTGTCCGTTGAATGGTTTGGTTATCAGTTAATTGTAGGGGTTAGGGAGTCCAAATTGATTACTTTACTGATTTCGGGAGCGTGTTTCTTGATAGTCATTTCCACACCCGATTTCAAAGTCATTTGGTTAATTGTACAATAAGTGCAAGTTCCCAATAGTCTGACATTTACCACCCCATCTTCTACTGATACCAATTCGATGTCTCCTCCGTCATTGTTCAGAAAGGGTCTGATTTCAGACAAAGCATTTTCAATTCTTTGGATTAAAGTATCATTTTCCATAAGCACAAAGATAATTATTTTTTAACTGCCGAACAACCTGCCATCGTCGTAATTCGCACTGCCTCAGTCGGTGGAAGCGTGTCGTTTCTTTCGACTAGGCTTACAATCATATTCTGAGTGATTTTCTCATAATTAATCGAAACAGGCGTATTGTCCTGTAATGCTGCCGGACGACCGATGTCTGCTGCTTCTCGAATGCTTTGAACCAAAGGAATTTCTCCCAAGAAAGGCACATCAAGTTTCTCTGAAAGATTTTTCGCGCCATTTTGTCCGAATATATAATATTTATTTTCAGGTAATTCAGCCGGCGTGAAATACGCCATGTTTTCAATGATTCCTAGTACCGGGACATTGATTGCATCCATTTTAAACATGGCAACTCCTTTTCTTGCATCTGCCAACGCGATGTTCTGAGGCGTACTCACAATCACGGTTCCTGTAATCGGAATTTGCTGAACAATTGACAAATGAATATCACCCGTTCCCGGAGGTAAATCTACCAATAGGAAATCCAATTCACCCCAATGTGCATCGCGGATCATTTGATTCAATGCCTTGGCTGCCATAGGGCCTCTCCAAACCACTGCTTGATCGGTTCCTGCAAAAAATCCGATGGAAAGGAGTTTTACGCCGTAGCTTTCAATTGGTTTCATTTTGGACTTTCCATCCACTTGGACTGAATGTGGTTGCGCGCCTTCCACATCAAACATCGTCGGCATAGAAGGCCCATAAATATCAGCATCTAAAAGTCCGACTTTGAAGCCCATTTTTTGTAAACTGATAGCCAGATTGGCAGAGACAGTTGATTTTCCAACGCCTCCTTTCCCCGAGGAAATCGCGATGATGTTCTTCACGCCGGGAATTTCGTTTCCTTTGATTTCCTGTGGTTTTTCGGGAGTTTCAATTAATATATTTAATTTCAGATTGGCTTGAGGAAGTTGTTCAGCAAAAGCTGCTTTTAGAGCTTGTTCCAAACGTTTTCGTTCGTGCATCGCTGGCGAATGAGAAACAATGTCAAGGATGATTTCATCACCCATTACCTGAATGTTTTTCATCCATTTCTCAACTCCAAGCTCTTCCAATAAACCAATGGCCTGATTCTTTAAATTACTCATTTCTTATTGATTTAGCTACAAATTTACGGATTTAAAAAGGCTTATAAAAATGCAGACTAATGATTTTGATTATGATGCTATTTTCTATGAATGTTTTTATAATTTTGAAAGAAGAACTGAATTTATGGAAAAGTATTTCGAAGATTTGACAGCAATTCGTCAGCATTTTATCAATTATTTGTATGATTATGAATTAAATGAACTGACCTACATCCCAATGGGTTTTAAAAACCATATTTTTTGGAATTGCGCTCATGCGCTCGTTACGCAACAATTGATGACTTATTATCTTTCGGGGAATGAAATGTTGGTGGAAAATGATTGGGTGATGCGTTTCAAAAAAGGAAGTTTTGGTGATCAGAATTTAAATGATGAGGATGTGCGAACTTTGATTAAACTTCTTCAGACTACTCAGGTTCGGTTACGAAAAGATTATTTCGATGAAAACCTATCGAATTTCCGACCGTATCAAACCAGTTTTGGAATTCATTTGGAAACTATTGAAGATGCGATTCGTTTCAATAATCTGCATGAATCTTTGCATCTGGGATACATCAAGGCGTTAAGCAAAAATATTAATTAAAAAAAAAATCCTGAATTGCTCAGGATTTTTTGATGATTATAAAAACATTATAGAGGTTCGTATTCAAATGTCGGATAACCGCGCATATTGTTTTCATCCAACATACTTAGAAATCGTATTTTATAGATAATTCCTTCAGGATCTTTTAAAACATAAAATCGATCTCCATAGACAACTGGCGTAGAAGTAGTCCCAGAAACAGTGGAGCGCCATGTACCACCAATAGTTCTTTGGTCATCTACTACGAACAGGGACTCATCCACATCATTTAGCGTGAAATTATTATAATCCGACTCCAATGTAAGAGCATTTGTGGTTATTTGATAGGATTTCACGCCATCCATCGTGTTATTGATAATGAAATCGGAATAAGTATAAGTACCAAATCCTTCGATCAGATTGTTAAAAATGGTAAAACAGAAATCCCAGTTTTTCTTTTTGGGCTGAATTTGAGCTAAATTTTCTGTGTCGAAACTAAAGAAGGAAAAGTTATGGGAATCATTTTTTTCCACAATGAATTCAGAATGAGTGGTGGCGTCCAAATCAGCATATTGAATTTTATAAGCATTTGCACCTTCTCTTAAAATTCGAACTTTTTTATATCCACGCGCCTCTCCAATTGTATAGACAGAATAGGGCGGAATGTCATTTCCCTGATAGGTATCATAACCAAGTTTAATCAGATAAACTTTGTTTTCATTTGTATCAAGACTGATTGCATCGATCGCAGTTCCGTTTTCTCCAAGGAAATTTCCACTTACATCATCAATGTATTCTTCAGACCAACCGGCGGCAGGATCCAAAATATTGACAAGCGAAGAAAAATCACTTTGCCCGACTGCGTCAATATCATTTGATTCAATGGCTGCGGCAGCCATCAGAATGGAATTGTTCAGGATAACCCGGAATTCAGTTCCGTTGTAAAATCCCAAATCCCAATCAGTGCGCAGCGTAGAAGTAGAAGGGTTGTCAGGATTGGATAAATCAATCCAAACTTGATTGGGTTGGGCAGCTCCACCTACTTCCGGGGCTACAGTTGCGCCTTCGAGTGGTGGTATAAGGATGTTTTCGTCGTCTTCTTTCAAACAAGAAGTAGTGATAAAAAGAATTCCGGCTGTTAGTGTTAAAAATATGTTTTTCATTATTCTAAATGATTAAAATTCAAGATTGTAAACTAGTTTTAAAAAGTATGATCGACCGTAAAAAAGTTGAACATTTCCGCCACCCGTTCCGGTATGACCTTGCCCGATGTAGGCATCGTCATCGATTGAAGTTACATCCAAGATATTTCTTGCTCCGATTGTCACTTCAAAACGGTCATCGTAAAAGCCTTTTCGGATGGAGGCATCCAACATATTGAAATCGTCTCTTTTGGCCAGAGTGAAGTAAGTGTTTTCCTGCGTACTGTTTTCATAATCAAGAAGAAACTGTGAGGATTTGCCCGTGTATTTATAATAAATCGAAAAGGTAGTCGCCCAACTGGGGATTTGATAATTCAGAGAAGCATTTCCCTGAAAATGATAACGATATTCATCTTCTGTTTTTTGATCTGCCGAATAAGTTTGACTACTCAAAGTCTGGGATTCTCCAAATAAAGAAGCGCCCAAACCTAAACTTAAACGGTTCCAGGTAAAACGATGATCCGTCGAAATGCCCCAGGTTTTGTATTTATCGATGTTCATAAATCTGTAATTCGCACCGCCAAAATTCACCAAATCAATCTTGTCATCGACATCCAAATAAAGTGTAGTGACGTTATTCTCCATTCTGAAATTTCCAAATCGGCTTCTGTTGTTCCACTGAATGGAAGTCGAATAACCGTTTTCCGGCGTTAAGTTCTCATCACCCAAAATATTGTGGTTACTGTCCACCTGATAGGTGTATAATTCGGTAAAATCCGGATAGCGATTCGCCGTTCCGATGACCGCTCGGATGGAAGAATGATCGGTCAAATCATATTTTGAGCTCAAGGAATAACTAAACTGAGGCTTGAATTTATTACTGAAGCTCGCTCTGAATCCCGGACGTAAGGAAAGTCCTGAATTTGTGTGAATCTCCGCTGAAACAAATCCGGCATACGACCCGATTTCTTTGTCCAAATTCTCATCAAAAACGAAAGAATCTGCAAAAGCATTGGCAAAACCTTTGTTGAAATCCAATTCATATCCCAACTGGTAATCCAGATCTTTTCGGTTGGTGAAATTGGTAAAAGTTCCTCTGGAATAGTAGGCTTTGGTGGACAAATAAATGTTTTCGTCTTTTCTCAAAGTTTCCGTTCTTGCCGGAATATCATATTCATAATCCTGGAATTTTCTTTCTTGGGTTTGGTAGGAGAAATCGCCGTTGTACTTAATTTGATTAAATAATTTGGCATTCAAATTCAAATGATGCGTCCATCTTTTGGTGAAATAATCCCGATCAGAAGCAAAGAAAGTTCTTTCTCCGCCCGGAAAAACCCGGGATTTTACAACCGAATCATATTTGTTGATTTCTTCCGATAAATAGCTCAATTTATAAAACGCACTGAAGTTTCCTTTTTTGAAATGGAGTGAACCATAGGTGTTCCATTGTTCTTTGGGAAGCCATTCATATCCCCGATTATTGTCCTGCTCAAAATATTTTTTTCCTTTTTTAACGCCCCAAAAACCTTGAAAATCATTTCGGTTGACACCGGCATTAATGTACCAGTTGTTTGAAATCTTTTTGCTTACATCCAGCGCTTGTATATGTCGGCCCTTTCCTTTTCCCACGCCACCATCTTCGTACCAGTCATATTCTTTTCCTACGGTTTCTTCCTGAACCATAAAATTGATTTTCCAATCAGATTTGGCTGTCTTTTTGGTGATAATGTTGATAATCCCCGCCAAAGCATTGTTTCCATAATCTACGCCCATAGAACCTTTCACGATTTCAATCCGCTCGACGTTGTCCAGATTGATTTTGGTCAAATCTATATTGTTCCCAAATCCCGAATCCGAAACCAAAGGAATATTATCTACCAAAACTTTTACGTAACTTCCATTTAGACCCATCATCGTAATTTGGGAATCTCCCGAACCACTACTCGGATTTATCTGAATGTTGAGGTTTTGGTTCAAAACGTCAGCAATAGTGTTTCCTGCCTGATTTTTTATGTCTTCTGAACTGATTACTTCCACCTGATAAATGGATTTGTCCACAGACTGTGCAGAAAACTGCCCCGTAATTACTACATCTTCCAACCCTACATAATCAATCGAATCGATTAATTCATCTTGCTGAGCATAAGCTATTTGCGAACCCAAAAACAGAGCATAACAAACTCCCCAAACTTTCTTCATAAATATGATTTTTCTTAGAAACCGGGGCAAAATTAATAATTTATTTAGACTTAATCCAAATAAAAATTATATTTGCGCTGTGATAAAAATCAAGTATTAATCAAAAAATTAAATGATGAAAAAAAGTATATTTTCTTTGCTTTTTGCTTTTATAGCAATTTATGCTTCTGCACAATGTGAAGCCGTAAATGAAATAAATGAAAACTTCGACACTTGGTCAGAAATTGATCCATGTTGGAACGTAGTAAGTAATGGAGGGATGGTTTACGCAGAAGAAAACGTGACCTTCTATAGCTTTATGAGTCCAAACATCAGTATGTTCCTGATTTCTCCTGAAATTGTTAATGGTGATTATGTCTTGACTTTCGACGCCGGAACTTTCTCACTTGCAGGTGAACAACCAGAAGGTGTTACAGTTGAGGTAGGAACCTTGACTTCAAATGAAGACACTTCTTCTTATGTAGCGGTAAGCGAGGCGGTTGCTTTGAATAATGTTTTTCAAACAATTGAGACTCCGGTAAGTTTTTCAGGTGAAGCTAAATATATTGCAATTAAAATTTCTACAGTTACCCCTCACAGTGCAGCGGGAATTGACAATTTTACTTTGCAGGCAGTTACGGCTGGTGTCAATGACGTTCAGACTTCAAAAGTTCAGGCTTATCCCAATCCGGTTGTAAACCAGTTAAATCTGAATTCAGACCAAAACATTCAGGAAGTGAAAATCTTTAGCACAACGGGTCAATTGGTTCAAAATCAAAAATTGAACGGAAAAAAATCCACTGTTAATCTGTCTGATTTGAAGCCGGGTGTTTATGTGGTTCAGGTTGTCACAGAAAAAGGAGTGGAAACCTTGAAAGTAGTGAAAAAATAATTTTCTTTTGAAATAATTCAAAACAGAAACCGTCTCATTGGAGGCGGTTTTTTATGAACTTAACTGAAAAATTAGCCATAAAAAAAGCAGAAAGTCAAACTTTCTGCTTTTTGTGCGGGCGGAGAGACTCGAACTCTCACACCTCGCGGCACTAGATCCTAAGTCTAGCGTGTCTACCAATTCCACCACGCCCGCAAATGTCCCCGATACTTTGGGTGTGCAAATATACATTAAAATCTTTTTCAACAAATTTTATTTAGATAATTTTTTGATTTAAATTAATTCAGCTTTTTGGATAGCCTCTTTATTTATTTGGACTATTTTTGTAAAAAATTATTAAAAAATGGAAATAAGCGGAAGAATTAAGAAAATTTTTGAAGAACAAACCTTTGCAAGTGGATTCCGTAAAAAAGAACTTGTCGTGACTACTCAAGAACAATATCCTCAAGATATTTTGGTGGAATTTACGCAAGATAAAATCGAATTGCTGAACCCTTTGACCATCGGTGACGAAGTGAAAATATCCATCAACATTCGAGGTAGAGAATGGATTAACCCGGAAGGTGTAGCCAAATATTTCAATAGCATCTCAGGCTGGAGAATTGAAAAAATGGGCGATACCATGGCAAACAATCAATTCGCAGAAATGCCACCCATCGGAAACGATAACTCTGGAACTGACGAACCGGACGACCTTCCTTTCTAAATGAATATCTACAAACAGTTAGAAAATAATCACAGCAAAGAAAATTCACTCAAAATCATCAAATACATCGGTAAAGATGAAAATCGATTTGAGGAACTGATGAGTTGTTTCTTTATAAAATCAAAAGACTATCGTGTGCCGCAAAGAGCGGCACACGTTGTTTCTAACTGTTTTGATCAATCGCCAGAACTCATCGAGCCCTATGTTCCACTTCTGATTGAAAAACTATTAAATCCAGAAACTTCAAATCCTCTGAAACGAAATATTCTCCGGATTTTACGGCATTCAGAAATTTCAGTTGATAAAAAGGCGGAGGTGTATGATTTTGTTTATAATCTATTAATCGATCCAAAAGAAGAAATCGCCATTCGCGCCTTTTCTATGAGTGTTTTGTATAATTTAACGCAAGACTTTCCGGAATTGATGCCTGAACTAAAGTCAACCATTGAGTTTATTTTGGAGAAATCAGAGTCTTCCCCCGGAATTCGTTCGCGTGGAAGGTTAACAATAATCGAGTTGGAGAAAGATTTAGCTAAGCGAGGATTTCAATAAAGACAATAATTTTTTATAAATTGCGGAGAGTTACTTTAACAATAACCGTATTCATTTGGTATTGAATTTGTAAACCAATCAGATGTAAATTAAAACGTATGAGAAATTTGAAATTAATAATGTTTCTTTTTGCAATAGGAATTTGTGGAATCAGTTTTTCTCAGGATTTCCATGCTTCCAACACAAAGGTGGAGTATGAGAATGGAACATTGAAGTTGACCGCAAAATTCTTTACTGCAGATTTGGAAAGAGCCGTTGGTGCAAGTGTAACTTCTAAAGATAATTTTGATAGCAAAGCTCGTGGATATGCAACTTCAAATATGATTTTGAAGGTAAATGGTTCGCCTGTAACCTTGACTTACGTTGGATCACAGACCAACGACAAATCAACTCGCATCTATCTGAAAGCAGATAATATCCGTGATATCAAAGAAATTGAAATCAAAAACTCTATGTTAATCAGTACTTTCTCCGATCAACAGAATTTGGTGACTTTTGACGTGAATGGAGTACGGAAAAGCTTTACAGCCAAACGCGGAAACGAAACAGGAAAACTGAGTTTTTAGTGAGTAATTGGAAAAGAATTTACGAAGCCGTCTCGTTTACAAAATCGGGACGGTTTTTTTATACCCTATAATTTAGAATAAAAGAGTGATTACATTCAAGCAATGCACAAAAGATGAGCTATTCTCTTTGTTTAAGCACTCATCTTTTTAAGATTATGGGCTAAAGCATGCAATCCGAAC